>MEOR01000163.1 GCA_001769295.1 Bacteroidetes bacterium GWF2_49_14 | reverse complement strand
CAAAAGGTACACAACTGAAATCTATGCCGAAAGCATACAGCTTTTAGGAAAGAAATCGGAAACAGGTGAAACGCATGCTCCTGTAACTAACCCTGTTCATAACGCTCCTGCACCCGACGACACTCAGCTTCCGCCGGTAAGTGATGAGGAAAGCGGTTTGCCGTTCTGATTTTTTACCATATAAGTCATATAAGTCACATAAGTAATCTTCTATCAGGTTACTATATATAAAAAAAGGTCGAAGCTAATAACTTCGACCTTTCTTAAACTATACATCAAGTAAATCAATTAATACTGTTCAATGAATTACTTATGTGACTTATATGACTTATATGGTAAAAAAATCAAGCCACTTTTTCTTTAAGCAAAGCAAACTCAATCACCTCCATGATGTCCTTCACAAAATGAAAACTCAATCCCTTGAGGTATACGGCTTTTATTTCTTCAATATCTTTTCGGTTATCCTCACAAAGAATGATATCGGTAATACCGGCACGTTTGGCAGCCAGGATTTTTTCCTTAATTCCCCCTACCGGCAACACTTTTCCGCGTAAGGTAATTTCACCTGTCATAGCCAGATTCTTACGTACTTTGCGTTTGGTAAATGCCGACGCGAGAGCAGTAACCATGGTGATACCTGCTGATGGACCGTCTTTGGGTATAGCACCTTCCGGCACGTGAACATGCACGTTCCATTCATCAAAGAGTAATGGATCAATACCCAGTTTATCGGCGTGCGATTTGATATATTCAAGCGCCAGCATGGCCGACTCCTTCATCACATCGCCCAGATTACCTGTGAGTGTAAGTTTAGGAGCTTTGCTCTTGCTAAGGCTCGACTCTATATACAAAATCTCTCCGCCTACCTGCGTCCATGCCAATCCTGTTACCACACCGGCATAATCATTTCCCTGATACTTGTCTTTACTGTAACGTGAGGCTCCAAGATAAGTTTTCAATTCATCCACAGTCACTTCCACATTATATTTTTCGCCTGTAGCCACCATTTTTGCAATTTTCCGCATCAGTGAAGCGATCTGACGATCAAGCGAACGAACACCCGATTCGCGGGTATAGGATTCAATAAGTCTCTCCAACACGTCTTTTTTCAGGGTGACATGTTCATGTTTCAAACCGTGGTTTTCGAGTTCCTTATCAATAAGGTGACGTTTAGCGATCTCCACTTTCTCTTCCTGGGTATAACCACTCACCTCAATCAACTCCATACGGTCGAGCAAAGGCCGTGGAATGGTATTCAGGTTATTGGCAGTAGCAATAAACATCACTTTCGACAAGTCAAAATCCACATCGAGATAATTGTCGTGGAAAGCAGTATTTTGTTCCGGATCGAGTACTTCGAGCAATGCTGATGAAGGATCACCTTTGTAATCAGCTGTCACCTTATCTATTTCATCAAGCACAAAAACCGGGTTAGCCGACTCGGCTTTCTGAATATTCTGCATGATACGTCCCGGCAATGCGCCGATATAGGTTCTGCGGTGACCCCGTATTTCAGCTTCGTCGTGCAGTCCACCCAACGAAACACGTACATACTTACGGTTCAACGCTTTGGCTATCGATTTGCCGAGAGAAGTCTTTCCAACTCCCGGAGGGCCATACAGACAAATGATAGGCGATTTCATATCGCCTTTCAGTTTCAATACCGCCAGATGTTCAATGATACGATCCTTCACCTTTTCCATGCCAAAATGATCAGCATTCAACACCTTCATCGCATGCTTCAGATTAAAATTGTCCTTTGTATATTCATTCCAGGGCAAATCGAGCATGGTTTCAATATAATTCAGCTGAGTAGAATAATCGGGAGAATGCTGGCTGGTACGTTCCAGTTTTTTTAGTTCTTTTTCAAAAATCTTTTGTACCGCCTCGCCCCATTTCTTTTTGTCGGCACGCTGTCTGAAGTCAGCAATATCCTGTTCGGGAGAACCGCCACCCAATTCATTTTGAATGGTTTTCATCTGCTGTTGAAGAAAATACTCGCGTTGTTGCTGATCAATACCTGCTTTCGCCTTATTTTGAATCGTCATTTTCATCTCGAGCAACTGCGATTCTTTGTTGAGCAACTCAAGTAACTGATAACCGCGTTCGAGGACATCATCGGTTTCGAGCAAATGAATTTTATCCTTCACCTGTAAACCAAAATTCACACAGATATAGTTGATCAGGAAAACGGGATTTTCGATATTACGGATGGCAAAAGTGGTTTCGGGCGGCAATATGCCCGAATTGGCTACCATGTCGGATGCCAAATCCTTGATAGATGACACAAGCGCCGGGAAAATACCGTCTTTATTATCGGGAAGTACATCTTCGAGCAGACTTACGCGTGCCTTCATGTAAGGCTTCATGGTTACCAGATCGCCCAGGGCAAAGCGGCGTTTTCCTTCGAGGATAACAGTAGTGGTTCCGTCCGGCATTTCAAGAATACGTACCACCTGGGCCACTGTACCCACATTATACAACTGATCTATGGTTGGGTCTTCAAGTTTACGGTCGATCTGTGTACAAACACCTATCAGCGACTCGTTTTCGTGAGCGTGCCGCACTAGTTTCAATGATTTGGGACGGGCAACCGATACAGGAAGTAAAACTCCCGGCAATATCACCATATTTCTTAAGGGAAGGATGGGAAGCGCCGTTCCCGGATCTAATTGTATATCAGAGGAACGTTCATCCAATGAAATAATCGGAAAAACCTCCGACGAACCCATCATGTCCTCTGAAAAATTATTGTCAAATCGTCTGCTCATTATATATTCAATATTTTTTCTGCCATATTGACATTTAAATTAATACCTTATATTACTACCGGGAGAAATGAATAATTTTCAATGCCTTTATTTTCAGCATCTTAAAAATAATCAACTACAACAGCAGCCTCTATAGTCAATTGATGTGCCAAAGATAGTTATTAATGACAGCACTGCAATGACAGACAAATACACTTAAATCCTGCATTATTTGTTAAAACGTGAAATTTGAATTAAATTTGCGTAAAATTCAGGAATATTTTTCCGAACCACAAAAGATAAACTAAGAGTTAAGAACTAAGAACTAAAGTGTACTCATCACTTATCACTTATCACTTTTCGTTATTCGCTAATAGTTATTCGCTATTCGCACCTTTTGTGATTATATAAAAACAGTTAATAAAACAAACACTAATAAAGTATATCATGAAAAAATATTTAATGACCATTCTCGCCATTGGTCTGCTGACCGCCTGTAACACCGGCAACAAATTTAAATTAGAAGGTACCATTGAAGGTGGTGACGGAGAGATGGTTTATCTGGAACATACGGGTTTAATGAAAAGCACTGTCATCGACTCCACACGCATCAACAGCGATGGGGAATTCCATTTTCGTGCCAGCCGACCGGCATATCCTGATTTTTATAAATTGACCTTAGGCACGAAACAAATTCATTTTGCTGTTGATTCTACTGAAACTATCCGTATTGAGAGTTCTTTCGATAATTTCTCAAGTGATTACACCATCAGCGGATCAGAATCGAACACCGATATTCAACTTTTACGCAAATCTGTCATTGAAATTCAGAAAAAAGCCAACCAACTAATCCGGGGAATGAATGAAGCCGACCGGAACAAACTTATGGATGAAATTATTACCATGGTGGAAGCACACAAGAAAATGGCACGCCCGATTATCCTGAAAAATCCAAAATCGACAGCCGCCTATTTTGCAATTTTTCAAAAGATCAACAACACCTATATTTTTTCGCCCTACGTAAAGGAAGACCGTCCCTACTGCGCTGCGGTGGCTACTTCCTATAATACATTTATGCCGGCATACGACAGATCTAAAAATCTGTACAGCTTAGTAATGGACGCCATCAAGATAGAACGACAGGCACGTCGTCAGGAGAACTGGCAGGAGATTGTGAAAGAAATTGGCACAGGATTTATTGACATTGAACTGGCCGACAAACAAGGTACCCTGCGCAAGCTTTCCGACCTTAAAGGTAAAGTTGTTTTGGTTGATTTTTCGGCCTACGAATCACGTGAAAGTGTACAATACACCTTTGCACTCCGCGAGCTGTACAACAAATACTCAGCACGGGGATTTGAAATTTATCAGATCGCACTCGACCGCAACAAACTTCTTTGGCAGGAAGCTGTGGCCAACATTCCCTGGATATGTGTACGTGATGATAACGGTCCTAATACTGTGCATGCAGCCACCTACAACGTGACTTCTCTGCCAAGCTATTTCCTCATCAGCCGTAATGGCGACATCATCGGAAGGGATATGGATTTGCAAACACTCGAACGGGAGATTGAGAAACAGCTGTAAACGTATAAAATAGCGAATAACGAAGAACGAATAGCGAATAGCTAATAACGAAGAACGAATGTTGATTTGTTCAATTTATATTTCTTCATTTTGTTCTCATTCCTATTCCCTATTCGCTATTCGCTATTCGTTCTTCGTTATTCGCTATTTCCCTGTTTCACAAAAAATAAAAAAAATGTCAAAG
The DNA here is from genome assembly GCA_001769295.1 of Bacteroidetes bacterium GWF2_49_14. Taxonomy (GTDB): domain Bacteria; phylum Bacteroidota; class Bacteroidia; order Bacteroidales; family UBA12481; genus UBA12481. The sequence goes on along the minus strand of MEOR01000163.1, from coordinate 6,899 downwards.
GATTTCATCATAAAAGCTGCTATAGCAACCGGTTTTGATGCCTGCGGCATTGCCCGTGCTGAAGCATTGACGGAAGATGCTGAATTTATGCAGTCATGGCTCGCTGAAGGTAAACATGGTGACATGGAATATCTTGCCCGTAATTTCGAAAAGAGAACCGACCCGCGGGTACTGGTTCCGGGCTGTAAATCGGTGGTAGTGGTGCTTCTGAATTATTACCCTGAGCAGAAACAAAGTGATGAATTACCGAAAATTGCCAAATATGCCTATTCCGCTGTGGATTATCACACAGTAATGAAAACAAAGTTACAGGCACTGGAAAATAAGATTATTGCGGAATATGGTGATGATTGTGTGGCAAAGGATTACCAGCACAGTTTCTCCGATTCGGCCCCTGTACTCGAAAAGCGATGGGCACAGAAAGCCGGTTTAGGCTGGTTGGGAAGGCATTCTCAACTTATTCACCCCAATGCAGGTTCGTATTTTTTCATCGGCATCCTTATGTTGAATATCGACATTGAACCTTCCGAAGCTCCTTTCCCCTTTCGTTGTGGTACCTGCACAAAATGCATTGATGCCTGCCCAACCGGCGCCCTGTCGTCCGAAGGAATGGATGCCCGCAAATGCATCTCTTACCTCACCCTCGAAAGCAAGTCCGAGATTCCGGATGATTTAAAAAACAAACTCTCGGGATGCATCGTAGGATGCGACATCTGCAATGATGTTTGTCCGTGGAACAAACGTTTCGCAAAGCCACATCAACACAAAGAGTTATCACCCACAGAGGAAATTTTTCACTGGACGCGTGACGACTGGAAAACGGTGACTAAAGAACAATTCGATGAGGTATTCCGGAAATCGGCCGTAAAACGCGCCAAACTCGACCGGATAAAAAAAAATCTGTAAAGGCCTGTGTTTAGCATGAACTAAAATATAGATTTTATTTTTTGTTTTTTGCCAATGATGCAAACACCCCGGCGAAACATAAAACGGTAAATATTGCAAATACCAGTTTTGTACTGAGAATAAACTGAGGTAGATTTTCAATTGATATCTTAGCATCCCCCAAAAACGAATGTATCACCAGTGACGCAATGGCCATACTGAACATCATGCCGGTATTTCGCATGGTCGAAACTGTTGCCGAGGCAGTACCAAAAGCCTTTTTATCCACCGAACTCATCACCACATTGGTATTCGGCGACGAAAACATACCGAAACCTATGCCTAATATTATCAACCCTGAAATGATATACATGTTGGTGGTATCGGCATCAATAAAACTCAGGGTCAACAAACCCATTGCGCTGATTGCCATACCCACTGCCGCCAAAACCCGGGGATTCATTTTATCGGAGAGTCGTCCGGAGAAGGAAGCCACCAGGGCCATCATCACAGGTTGCGCCACCAGAATGAGACCGGCTTCCCTTGCCTCCATCCCCTTCACATACTGCAAATACAAACTCAGCATGAACGACATGGCAAAAGTAGCAGCATAGTTGATCAGAGCTGACAAATTAGCAAGTGCAAAAATTCGGTTCCCGGTAAACAACCTGATGTTCAAAACCGGTGAAGCTATTTTCAATTCAACTTTGGCGAAAATATACAAACCTGTCAATCCCCCCAGGGTAAGCAATATGGCAGATGTCTCCGGCAGATTTGAGAATCCATACATCAGCATCGAAACAGCCAGCATATAGATGATTGTTCCGATAAAGTCGAATTTCTCCCTGACAGGCTCCGACCACTCATGACGCAATTTCCAGAGAATCATCAGGACAATCAGAGCACTTGTAACAGCATTGATTACAAACAAAGCTCTCCAGCTCAGCGTATCGGTAATAAGACCTCCAATCATCGGAGCCAGCGATGAACCAACATAAACCGACGAAACATTCAGCCCTATCACCTTCCCTCTCTGATGCGCAGGAAAGGCTGAGATAACAAGCGCCATCGTGGTACCGGTCATCATGGCAGCGGCTATTCCCTGCAGAAATCTCATTGCAATAAGCATGGCAGCATTGGTTGCAAAGGCACATAAAAGTGTTGCCACAGCAAAGAAGATGTTTCCGAACAAAAACATTTTCGTTCGACCCCAAGTGTCGCCCAAACGACCGAATGGTACAAGAAAAACAGCCGAAGCCAGCAGATACGACATGGTCACCCAGCTTAATCCCACTGCAGACATGGAGAAATCTGATCCGATTTTCTTCAACGCAACATTCACCGCCGCTCCCATAAAAGGATTGAAGAAATGCGATGCCATGGCTACAATCAGCAAGAAGTTTTTATTCATTTCCCTGGTGGAACTTTGGGTTGAGATCATATTAAACGATTAATTATAAAGCGGTAAAACTTACATCACGAAAACTTCCCCTTACGCAAAAAAGACAAAACATGTTTAATCACCCTCTTATTATACAGAAGTCCCACGTGCGACGACTTCACAAAAACAACATCTTTTTCAATGCCCATCTTTGTCATTTCAGGGATTATCACGCCATCATTATCACCCTTCACAAAGATATTGTAACCATGTTGAGCATTATAGCTGCCTGCAATCAGTCCGACCTCACAGGTGGGCACGGGATATTTTCCTGCACCCGTTTCAGGGTTGGTTGTCAGGTTATTGATATTAGGCCCGACAATAAATTTCAGAAAAGTAAACTGAGCAAAAAAATCGGCCACAGGAGAGCCGTTATTGGGCGGAGCTATCATCACAATGCGGTGAATGAACGGAAAAGCGGTCAATGAGTCCATCTGTTCGTACATGGCACGAACCACCAGAGCACCCATCGAGTGTGTTACAAAACAAACAGTATCATAGTTTTCCTTCTGAACTTTCTCAAACACTTCTTTCCCCACTACCTCAACATCTTTTACCATACTCTGATAAATATAGTTTTCCGTCACATAACCTTCTTTATCAATGGCTTTCTGTATATTCGTCATCTCAAAGCCCGGCCCGGCATAGCCATGAATAAGATATACCTTGAGTGAAGCATTAGCCGTAATTACCGACAACGCGATCAAAATCAGCAAGATGATTGATTTAATATTCACAAGTTTTTATTTTTGATATTTTTAACCATATAAGTCATATAAGTTACATATAAGTTTTTCTTCTCTTAAGCTTATATGTAACTTATATGACTTATATGGTTAAAAATCATTCAATTGCCTCTATTCCCTGCTCTTTAAGCTTTTCCAAGCCGTCTTTCATCGCTTTAACCTGTTCGGGAGCGTGACCCTGCCAAAGGGTAACTTCGCCCACAACTTTAAAAGGAAAAGCAGAACGGTATGACTTTGTGGGATTACCCGGGAATTTCTTGTCCGTCAAATTTGGATCATCCTCCAGCGTACCGGTCGGTTCAACTAAATAAATCCTTTCACGATCATCTCCCAGAGCCAGTTCAGCGCCCCAGATAGCAGCATCAAGAGTTGCTGTGAGATAGATATATTTTGCGCTTTTTTGTTGACCGTAGTTGGAGTTTTGACCCACCTCGATCAGGTCGCCAATTTTCAAATCCGCTTTGGTGCCATGAAAATACGTTTGTAGGAAAGGACTTTGAACGGGCTGCTGTGTTTTATTATTATCGTCGTTATTCATTGGTGCTTATATTAATGATTAATATTGTTCCTGCAAAGATAAGCACCTGTTTATATTTTGACAACACTATACGGCAAATTTGAAACAAATCCTATAGCGAGAGATAAAAAAAGACTATCAGACATTTATCGACACAACTTTCCCCCATTAGCAGAAAAAGTGACGAATAAATGATCTGATAGTCTAATTGAGAATTAAACAAACACAAAAATTATTATAACCTTATCGAAACACCCAATTCAAGCGCTGAGATTCCGTAACCTAATTCGGCATATGCTCCGATTTTCTTGTTGAATTTATAGCGGGCGCCCAGAAAAGCTGAATATCCGATGCCACTGGCACTGCTTGCACCACCTACATAAGGAGCGATATCATCATCTCCGTAAAACTTACTTGAAACAACATTGTAACCCAGCAACAACCCTGCGTATGTATCCAGTTTCTTAACCAACTGATAGTGAAAAACGCCACGGGCACCTAAAATCAGGTAAGAGTATTTATAACCCCAAATATCATTAATATAAGTCGATTCCCATTTATTGGCGGTGTAACCGAGGTAACCCCCTACGCCGATTGAGGCTTTTCCACCTAATAGTCCGTCGACGACACCTTTTTCGTAAGAGGCCGAGATAGGTGGTATACTACTTGAATATCCATTTCCACCGTAGTAGCTTCCCAAACCGATACCCAGATTAACCACCTGTTCACCTTTTGAAATGATGGTTTTTGCACTGACACTCATCAGCACTCCGCTTGTAAATAAAACAGCAAGCGTAAAAAAGATTTTTTTTATCATGATAATAATTGTAATTAACAGACTTCTGATAATTATTTTTTTCGAAGAGCCGAAGTCTTTTTAAACCCTTCGCAAAATTCTGGCAAACTCAGCTTTACTTATTAACACTAATTCTTATTTGTCCCGTCCCCCTCTTCCAGTCGTCATCGCCATCACCGCTAGCATTGTACCGGATCACGAACATGCCTTCGGCAAAGCGGTTGATATCTACATTTTCAAAAGTGAACTCGTGCATCCCCCAGTTGGTATCCTTACTGCCGGTTTTATGTTCAAATCTGTTGGTACCGGTTGTCGGAACTCCGCAATAATAGGCTGTATTGGACACTGGCGAAGAATACAGATAAATGTACTGATACCCATCATCCTTTTCACTTACATTCAGTCTGACATAGAAGGTAAGTGATTTATAGCCCTGCTCTTTAGCTGCGGCCAGGTCAATACCGAAATCAGAGAAATAAACCACATCATAAGGATTTGAAAGAACTCCGTTATCCTTGATTACTTTTTCATCTTCAAAAACGGTTTGCAAACTTGTTTGCTCGGGTACTACATAATTGTAGACAAAGCCTGCAAGTTCACTTCCCCGAGTAGCCATCTGAAACTCGAACTCTGATTGTACCGCTGCAGCTTTTGCCGAATCTATCTGCATTACAAGATCCCAAAGAGGTATAAAACAATCGTTAAAATTACCGATGGCACAAATATCGGGCTGACTCTGTATGGTGCTTACCCAGTTTTCGTATTTCGCACCAAAGTCGTCGATTCCCATAATGCTTGTGTTGGCACCACCCACCGTTTTAGCATAGAATTTCGAATTCTCGTTCAGCTCCTTGCGCTCCTGCTCACGTCCGATATTCGTACTTCCCGACACAGCACCGTAACTTGCTTCCACCGCAACACTTACCGAACTGGCACTTGTAAGTTCGGTGCCGTGATAGGAGTAGTTGAATTCAGCTGTACCTCCCCAGTAGCATCGATTGATAAAGTGCGTTCCGTATTTGGCAATAAGCTGTTGAGCCGATATATTGACAATATCGGATTTGAATGTGCCGGTAAAGAAATCTTTAAGGAAAGCCGGATCGGTGTTGCGCAACCATTCTTCTCTGGTTTGATGCACACCACGGGCCTTGGCAAAGTAGTTGGTCTTTTTACTACCGCTGGATACCGAAAACTCTGTACTTACTTTTGCCGAAAACAGTCCCACGTTCACTCCTGCGCTTGCTCCGCCCGACATGGACTTGTAAACTTCGCTTACCCTGTTAGAGATGGATTTATCCCAGGTACTTTTGGTGGCACTGGTTTGAATAATGAGCGCTGCCGGATTGGCTTTGTTCAGGTCAATGATGGGAGCACTGAGTTTTACTTCATCACGGTTGATATAAGAACTGTTGATAACATTGTAGCCATAAAGCAGAAAAGTTTCGTTGGAATTGAGTTCGCTCGACTTATAGATATTTACATCGATATTCAGCAATTTTATACTATTGCCTTTCGAAAATTCTACGATAACTTTGTCGTACGCGCTACTGCTACCCGGAATAGCTTTCAGGGTAAGGGTCTTCCCATCGGTGCTTTTCTCAAAATACATCCCTGCCGATACAATTTTAGTGGTTATGCTATTATCCACCGCATAACCGGCTTTAAGTCTGAGTACCTGTGCTGTGTAATCACTTCCGACAGAGGCGGTAATCACACCTACATCCACATTGGTTACATATTTTGCCATTTCATTCTCAGGTGTGGCAACCGATGTTTCTATGGGCGCATAAAAAATAACGCTGTCGATTTCAGCCACCGGAGAACTGAAGATAGATGCACCGTTTTTCATCACATACATTGTGTCGTAGGTAGATTGAGCATTCGCTACTGTCAGAGCAAACATAATGATAAAGAATGCCATCATGGATTTTAAGAACCTTGTATACATTTGTTTTAATTGTTTTAGTTTTTAATAATCTTTTTTGTTACATTTCCTTCAGCTGTACCTATTTGCAAAAGATATATGCCCTGAGGCAAAATTCCGGCATTTATATTTGTTTCGGCAGCACGAAGTAAAGGCCGTCCCGAAAGGTCGTACACAGTAAGCGAAAGCACTTCGAGCGTTGTTTTCACAATCACTTCTCCACCGGGATTAACATATGCCACAAATTCTGTATCCGCAGCTCCGGGCAACAAAATGCCGTTCGGATCATCGTTGCCAAAGGAGATTCTTTTTATTGAGGAAAGAGATAATTCCATTTCAGATTCGGAGGTTTTCAGGAGAAAACTGCCCTCATTAAATGAGATGCGTCGTATTATTTCCAGCTTGTGACTTTGATCCTCATTACCGTGAATAATCAGGGTTCCGGAAGCCTGCACAACAGGCACCGACATGGGAAACACACCCACCACCAGTGTAAAGATTTTCAATAGTTGTTTTAGCATATTTTTTTTATAATTGTAATGAGCTGCAAAAGTATATAATTACCATCGCTACAAGTCTTCATGACATTT
>MEOR01000162.1:6057-8778 GCA_001769295.1 Bacteroidetes bacterium GWF2_49_14 | reverse complement strand
AGACCGTGTTTTCATCGTTCGGATCCACTTTTATCTGACCAAAAACCCACCCGTAAGTAGCGGAGTGATACTCCATGTAGCGTTTGGTTTCCGGGGTCTGACCGCTCATGAGGACCCATGTTTTTGCACGGTCCGATGATTTGAATATGGTTGCTCCCTTGATCACGCCACCTCTTGGCCGGCCGTAGGAATCGGTTCCCTCGCTCTCGTCATTTTCCCGGGCAATCTCATAATTATCAACAAAAGCATAGAGCACTTTGGGGTTTGATTCGGCGATATCGATGCCGATCCTGCCCCTGAATTTTGCATCAGGCAGCCCTGTGTTAACCTGCTCCCAGCTTTTGCCGCCATTGGTTGTTTTCCAGATTCCGGAGCCCGTATAGTCCGGCTCGTTCCTGGGATCGTTCCATTTTTCCCGTATTCGCTGCCATGTGCTGGCATACAGGGTGTTAGGGTCTGAGGGATCCATCACGAGGTCAATTGCACCGGTTGTTTCATTTACATACAGTACCTTCTCCCAGGTTTTACCGGCATCAGTGGTTTTATAAACACCGCGGTCGGGATTTGCTGTCCATTCATGACCCGATGCTGCAACATAAACGGTGCCGGTATTCTTTGGGTTGATCACAATACGGGCAATGGTAAAGGTGTTTTCGAGGCCCATATGCTGCCAGGTTTTCCCCCCGTCAGGAGTCCTGAAGATACCGCAACCCGACTGTGAGCTGCGGAAGATGTTGGCTTCCCCGGTGCCGACCCAGAGAATCTGCTGGTTTACCGGGTCCAGTGCAATATCCCCGATCGCTGCCGAAACCTGCCGATCGAAAACGGGTACCCAGCTAACACCCTCATTATCAGTCCTCCAAACCCCGCCCGATGCAGTGCCTACATACATCGTATATGATTTCCCCTTTGGCTGTACCACCACTGCGTCGGTACACCTGCCGCTGATATTGGTGGGTCCAAGGAATTGCCATTTCAGGTCCTTGAAGGCTGAAGCACTCTTCAGGCCTGTGAATTTGTCAAATCGCTCAAGCCTCTCCTTTCCGGCCAGAACCGGGGATTTGGCTTGCTGGGCCTGAACCATCGGGATGATGACCATAAGCCCCACGGCGATCAGACCGCCGATAATCTTGTGAAAGCTTTTCATAATATTCAGTATCAGGTTTTAATTACTTTTTCCGGTTCACGGGATTTGCATCCAGAGCAAACATCCCGCGGCCATGTGTTGCGATAACAATCAGGTTGTCAATGGGCTGAATAATCAGGTCATGGACATACGCCGACGGTAAATCACCCAGCACCGTCCATTTCTTTCCGTTGTCCTTACTTATATATACCCCGATATCCGTTCCTGCATATAATATACCCGGCACGGTTGGGTCTTCCCGTATCACATTCACCGGTCCCAGTGGAATGTTGGCGCCGATATCCTCCCAGGTTTTACCGAAATCCTCCGACTTCCAGATATAGACCTGAAAATCATCGTCGCGCTTGCCGTTCTGTGTGGCATAAACCCTTCCCATCTCATATTTTGAGGCGATCACACGGCTGAACCATCTTCCTGCCGGGAGTCCGGCGGTAATTTCGGTCCATTTTTCTCCGCCGTTGAGCGTAACATGAAGCCGGCCATCATCGGTGCCTGCATAAATGATGCCTGCTTTCAAAGGTGATTCAGACAGGGCGGTAATGGTTTGATGGGAAATATCACCCTGTTTGGCCGGGTCATTATAGGTCAGGTCGGGACTGATCCGGGTCCAGGTCTGCCCCTGGTCGTTGGATTGATACACAGACTGCATGCCGTGGTAAATAATATCCGGATTGTGGGGCGAAAGAAGGAACGCTGCGATCCATTCACCACGCAGGGGAAGTTCTCCTTCCTCGGGTTTGGGAACGATCACTTTACTGTTCCAGCCCGATTTTTTCCGCTCGCTGCGGGTAAGTTGTCCGTAAAAACCGGCTGAGTAAAGGATGTCAGGATTCCGGGGATCTACCAAATGCATGCAGCCTTCCCCGCCCGGGGCGCTTTGCCAGGTGACCGGCTGAATTCTGTCGCGGCCGTGTTCGGTGTTAACCTCTCCCCTGTAACTGAAGTGATCCTGAATGGAGCCATAGATGTAAAAGGGTTTTTCCATGGAAGCGGCAACATTATAAAATTGTGCTACCGGTATTTCCACAAAATGTTTCCAGTTTTTTCCCCCGTCATAGGTCACATTCACCCCGCCGTCATTTCCGCTAAGCATATAATCGGTATTGGCCGGATCGATCCAAAGGGCGTGATGATCCATGTGGATCCGTGTTTCCCGTTTAAAGGTTTTGCCGCCGTCGGTGGACGTGTTCAGGAACAGACCAAGGGTATATATTTTATTTTCCAGCTGGGGATCAACCCGGATTTGCCCGAAAACCCATCCATAAGTACCTGAGTGGCCTTCCATGAATTTTTTAGATTCAGGATTAAGTCCGCTAACCTGCTCCCAGGATGCGCCGGAGTTTGTTGACCGATAGACTGTTGCGCCTTTGATTACTGCTGATCTTTGCCGGCCGTAGGCATCCGTTTGACCCTCTTTAGCCTCAAAGGCTACCTCGTAATTATCAAGCAGGGTATAAAGAACACTGGGGTTGGATGGTGCAATGGCGATTCCGATCCTACCCCGTTTGTTGGCCGGAGGCAGACCCTGGTTAATCTGGTTCCACGTCTTTCCGGCATCGGTTGATTTCCAGATC
>MEOR01000162.1:0-5987 GCA_001769295.1 Bacteroidetes bacterium GWF2_49_14 | reverse complement strand
CATACAAAATGTCAGGATTTTCAGGATCCATAGCCAGATCATAGGCACCGGTCAGTTCGTTGACGTAGAGTATTTTCTGCCAGGTTTTTCCGCCATCAATGGTTTTAAATACGCCGCGTTCCGTGTTTGATGTCCATTCATGTCCACCAGCCGCGACATACACTACATCGGTATTCGATGGATGGACCAGAATACGGCCGATGGTATGGGAATCTTCGAGTCCCATATTTGCCCATGTTTTTCCACCGTCGGTGGTTTTATATATCCCGCATCCGGCCATTGAGCTCCTGAAAATATTTGCTTCGCCGGTTCCCACCCAAACCGTTTCCGGATTTTTGGGATCTATGGCGATATCGCCGATGTCCGTTGTAACCTGCTGTTCAAATACTGAGGTCCAGCTGATTCCTTCATTTTCCGACTTCCACACCCCACCGGATGCTGCGGCAGCCCAGATAACCAGGCTCTTTCCGGGAAGCCGCACCGCTTCCACGTCCGTGCAACGGCCGCTGATATTGGTAGGGCCCAGGTATTGCCAGTGCAACGACTGATACTCTGATTGTTTTGTGAGTTCCACCTGCTGATTGAACAGTTTCAACCGGTCATGTCCACTCGTAACAGGCTTTCTGTTAATGGATTGAGCTGCTGTTCCTGCCGAAAGGGTAATCCATGAAAGCAGGATCAGCGAAAGGGTTTTGTTGATTGTCATGTTGGTTTAGTTTATCGGAATACCAAATGTAGGTGATTTAGTTGCCCCTTAACCGGCATTCATCGGTTCAATTAAGATTTTTTAACAAAATGCTCTGTTATTTGTACCTTCAGGTATTTAATGTAGACCAGGAAAATATGCAGGAAGGGTTGCGGGAAGTTGAAATTGTTTCGGTGGAGGAGATTGCCGATAAAGTGTACATCCTCGAATTCGAACGTTTTTTTGAATTTGAGGCCGGACAAATTATCAAGCTTGCCTGGCCGGGTGAGGCAAAGCCCCGGCTCTACTCTATTGCCAGCGGTGAAAAGCAGCCGAATATCCAGATACTTTTTAACGTTGTCGGGGAGGGGCAATTAACTCCAATGATGGCCGGCATGAGGCATGGAGATAAAATACTGGCCTCCATGCCTTTAGGAAAGTTTACCGGAACAGGCGGCCCGGCCTGGTGGATTGCACAGGGGACCGGGATTGCTCCCTTTGCCTCGATGTTACGGTCGGGGCAAACACACAATAAAACGCTGATCCATGGCGGTCGTTATCATAACTCATTTTATTATCAGGATGAGTTTATTCCGATGTTGGGGGAGCGTTATATTCGCTGCAGTTCTAAGGATTCAGGGGATTCCTTGTACCATGGCAGGGTGACAGACTACCTTAAATCAATTGACCATTTGCCCGTCGGACCCTTATATTACCTTTGCGGCAGTGCGGAAATGGTGGTGGAGACGCGGGATATTCTGATTGAGAAGGGGGTGGGGTTTGGGGAGATAGTTTCGGAGATATATTTTTGACTGATGACCGATGACCGATGACCGATGAAAGATGAAAAAAGAAGAGTTATTTGGGAAAACATGGGATGAACTGGTAATTATTTGCCGGGAGCTGAACATGCCGAAGTATGCGGTTAGGCAGGTGACTGACTGGTTGTACAAGAAGTCGGTGACATCTATCGACGGGATGACGAATCTGGCGGCAGAGTATCGGGAGGCCCTTAAGGAGCGGTTTGATCTTGGATTGACTCCGCCAATGAAGGTGCAGGTTTCAGCCGACGGCACAAAAAAGTATCTTTTTCAGACCGGACCGAATCGTTATGTGGAGGCGGCCTATATTCCGGATGAAGATCGGGCAACGTTATGCATATCTTCCCAGGTAGGATGTAAAATGGGATGTCTGTTTTGCATGACCGGAAAACAGGGTTTCCAGGCTAACCTGACACCCGGTGAGATCGTAAACCAGATACATAGCCTGCCGGAGCGCGAAACCCTTACTAATATTGTATATATGGGAATGGGAGAACCGTTCGATAATCTGGAGGCTGTATTAAAAAGTATCGAGATACTCACAGCGGAGTGGGGGTATGGGTGGAGTCCCCGCCGGATCACCGTTTCCACCATTGGGATCATCCCCTCTATGTTATCCTTTCTTGAGCGTTCGCAGGCTCATCTGGCAGTAAGTTTGCATACTCCTTTCGAAGAGGAAAGACGAAAAATCATGCCTGTTGAGCAGGTTTACCCGCTTCCGGAACTGATAAAGGCAGTGAAATCGTGGGATTTTGGTCGCCAAAGAAGAATTTCTTTTGAATATATTTTGTTCAAGGATTTCAATGATACTCCTAAACATGTTAAGGAATTGGCCCGTTTATTGAACGGACTTAGATGCAGGATTAACCTTATCAGGTTCCATCCCATACCCGGAACACCTCTGGAAGGTTCTGATGATCAAGCGATTAAGGCTTTTAAGGATGCATTAAATGAGAAAGGAATCCTTACCACGATCCGTGCTTCACGGGGTCAGGACATTTATGCGGCCTGCGGACTCTTGTCAACCAAAGAACTTTTATCCAGTTAAGTTTTTCACATATCAACAGGAAGCTATTGATAAAATAGTCGAACTGTTTGGAAATTAGAAATTTATTTGTATATTTAAATGCGGAATTACATTCGTACGATTGGAGCCATAACGAACAGGGTATTAATCTTTTAGATTGATAGTTATGACACTTTTGTACGTCGGAAAAAAGAAGAAGGCGCTAAAAATCGCGTTTTTAGCGATCTCTCTATCGTTTTTTATGGGTGGTTGGGCATTCGCGCAAACCGCTACAACTTTCGGAGATAAAGTCTGGCACGATACAGATGCAGATGGGATACAAGACGGCGGTGAAATTGGTTTATCAGGAGTAACCGTTGAATTATATTCTGTAGGCCCTACAGTCTTGTTGACGACTACCGCTACTGACGGAAGTGGTAATTATTCTTTTACAAGGACAGTTACCGGGTCCCAGTTTTTCAGAGTTAAATGGATTACGCCGGGGGGGTATTTCATAAGTTCCGCCAATCAGGGTGGTAGCGATGCTCTGGACAGTGACGCAAATATAACCACGGCTGATTTTACCTTTCAAATAGTTGAAGGGGTTGCCACAACAAACCATGATTGCGGGATGTACCAGAAAGGTACCCTTCATGGTCATTTGTACCAGGATTCAAATAACGACGGGGATCAGGATGTGGGTGAGCCTGATATGAACCTTGTCGAAATTGCCATTACGGATAAGAATGCTTTTACTACAACCGTATATACCAATGCATCAGGTGACTGGACTGCTCAGATTGTTCCGGGAACTTCTACTTATGATATTGTGGAAGCCACCAGTGCATTTTTCGATAATGGGTATTTCCATAGTGAAGGCGCCGGACTGTTTGTAAACCTTGTTACAGATGGTGGTAATACCAATGCGGGCAATGACGGGTTTTACCTGTATGCAAAAATTGGAGATTTCGTTTGGCGGGATTATGACATTGATGGTATCCAGGATCCTGGAGAACCTGGTCTGGCAGGGGTTGAGGTTTACCTTATAAAGGATGATTTTTCCGTGTTTACCTCTGTTTTTTCCGATGTGAATGGCTATTATGAGCACACGAATATTGTACCAGGTACCTATACCGTTAACCTTCTTGGCGTTCCTGCCGGATACCAGCTTTCTGCCCATGATCAGGGCGGAGATGACAATGCGGATTCTGATATCAACACGGGAACCATGTCTACTGCCAGTTTCGCTATTCTGTCTGGGACTACCACTACAAATGTTGATATAGGATTGCACCAGCACGGGAGTATCAGCAACCTGGTTTGGTGGGATGTTGACGATGATGGTGTTCAGGATGCGGGCGAACCCGGAGTGTCCGGTGTAACAGTAACCCTCTACCAAAGCGATGGAACTACTCTTGTTACATCAGATGTCACAGATGCGAATGGAGAGTATTCCTTTACCTTCGTGGAACCAGGTACTTATGTAGTAGGATTTGCTCCAATTGCCGGTTACGGGATTGGTCAGCAGGATCTTGGCGGAGATGATTCCAAAGACAGTGATGCACATTCCGTTACAGGAAAAACAACTAGCATTATTGTCGGTGAAGGGGACCATGATGTTACTATCGATTGTGCTCTTGTCGGAACCGGCCAGATCGGTGAAGGCCTCGTTTGGGAAGATACTGAAGGGAATGATGTTCAGGATGGAGTCGAGCCGGGAATTTCCGGTGCAACCGTTGAACTGTTATCGGTCCCTGCCGGGACGGTTCTCAAAACAACACTCACAGACCTGAACGGTAAGTATAAATTTGATAAACTGGCACCAGGAGACTATAATGTAAAATTTACAAAACCTGCCGGTTTTGATGAATTTTCTACCAAAGACCAGGGAGGAAATGATGCCCTGGATAGCGACGGCGACGGAGCCGATGCCGGCAAGACCGGATCCTTTACCCTTGCTGCAGGTGCAACCGATGATAGCCGCGATTGCGGATTCTATAAGAATGTAACCATTTCCGGTAAGGTATGGCACGATCTGGATGCAGACGGACGATATGACGGCGGTGAATCAGGGGAAAATGGAGTGACTGTAAGGTTGATGAACTTTGACGGCTCCTCTGAACTGGCGACCACAACTTCAGCAGGTGATGGTGATTGGACTTTCACCGGCAAGAAACCGGGAGATTACCGGGTAAAATTTGATAAATCGACAGGTAGTCATTTTTACAGCCCGAAAGATGTGGGCCCGGGAGATACCGATGACAGTGATTGCGACACAGATGCTGATGCCAATCCGGGTCAGACGGATCAGTTCTCCTGCAATTCGGGATCAACGAAAAACGATTTAAAATGCGGACAATTCCTGAAAGCTTCAATCGGGGATTATGTTTGGACAGATACAGACCTTGACGGAGTTCAGGACGGGGGAGAAACAGGTCTTTTTTCAGTCACTGTAAAACTTTATGCCAGTGACGGTATAACCCTGGTGGATACCGATATTACCGATGGTACAGGTGCTTATGGCTTTACCGGGGTGATGCCTGGCGCCAGCTATATCGTCCAGTTTGACAAGCCATCAGGATACGGAATTACACTCAAAGATCAGGGCAGCGATGCAACCGACAGTGATGGCGACCCGGGAACCACACGAACCATCCTTATCCCTCTTACCTCAGGCCAGACGGATAATACCTGGGACTGCGGAATGTATGCTATAGGTTCAATCTCAGATCTTGTTTGGGTTGATACAGATGGTGACGGGATACAAGATGGAGGAGAATCTGGTTTGGACGGGGTAACGGTTAAACTCTATGCGAGTGACGGAACAACCTTGCTGAATACGACCTTAACGGCCGGCGGCGGACTCTATCTTTTCGATGATCTTGCTCCTGCTACCTACGTGGTTGAATTTACCCCCCTCGGTTTACATGTTATCACCCTTCAGAATCAACTTCTTGATGACAATGCTGACAGCGATGCACATCCGGTAAGCGGGAAAACTGCAGGCATAGTTGTTGCCGCAGGGGCAGATATTACAAATGTTGACTGCGGAATGTTCCTGAAAGCAAATGTGGGCAACTATGTTTGGTATGATTCAGACAATGACGGCGTTCAGGATGGCGGAGAATCCGGTATCAATAGTGTGACAGTTAACCTGATTGGCAGCGACGGATCCACGATCCTTGATACAGAAATTACTGATGGTACAGGTGCATATAGCTTTACAGATATCAATCCCGGAAGTTATTACCTTGAATTTGTAGCTCCCGGAGGCCACTCCTTCAGCCCGCAGGACCTGGGCGGAAATGATGCCCTCGACAGCGATGCCAATCCTGGTGATGGAAAGACTGCATTATTCTCCCTGACATCCGGCCAGACCAACAATGATATGGATGCCGGTATGGGCGAAAAAGCTGTGATGAGCAACTTTGTCTGGAATGATCTGGATGCCGACGGTATTCAGGACGGAGGGGAA
>MEOR01000161.1:42621-52613 GCA_001769295.1 Bacteroidetes bacterium GWF2_49_14 | reverse complement strand
CACGTGCCCAGAAAGTCCAGGCTTTCGGAAAAATAATCTTTGACCTGGCTTATACCGATATCTATAACCAGGTAGGCTCATTTTCCAAATTACTGAAAATACAAGAGGATTTATCGGGCCAGCTTGGGTTTAACGATCTCCTTACCCTGCAGAAACCCTATCGCGAACGGTATATGGCCAACAAAAACAACCGCGATTCCGTAGATGCAATCGTGGTTGCCATGCTCAGCACCACAAATCAGTATATTCAGGAAAATGGATCGGCATCCGATATAGCATTGGTATTTGCGTCCGCCACTGCCAAAGCCCTGAACGTTATAACGAGTGTAACCTTGTTTGCCCGCACCAACGATAAACTCATTGAATTGCTGAAAAAGGAGAAGGATCATGTCAATGCGGCCATTTCCATCCTTGAATTGACAACCGGAGATCCGGAAGTCGACAGCCTGCTTGCTAAACTTAAACCCATTAAGGATATCTTCAGCTCCACAGAGACCTTCACGATCGAAACGGTTGATCAGATCAATCAACTGACTTCAAAAATCGTCGGGTAGCAGGCCTGAGCGATGAACGAATCCGCTTTAAATGCTTTAATTAATTTATTTGCTGTCTTTAGCATAAATGGCGGTAGAGTTTATGAATCTGCAAGAAGGGATCTGGATGATTATCTGATTCAGCGGCTGGGGATAAAGGATCCGGCGGAATTTGCAGCCCTTTTCTATGAGATTTTCGATCTATATAACACGGGGCCACAAATTCTTACCGACGATAAAGCTCTTGAATTAACCGAAGGAATTGGTAACAGGATTAAAAGTAAGATCCCCCACCGGGACCAGGTTATCATCTTTCTTCACTTTTTGGAGTTAACCGACAGGGCACTGCTTGATTCCAAACCGGAACTCTACAAAAAAGTAAGTGGCATTTTCGAGATTCATCCTGATGATTATAAGGCATTTAAAAATTTTATTTTTTGCCGGAACGTTCAGGAAATCGATGAGCCCGGTTTTTTGGTGGTCAATAGTCAGCTCGCCGGATACCATCCGGCGGTGTTCCATATTCAAAAACCCTCACTGCTGGGAGAACTGCTGGTTTATTATATTGCTGATATTAATCAGTTCATATTCAAGTATTTCGGAAGCGAAGCCCTTTTTCTCGAAAGCAACAGCATCCGGCAGAACCGATTCTATGTTTTCAACCAGGGGGGGGTGATCCGAAGCCAGCTTAAAATCAATATCTATTATACCGATCTCTCCCTGCTTTTCTTCAAGGATCAGCTTATGGATCCATTAACCTTTACGGGTGAATCGATTTCCTTTCATTTTCCGAAAAGCAAAAGCGGAATACAGACGTTTACTTTTTGCGAGAATTCCGGTCAGATGATTGCGGTGATGGGCGGCAGCGGAGTGGGGAAGTCCACCCTGCTGAATGTTTTGAACGGCAGATTACCCCTCAGCAGTGGCAAGATCACGGTTAATGGCATAGATATGCATGAGGAACATGAAAAAGTTGAAGGGGTAATTGGCTATATTCCTCAGGATGATGTAGTTATTGAAGAATTGACCGTTTACCAGAACGTTCTGTTCAGTGCCCGGTTCTGTCTGAGTAATCTCCCCCTGGAAAATATAGAAGTTCAGGTTGATAGTCTTTTAAAGGAATTGGATCTTTATGAGGTCAGGCACATGGTCGTTGGCAACCCCTTAAAAAAGTACCTGAGCGGCGGGCAGCGCAAACGACTGAATATTGCACTCGAGCTGATCCGCGAGCCTTCCATACTTTTTGTTGATGAGCCCACATCAGGGCTCTCCTCAAAGGATTCCGAGAAAATCATGGTACTGCTTAAACAGCAGGCCCGACAGGGGAGGCTGATAATCGTTAACATTCACCAACCTTCATCCTTTATCTACAAGCTTTTCGACAAGTTGTGGATTTTTGATAAGGGAGGATATCCCATTTATGCCGGCAATCCGCTGGATGCCATTCTGTTTTTTAAGAACCTTGCCAATCATATTGATGCCGATGAATGTGAGTGCAGGGCCTGCGGAAATGTGAATCCTGAGCAGGTGCTTGAGATCATCGAAACCGAAAAGCTTGATGAATCGGGCAAAACAACCGGGGAAAGAAGGTTTTCCGCCGAAGAGTTGCATGAAATCTACCGTGAAAAGATTCAGGATCAGATTATACCGCAATATGCTTCCGGAACTCCCATTGCCTCCCGGTTTGTTAAGCCATCCGTGCTGAATCAGTTTAAAGTTTACTTCAGCCGTAATTTCAAGGCC
Source organism: Bacteroidetes bacterium GWF2_49_14 (assembly GCA_001769295.1). Classification (GTDB taxonomy): domain Bacteria; phylum Bacteroidota; class Bacteroidia; order Bacteroidales; family UBA12481; genus UBA12481. The sequence continues at coordinate 50,337 of MEOR01000161.1, read as the reverse complement.
AAGGTCTCAAATCTGCAGTACGTTTTCATCAACCTGCTGCAGGCGCCTGTACTGGCTTTGGTCGTCAGCTTCCTGACCCGGTACTCGACGGATGAAGGGTATTTTTTCGGGCTCAATAGAAATTTTCCCTCATTTATTTTCATGTCAATCGTCGTGATGCTGTTTCAAGGCATGAGCCTGTCTGCTGAAGAGATTATCAAAGACAGGAACATTCTGCAGCGTGAGTCCTTTCTCAGATTAAGCCGGCTGGGATATCTGAGTTCGAAGATATTCTTCCTCATGGGAGTGTCCCTCATACAATCCTTTCTTTTCCTGATCGTCAGTTTCCTGGTGCTTGGCATGAGCGGATTGTTTATCCATTACTGGCTCATCCTCTTCCTTACGGCAGTTTTTGCCAATATGCTGGGCCTTAACATTTCATCCGGCCTTAACAGCGTTGTTACAATTTATATCAGCATTCCGCTGCTGATTATCCCCCAAATACTTTTATGCGGTCTGATTGTTCCTTTTGATGACCTGAAATCCGGGAATGCAAGGAACAACCTGGTTCCCGTGATCGGGGACCTGATGGCTTCCAGATGGGCATTTGAGGCTCTTGCCGTTGACCAGGCCACTGCTAATAAGTATGATGCAAGCTATTATGATATTGAAAGGGAGATGTCGGAATATTTTATAAAAGGTGAGCTGATAGTCCCAAAATTGTCTAACCTGATCCAATCCGTATCCTACAATCGTGTGGTTAAGTCGGATGTCCGATCCTTGCCGAGGAATATTGAGACCATACGGCACGAGCTGGAGAGCCTTGATCATGATAAACTCACGGCGCCTTTCCCCGACCTGGCTAAGGTAAATGACCAGGAATATAACAGGACCCTGGGTGACAGTATCACGGCTCATCTATCAGGATTGCGGGAACTTTACAAAAAGCTATATCGGAGTGCAGAACAGTATAAGGATAAGATAACCAATGATTTAGTTGCCAGAATGGGGTCTGAAGAGCTTCTCAGGCTAAAAATGGAGCAGCACAATGGCTCGCTGGCTTCTCTGGTGATCAATGAGCGTGCTGATGAATTAGTGATTGCCGGGTATAACCGGTTTCACGTAAAAGTTGCCCCAATCTACAGGAATCCTTCAAGCCGTTTGGGCCGTGCTCACTTTTATGCCCCGGTTAAACAAGTCGGGCCTTGGTATTTCTCAACCCTGATATTCAATTCGTTAGTATTGACCTTGCTGATTCTGTTCCTTTTCATTGCCTTGTATTTCGACTGGCTGAAGAAGGTAATGGATGGCATGGGAAATTTCAAGCGCAAAGCCTGACAGGGATTCAATCACATTTCTGAAAGTGCCTGACCTTCGGTCTCCCGGATGTCCAGTATCATGCTGAATCCTGAAGTATCGAGTATTTCCGTAACCACTTTGTTGGGGCAGGCGATTTTTAATTTTCCACCGATTGCCCATAATTTCTTGGCGGTAGCCAGCAATACGCGAAGACCGGAACTGCTTAGGTAATCGGTATTTTTAAGGTTGATAATCAAACGGTTATTTTCCTGATCCAACAGGTTCTGAATAAATGTTTCAGCGGCAGGTGACGTATTGGTGTCAAGGATTCCGCTTATATCTATGGCTTTAATTCCTTCAAGGTCGCGTACAGAAATGTCCATTTGCAGGGTGCTTTAAATATGTTTTGTAAAATGAATGCTGTTCTTCTTCAGCTGCTTTTTATATTCATAATGGTAATCATCAACGAGAAACTTGACCAGGTGAACGCCTAATCCGCCAATTTCACGATCCGGTACAGACAGGGTAGTATCTGGCGCCATCCGGTTAAAGGGATCAAAAGGTGTTCCGTCATCCAGCAGGGTGAAGGTCAGTTTGTCCTGATAAAACCTGATTTTAACTTCTATTTCATGCAACTCCTCATCGGGATAGGCATATTTAATCGTATTGCTGAGGAGCTCGTCAAATACGATGTTGATTTGTTGTACTGCTTCAATGGGTATGTTATGCTTTTGTGCAAATGCTTCGAACTCGGCCGTCAGGCCAGGAATGTTCTCCGTTTTACTCATCATGCTTGTGAACAGATAATCCAGCATGGAGCCGGCACTCTGCTCGTTAAAGCTGATTGTCAGTAGGGTAATATCATCTGCCTGTTCTGCTTCGCCTTCATGAATCCGGATCTCCTCAATGATCCTGCCTGTGAGGATTTCGGGTGGAAGCTGACCTTTTTCGGTTAAAATGCCAATCAGTTTTGCCTCTGAAAAAAGCTCATGATCCGGGTCCATGGATTCAGTAACCCCGTCAGTATAAATCAGGAGGGTTGAACCCCTGTCCATGCGGAGTAGAGTTTCCTGGTAATCGATTCCCTCCATGGCTCCCAGGACGACACCATGCAGGTCTGATAGTTTTATAAGGGATCCGCCAGATTTTCCGATAATGAATGGGGGATTGTGCCCGGCACTTGAATAGACGAGGTATCCGGTTGTTGTATTGAGAATTCCGATGAAAGCCGTGACAAACATATAAGTCTCATTGTCCCGGCTGAGTTCATTGTTTACCTGTGTCAGGATTTTGCCGGTCGATCGCTCGTTGCTGGATCCGGCCTTTAACAAGGTTTTGGTGACAGCCATATGCAAGGCTGCAGGAACACCTTTACCGGAAACATCACCAACAAAAAAGCAGAAGTTCTCATCATCGATCCAGTAGTAATCATAGAAATCACCGCCTACCTCGCGAGCCGGAATCAGGACTGCGTAAACGCTGATATCCTCCCGGCCTGCAGAAGTTCCTAATCCTCTGGGCAGCATGCTCATTTGTATTTTGCGGGCCACCTCGAGTTCACTTCCCATTCGCTCTTTCTCCGTCAGAATCATTTCCTCCAGCTTTTTCCGGGCGGAAATATCCTGCTTGATGGCAACAAACCGGTCAATCCGGCCCTTAACATCACGAACGGGGGTTATGGTCATTTCCTCGGTATAAAGCGACCCATCCTTGCGCTTGTTTACCACCTCATTATGCCACACTTCACCTGCCATAATCGTCCTCCAAAGATTTTGGAAGAATTCAGGGCTATGAACTCCGCTGTTCAGCATTTTGAGGTTATGCCCGACGGATTCCTCCAAGCTATAACCGGTAAGCCGGCTGAAGGCCGGATTAACCCACTGAATGATGCCTTTGGTATCGGTAATGATGATTCCGTTAGCTGCGGATTCCATGGCGGCTGAATGTACGCGCATCTGGTCGCTGGGGAGGGCTGACTTATTAGCTCTATTGGAACGATGCCTTTGCACAAGCCAGATAATTATAACCACTGCGACTGTCAATATCCCCAGGAGGGCCAACAAGGTAATCAGGGGGATTCTAATCAGCATTCCATGAGGTTTATTAATAATACAAACCATCCGCGGAAAAGTTAATGAACAAAGGCTGACCCGTATATTATATTGGTTTTTAGAACCTTTTAAAGTCCTTGGTGTTATGTAATCTAAACCAATAGGTGAAATTATGCCTCAACTTACACGGCAACTGGCTGTTATCATGTTCACAGACATTGCTGGCTACACAACCTTAATGGGGCAGGATGAACAAAAGGCCTTAAACCTCCTTAACATTAACCGCAGAATCCATAAGAAGTGTATTGCGCAATACCATGGTAGATGGCTGAAGGAAATGGGCGATGGAGTCCTCGCAAGTTTCACATCAGTTACAAACGCCGTTTACTGCGCTGCGGCCCTGCAGCAGGAGGCGGAAAAAGAACCCCTTTTACAACTGAGTATCGGCATCCACATGGGTGAGGTCATTCTGGAGGTGGGTGATGTTTTTGGCGATGGAGTCAACATCGCATCACGAATTGAGGCAACAACACCGGCAGGTAGTATTTATGTTTCTGAATCAGTGTATTCCAACCTTACCAACAAAAAGGGAATCAGATCGGAATTGGTGAAGGAAGAGCATTTAAAGCATGTTAAGGACCCGGTTAAGATTTATAAAATCTCCATTGAGACTCAACAGCCTTTGACTATAGACAAGGTTGACCCTTTTGTTCACAGCGTAAAGGAGTACACGGGTATTAAAAAGCCCCGGATAACTAAAAAAATATGGATACCTGCGGCTGCAATTCTTTCCCTGATGGTATTATCATTATTTGGTTATTTTCTATTGGTTGACCGAAAAGGATCAGGATCTGCAGAAGCAACCGTCAGGTCCATTGTTGTTCTCCCATTTGTAAATCTGGGAACTCCGGATAATGAATATTTTGCCGATGGTATTACGGATGAGATCACGTCGCGTCTCGGCCTGATCAATGGCTTGAGTCTCATCTCACCAGTCAGTGCCAAGGAATACAAAAACACCCAAAAAACGATGGCGGTAATTGCTGCCGAATTAGGTGTTGATTATGTGCTGGCCGGATCCATCCGCTGGGATCAATCAGGGGGTAATGAGCGGGTGCGAATAACGACAAACCTTAATAATGCTGAGAGTAACAGACAATTGTGGGGGGATAGTTATATCCGGGACCTTACACAGATATTTGAAGTTCAGGCAGAAATTGCCGAACAAGTGGCTTCTGCACTTGATGTGACCCTTCTGGCAGCAGAAAAGAGCTCGATTGCATTAAAATCGACAGTCAGCCTTGAAGCCTACGACCTTTACCTAAGGGGGAAAAGCTATATGCAGGAAGGCGTATCGGCCCGGAACTTTAACATTGCTGAACAATTGTTTGAAAAAGCTGTACGGCTCGATCCGGATTTTGCTCTGGCCTATTCCAGCCTGAGTCAAGTAAATGTAGATACCTGGTGGTTCTCATTTGATCGTGACTCCTCACGGATTAGGAGATCAAAAGTTTATCTGGATAAAGCGCAATCGATTAATTCCAGTTTGCCTGAAGTTCAACTGGCGATGGGGATCTATTATTACCATGGATTTCTGGACTATGAAAAATCGCTGGAACATCTGATTAATGGTTTAAAGACCAAACCAAATGACCCGGAACTCCTCTCCTATTCCGGTTATGTAAAGCGAAGGCAGGGTGAATTTAATGAAGCGATTAATTATTTCAAGAAGGCATTGAAAACAGATCCGCTGTCAGAAGAACTCTATGTAGGCCTTTCCGAAACGTCACTCCTGGTGCGGAATTTTGAAGAAGCTCTGAAAAATGCAGAAAAAGCCAACTCGTTACTGCCGGAATGGGATGTACCCTATGAATTGATTTCAAGAACTTATTTCCTGGCTGAAGGGAATCTTGACAAAGCAATTGAAACGTTGAATGGGAGTCTGGATGTTGTTACGGAAAACAGGAGCAGGATCAAGTACGATCTTACTACCTATTTGATAAACAACAGAGAGTATCAGCGGGCTCTCGGTGTTTTATCAGGTTTTGACAAAGATATTGTCGAAGATGTGGATTTCTACATATCCAAGTATCAGCTTTATGCTCAACTGTACCGATTTAAGAATGAATATTCACTGGCGAAAATCTATGCAGATTCGGCGGTTGTTTCTTTGCAGAAGAATTTGAAAACGATTCCAAACGATCCCAGGATCTACAGTTCCCTGGGTATTGCTTACGCGCTTGACGGACAAAACGAGCAGGCAATTCAAGCCGGAGAAAAGGCAGTAGAGCTGCTTCCAATTAGCAAAGATGCCACGAGAGGTCTTCTTAGGCAAGTTGATTTGGCTGTCATTTTTAGCCTGATTGGCGAAAATGACAAGGCCATCCAGAAACTGGACTACCTTTTATCATTGCCCGGAGAGATAACGGTTTCCTCTGTTGAGGGGGATAGAAATTTTGATTCGCTGAGGAAATTGCCGGCTTATGCCAGTATGATAAAGAAATACACACCGAATTAGTATTAAAAATACATTGAAAGGTGCAAAGGCATTTAATAACTTCAAGATTGCCACTTAATATTTATTAATAAAGATTGATCAGGATGAAAAAAACAACCGTATTGCTTATTGTACTTTGCATGGGCATTAGCCTGAATGCACAATTCTCCAGCTATCTGGAAAAAGGGAAAAGTGGTTTGGGAATCAATGTTATAGGCGAAACCTCGGGGTATATGAGGGAGTTCCGCGGCCTTGGGGCAGAAGCAGGATACTCCTTTAAGGGGAAACTTGATCTGAATGCGATGTATATCGCCGACAGCTATGATGAAGCGGCACTGGATCTGCTAAGCGACAAAGCCAGTTCCGGCTATTATGAAGCTTCAGTCACCTACTGGATGTTACGTGATCAGGTTAACCCTGAGATCGCTTTTAATTTAGGTCTGTTTTCAGGTATTGCTGGTTCCATTTACAAAGATTACCTCTATTTTGACGATGAAGACGCTGACATCGCAGAGTTGCAATCCTGGATGGATGGATTTCTCGGGGCGGCTGCCTCCATGAATTTCAAACTCAACAGAAGCTGGTATGTCCAGCCCTCCCTAAAAGTCAGGTATGAAATCGGAAACAGCAAGGCTTTTGACAATGACATAGTCAAGACGACCTATTCTAACGGAGTTACCCAGGATATCGGTCTTTATCTTTTCAACCGGATGAACAATGGAAATACATTTCTAGTGGGCACCAACATTTACTCCGACACCTACTCAGGCGGCAACTATTATCAGTTATCAGTTGGGTATGTATTTGGTCTCTGATAAACTTACTTCCGACATCACTAAATCATAAAAAGACCGGAAATCCTGAATATCAGGATTTCCGGTCTTCAATTTGAGGGAACAATAAATCCTCTGAAATGCTTCGTTGTCCTGCCAGGGCTCGAACCTGGACTCTTCTGATCCAGAATCAGACGTGTTGCCAGTTACACCACAGGACAATGTGGGTGCAAAGATATTTTTTTTTCCTGTCCCTCAAAAAATTTTTTCGCCCCCTCAACCATTTCAACCATTTCAACCATTTCAACCATTTCAACCATTTCAACCAATTCAACCTATATTTGTCACATGTTGAACCTCCGCGTTACTATCGATTCCCGGTCAGGTTTTTGTTTCGGGGTGGTAAAAGCCATCGGCAGGGCAGAGAAGAGCCTGGCTCCCGGCCGGCCGGTATATTCATTGGGGAGTATCGTTCATAATGAGGAGGAGGTTTCCCGACTGAAAACATCCGGATTAATCCCGATAAAGCATGCCGACCTGGAGCAGATTCATGACTCCAAAATACTGATCCGGGCTCATGGCGAACCGCCGGAAACCTACGAATTAATTAACAAGAACAACAACGAGATCATCGATGCTACTTGCCCGATAGTCCTGAAAATCCAAGATCGCATCAAGCGGTCAACCGATGCCGGTGAATTCGTTTTGTTATTTGGCAAGCCCGATCACCCGGAAGTTATCGGCCTTGCAGGGCAAACCAATGGGCAGGCTCTCGTATTCGCAAACTTTGAGGATATTGATCTGGACACGCTGCCCGGGAAACTTACCCTGTTCAGCCAGACCACCATGTCTCTCGACGCATTCTATTCGGTGAGGGATCAATTGATTGCCAGGGGATTTGAGGTTAATATGCAGGACACAGTATGCCGCCATGTGTCGGGTCGCAGGGCAGATCTCCGCGAATTCGCCGGTAACCACGATGTGATTGTCTTTGTTGCCGGATCGGAGTCATCCAACGGAAAGGTCCTTTTTGCCGTCTGTGCTGAAGCCAACGCCCGCAGTCATAAAGTATCTTCTGCGGATGAAATTGAACCCCACTGGTTCAATCCCGGCGAAT
>MEOR01000161.1:42385-42598 GCA_001769295.1 Bacteroidetes bacterium GWF2_49_14 | reverse complement strand
TCAACCCCGCAGTGGCAGATGGAAGAAGCAGCGCGAAGGCTCAGGATGATGTGATGATTTGTTGATTTGTTGATTTGTTGATTTGGTAATTTTCCAATACGAAAGGTTGTCATTCCGGCGAATGCCGGAATCTCCTGATTTGTGCTGTGGGGCAGGGGATTCCGGCCTACGCCGGAATGACAGTTCTGGCCTAACCGGTAACTGGCAACCGGC
>MEOR01000161.1:9369-42334 GCA_001769295.1 Bacteroidetes bacterium GWF2_49_14 | reverse complement strand
ACAGTTCGGCTGATTCACTGGGCTTCCCCTGGACCAGAAGATGGAACCGGATCTGTTCATCGGAATAGCCGGGGTAGGATTTACGGTATTTCTTCACCTTCATTTTGGCCAGTTTCCGTTCAATCGGCAATGTGTTCCAGCCAATCAGCTCCATTCCCGGCCGGATTCCCTTCCCGTAGGCATCCGACAGGCTGTCGATGCGGAAGATGATGATTTTTGCGTCGTGATCACGGATAAGCTCAAATCCATAGGAAGACGGACGACCGATGACGGACGACGGATGCTGGCACAAGGCCGCGGGGGAAAATCCAAATCCCAAATAGCAAAAAACAAACAAAACCCAAAAACCAAAATTCAAACTTCTTTTCCTCATCTCCCAGTCTCTAAGTCTCTCAGTCTCTCAGTCTCTCATTCTTACTGTCAGACACTTGTAAGCGTCTCTACAGCACCGGTTCTCCATTCTTACCTGGCAGATCCCGACGTCACATTCCCCACCTCCCACACAGGGCTTTCCAGGACTACCGCATTCTTGGTTACCCTGCTCTTGGCGTAAATCAGGGTGACGCGGTAAGGACCCGGCTTCATCCGTTCTGTACGGATAAAGGTCCGTTGAAGGCCGGAAGTATTTGGTAACTTGCTGCTACTGATTATTTTATCATTAATATCTGTTACCTGAATGCTTCCTTCGTCCCGTTCGGATGTTTCCTTGATATAATACCAGACTTCCAGCCCGTTGGGTTCATTGGGCGTCCGGATGTCGTTATCGCCGGTAAGTTCATAATTCCCCCATCGGGAGCGTGGTGAGTAATTGAACTGAGGTTTTGGCTGAATATCAAACAGATAGAATCTATGGTTCAGCAGGGTGTCGGTGAATTCCGACAGTGGCGATACATCCGTTATCCAGCATCCCCTGCCGTAGGTGCCAACAATCAGGTCCCTTTCCCGGGGATGGACCATTAGGTCGGTGACCGGAGCCGGGGGCATGTTCCCTTTCAAAGGAAACCAGGTGGAGCCCTGGTTCAGGCTGATGAACACGCCTTTATCGGAGCCCAGGTAGAGAACCATGCGATTTGCCGGGTCCTCTGCGATCACGGAAACCGGAGCGTCAGGCAGGCCGCTGGTTATGGCAAACCACGTTTTCCCATAGTCGGTGGTCTTAAAGACGAACGGTTTGAAAACATCATCGCGGAATCCGGTTTTTGTTACATAGGCTGTTCCGGCGTCAAAGGCGGAGGCAACCACGCGGCTTACATACATCAGCCGGGGTGCACCGAGTTTGGCCAGGGGCTCTGTGAATTCCTCCCAGGTATTGCCCCCGTTGCGGGTCATGTGCACGCGCCCGTCATCGGTTCCTACCCATATCAGGCCCTGTTTAAGCGGAGATTCGCTGATCGAGGTGAGTGTGCAGTATTGCATGTGCCCTTTTCCATTGATCTTCTTTGGATCGTTAGTGGTCAGGTCAGGGCTGATCTTTTCCCAGGTGTTGCCCCGGTTGATGGATTTCAGAAGGTATTGTCCTCCCGTATAAATCGTTGCGGAGTTGAAAGGAGATAATTCAAGGGGTGTGGTCCATGCGTACCGGTAAGGCGGCTCGCCCTTCTCAGGCCGCGGAGCAATGCTGACGCGGCTGCCAAGCAGCTGGTCGACCCGGTTATGAAGCCCGAACTGACCGGTATAGTAAAGCCAGCGATCATTCTCCGGATCTATTTTGGTATACATTCCATCCGCCTCGCCGGTGATCACCCACTCCTCAATGCCAACCGAACCCGACCAGCTGTTGCTCGGACCTTTCCAGGATTCATGGTCCTGGAGGCCCAGATAAATATTGTAAGGGGCGGATTTATCCGCCTCTACGTCATAGATCTCGCCCGTTGGGAACTGATAATAGTGATTCATCGTGAGCCCGCCGTCCCAGGTGGAATAGATGCCCCCGTCACTTCCCAGCATCATGTGCTTAGGATCAGCCGGATCGATCCAGAAGCATCGCACATCACCGAAATTGCTTTGGAATCGGTTCCGGTCGCGCCAGCCCATCGGCCAGGTCTTCCCCCCGTCAAACGAGTAAAACATCGAAACGCCAACAATATAAACATGATCCTTGTTGATGGGATCGGCATATAACTGGTTGAACGAATAGGCGGCTTTGCCACTCACATCGGTTTTCTTGTCCGACATTTTCTCCCAGGATTCACCGGCGTCCAGTGAACGGTATACTTCCCCACCAATCTGGGCATCATAAGTGGCATCGATGTTTGCACTGGTCGTACGGGTATTTTTCGGGTCAAAATCCGGATCCGGATTCAGGTTCTGGATCGCGGCATAGAGGATATCAGGATTACCCTGATGAATGTCTATCCCGATACGCCCCAGTTCACCTGCCGGAAGACCTTTTTCAAGTATCTTCCAGGATTTGCCACCATCGGCGGTTTTGTAGATCCGGCTTCCCTGACCGCCCGGTTCAAAAGTCCAGGGAGTGCGGTATTTCTCGTACGCAGCAGCATATAGGACCTCCGGGTTTCTCCGGTTCATGGTCAGATCGATGATACCGATCTTATCATTTATAAAGAGAACCTTTTGCCAGGTATCTCCGCCATTGGTGGTTTTGTACACCCCCCGCTCCTCGTTGGGTGTGTACAGATGACCCATTACGGCGACATAAACAATATCAGGGTTGGTGGGATGAATGAGAATGCGGTTGATATGGTGGGAATCCGCCAGACCCTTTGCTAGCCAGGTTTTACCTCCATCGCGTGACAGGTAAATGCCGGTTCCTGCATAGGAGGAGCGGGCATTGTATGCTTCCCCGGTACCTACCCATAAACGGTCCGGATCCGACGGGGAGACTTCCACCACACCGATGGAGGTGAGCCCCAGTGTATCCGTTATGCAATTAAAGGTTGTTCCGTTGTTGACGGTTTTCCACACACCGCCGGCACGGAAAGCCACATAGAAAGTATACCGGTTGGCCGGATCGGGATTCTCCGGGACGGCAATATCGGCAACCCAGGCTCCGGTGCGGTATGCACCCAGGTTGCGGTAGGTGAATTCCCTGAATAATTCCGGAGATACCTGTGACTGCAGACTGCAGACGGCGGACAGCAGGAAGAGAAGACCGATGACGGAGGACCGGTGACGGATGAAGGAAGAGGGTTTCATGGCTACGATTTTAAAAGCATAAAGGTAAAAATTACCATAGGGAATTTTCCTGCTTTAGAGCGGTGCTTTTGGGTTGGGCGGTTGTTTGGGTCGCGGTCCCCGCTTTCGCGGGGATGACAATGGGTTGGGCGGTAGTTTGGATCGCGGTCCCCGCTTTCGCGGGGATGACAAGAGCACCTGGCAAGTTTAAAGCGTTGTCATCCCCGCGAAAGCGGGGACCGCATGCCATCATCAGTAGTTTGCCAAGGGTATAAAACACGAACGGGAAACCACTTTTGGTAGTTTCCCGTTCCCGCATCCCGGTTGCCGTAGCATCCGTGAGCGGCCAAGTTACCGTTATACGGTCGCCTGGTGAATTGTTCTTTTATCCTGATGGGACGGACTTGCGTCTTCCTGTTCTGCAAGATGTGTGTTCCGCCTTTGGCCCGACTTACGTCTGCCTACAGGTGCAGGCGGCATCTTACATTACACTGAAGGTTATTCCCGGAAGCTACTTTCGGTCGGTCGATATTAATCTGATTTCTCGTTTTAAACTCCGGCCGGTCGATTATTCGTTCCCGGTTTTTGCCATCAGCCAGCCCGGCTCTCGCCTTCGCTGTTTCATCCCTTTCAAAGAACCTCACCGTTGGAGACCTTTTATCGCTCACTTGGTACGACCAAAATTAATCGCTAAAATCGATTTGTCAAGTGTTTTGGTACCCTTTGTATGCACCCTGTTTGAACAGGGGTTGTTAACAATTGTTAATAACTTCAAGTTGCCAGTTGCCAGTTGCCGGTTGCCAGTTAAACGCCAGAACTGTCATCCTGACGGAAGTCAGGATCCCATGCCTCGGAGCTATTCCAAGGAGATTCCGGCTTGCACCGGAATGACTTCAGTGCGTCAACCGGCAACTGTCAACCGGCAACCGGCAACCGTTTTATGACGTTATACGTTCCAGCCTCCTCATTATCGAGAACACGAACATTGCCGACAGTATGCAGAAGACGATGAAGATCAGCCACAATTGCCACAGGTCGATTTTTCCCCAGAAAGTACTGCCTACAAACAACAGCTTATTTCCTGCTGCAGTTGCCAGCAGCCAGCCGGCCTGCATAAGGCCCTGAAAACGTGTCGGGGCGACCTTCGAAACGAAGGAGAGGCCCATCGGGCTCAGGAACAGCTCGGCAATCGTCAGGATCAGGTAGGTTCCCATCAGCCAGTGAGGCAACACGCGTGAGGATTCCGGTGTCGGATTAAATTTGATCGCGCCTGTGACTTCATCAACCACTTTTAATTCGTGGGGAGAAACCAGATTGAGTGAAGCTACCAACATCAAAAGGAAAGCAAATGCGGCGATGATCATACCATACCCAATCTTTCGCGGTGTGGTTGGCTCCTTGCCCTTCTTTGCCAGCCAGGCGAAAAATGCCATGACAGGCAGCGTCAGAGCAACAATATACATCGGGTTAAAAGCCTGGAAAACTTCGGGGGCGATCGGATTCTGTGCATCGCCCTGAAGGAACAGGTAAGTTCCGGCGACTCCGCCGATCAGGAATAGTCCGGCACCAATCAGACGGGTATTTCTTTCGCGGTTTTTACCGATCATCATCACGATGCCGGCAATAAAGGCCACAACCGTCAGAATATTTGCCAGCTGGAAGAACATGTTGGTCACCGGGTCAACACTCTGCACTGTGTAATCCCGTGCAAAGAAAGTCAGCGTCAGGCCGTTTTGATGGAAGGACATCCAGAAGAAAATTACCACCACAAAAACCATGACCAGGGCTGTAACCCGTGGCTTCTCCTCCTTGTTGGAAATGCCGATGATCCATAGAACGAATCCGACAAACAATCCGAAAGCCAGACCGGTAGCTATATCTTTAACCAGGTACACCAGGACAGCCGTGGCAGCAGCACCGATAAGCGCAACCGGGATAGCCCAGGGTTTTTCACCCAGGGTGATGGTCTTTTCATTCGGAGCTTTTTGCTTGTTAGGCAGGATCTTGCTAAAGAACACATAAACCAGGAGGGAAATAACCATAGCACCTGCAGCGATAGCGAAGGCGTAATTATATCCCCGGGCAAAAACATCCAGGTAGGTATTTGCAAAGGTGGTAAGATCCGTGGCGGGTCCGTTAATGCTTACCGAATTGGCCACGGCCTGAAGCTGATCAGGATTCTGAAGGGTTCCGTCGAGATATTGGTGGCACAATGCCGGAAGGCTGGCGTCATGCATGAATCCGTTGGTTTTCAGCCACCAGTTGCGGATGGCGGTTGCAGCAAAGGGTGCAAAAAAGGCACCGACGTTGATCCCCATGTAGAACAGCATATAAGCGGAATCCCTGAGCTTGGAGTATTTCGGGTCATCATACATCTGACCGACAACAGCCTGGAGGTTTCCTTTAAAAAGACCATTACCAAAGGCGATGGTGAAGAGGCCGATCAGCGTGATGGTGAGGTCAAGACCAGGCATGGCCATAATTACATAGCCGGAGAACATGATGACCTGGCCGATCAGGATGATCAGTTTGTACTTTTTGGTGGCATCAGCCAGGATACCGCCAATCAGGGCAAGGGCATATATGGCGAAATAGAACCAACTGTAAATGTCACCCGCCTTCTCTTCGGTCAAACCGAATTTGGCCTGGAGAAACAGCGCCAAAATGGCCATCATCGTGTAAAATCCGAATCGTTCTCCCATATTGGTAAAGAAGGCTACGATCAGACCCTTTGGATGTCCTTTAAACATAGTTGTTGATTTAGATAGTTTATACTTGGTTGTTAATCGATTTTCACAAATATAGAAATTCTTTCACACCCCCTCAATTTCGCTATAAATTCCGTAGTTTTAGGGGGTATGAAGGTGCTTACAACAGAGCAGATCCGCATGGCGGATGAATATACCATCCTGAATGAACCGATCTCCCCTGCCGGTTTAATGGAACGGGCAGCTGGTGCCCTTACCGGATGGGTTAACTCACATTTTCCCGGGCCTGTCACCATCCGGATTTTTGCCGGACCCGGGAACAATGGAGGGGATGGAAAAGTCATGGCAAGGCTGCTTGCTCAGGAGGGAAGAGAGGTTCACCTGCATACGCTCCAGACTGATGCTGAACTTCCTGAAATATCCCCGGATGACCTGGTTGTCGATGCAATATTCGGCTCCGGTCTGAACCGGGAGCCCGATGGGATCATGGCTGCCTGCATCGACCTGATTAATCGTTCGGGAGCCACCGTGATCTCAGTGGACATCCCGTCAGGCCTCTTTGGCGAGAGTAATGGTAATAACAGTTATAAACATGTGGTCAGGGCTGATATCACCCTTACCCTGGAGATGCCGAAATTGAGTCTTTTCCTGCCGGAAAATCAATTGTATACGGGTGATTGGCATGTGATTCCCATCGCGCTGCATCCCGTTTTCCTTGCAGCTGCCGATACTCCCTGGCATTACATGACGATGTCAGATTGCCGGCCATGGATAAAAAAAAGGAAAAAATTCGGACATAAAGGAATTTACGGTCATGCCCTGCTGATATGCGGCTCAAAAGGCAAGGCGGGAGCCGCGGTTCTCTCGGCAGAGGCCTGCATTCATACCGGATGCGGATTGACAACCCTGCATCTGCCCGATGGCCTGGACCCGATCCTTCAGTCTGCGGTTCCGGAAGCCATGACCCTTGTGGATCCGGATCCCCTCAAGTGGACTTCCGTTCCTGATGTCGCTCCTTACCAGGCTATCGGGGCAGGCCCCGGAATTGGCACGCATCCTGAAACCGGTAACGCTCTTTCTGAGCTTATCAGGATAAACACAAAGCCTATAGTACTGGATGCCGATGCCCTGAACCTGATTGCACAGAATCCGGATCTTTTGGCTCAGATACCAAAAAATAGCATCCTTACGCCTCACCCGGGTGAATTTCGCCGTTTATTTGGCGATTATCCTGATGATTACAGCCGTATGGAAAATTTACGTGGAATCGCTTCCAAACTGGGGCTGGTGATCGTTCTGAAAGGGGCTCATACCGCAGTGGCCGGTCCGGATGGTACCATCTGGTTCAATACAACCGGCAATCCGGGAATGGCAACCGGGGGTTCCGGAGATGTGCTGACCGGCATGGTTACCTCGCTGCTGGCTCAGGGGTATGAACCGTTTACCGCAGCGCGGCTTGCCGTTTACATTCACGGAACAGCCGGAGATATTGCAGCCCGGCTGCACGGCGAGGAAGCACTGGTTGCCCGGGATATCATTGCCTGCATCGGGCAGGCCTTTATACGAATAAAATCAGAATCAATATGAGATACAAAACGATTTTCACCCTGGCACTAGCGGTAATAATCCTGACAGGTTGCGCCGTTACTTCCGATATTCCATCTCAAACAACGGTCAGGAAAGTTGGACAAAGCCTCACAGCCGGTGATTATGCCATGTATTACTCCCTTCCCAGGACCGTCATCGATATCGAAATAACCATTGATAAGAAGATTACCCGGCCGGGTCCGTTTGCAGCGTATGCCGAACGATACTTAGGACTAACCGGAGTTCCTGTGCGTGAGTCCGTTGAGTATGCAATCGCAGATATCAAGGTAGGCACCCATGCCGAAAAGGACCCTGACCAGATGTACAGGATCGAAACGGAAGGAAAGCATTTCGGGGCCCGGGTTAGTCTTACAGCTGACGGCATTATCCGGGGCATTAACCTGCCGGTTGCACCGGATGTCTCTGTAAGCCAGGAGGCTATCCGCAGAATCACCGAGAATAAGTTTGACTATCCGGAGTATCCCGACCTTACCATGCGGAAAAATACAGAGCCAAAACCCGATACCATATTCCGGCTGGTAAGAACCGATACCTCCTTCATCAAAATTCCGATGATCCGGAAACTTGACGGACAAAAGTCCCTTGCCGAGCAGGCACAGGAAGCAGCTACTAATCTCATGCAGCTCAGAACCGGCCGTTTTAAGCTTTTGAATGGCACTTATGCTTATGAAGATAATGACGGGTCCTTACTCCCTGAGAATCAATCGCTTGAAGTGATCGTACGGGAACTGGGAATCATGGAAGATGGATACGTTTCTCTGTTTGCAGGGCGAACCCAAACTAACCGGTCAACCTATCGGTTTACCTATGTTCCAACGGGGCAAAGCCTTACCGAATCCTCGGCGCTGTTTGCCTTTTCAGCCCAGAACGGGATTGAGCCGCCGGAAGCCAATGGAGCCGACCGGGTAGTCATCCAGCTCGAGCGCAATTATCTCAACCCGATGGACCAGATTCAATGGGCGGCCGAAGATCCTAAGGCCCCCCGGAAACCGGGCCTCGCTTTCCGCATACCGGAAAAGAGCCTCGTTGAGGTCAATAGGGCGGGAGAGACCCTGTTCTCCAGGGAGTTTCTTGTTGCTCAGTGCGGGCGAATCGATTTTGTTCCTGCTGCGCTGCTTAAGGATGAAACCACATCGGTAGAGTTTTACCCAGCCTATGGATCGATTAAAAACATCTTTCGCAGGTAACCATTTTTTATACTTTTAAACCTTCAATCAAAATCAAATCAAAATCTATATGGAAAAACTAAGACAAACGCTCCGGGATTCGAAGACTGCCCGCTGGACAGCCCTGGGCATCGTTGCCTTCACGATGTTGTGTGGATATTACCTCACCGACGTGATGGCACCGCTCAAAGGTATGCTCGAGGGTCAGCTCAAATGGAGCAGCTCGCAGTACGGGTTCTTCACGAGTGCATACGGTTGGTTTAATGTATTCCTGCTTTTCCTGATTATCGGTGGTATCATTCTCGATAAAATGGGTGTGAGGTTCACGGGACTGATGGCGGCCTCGATCATGGTCGTCGGTACAGCAATCAAGTATTGGGCTGTCTCAACACATGCCCTCGACGGACAAACCTGGCATATTCTCTGGTTTGATATGAATGCGCAGGTCTTCATGGCGGCTATCGGGTTCGCAATATTCGGGGTCGGAGTGGAGGTGGCCGGTATCACAGTCTCCAAGATCATCGTTAAATGGTTCAAGGGTAAGGAACTTGCCCTTGCCATGGGTCTGGAAATGGCTACCGCCCGTCTGGGAACTGCCCTGGCGCTGTCAACTTCCCTTCCTATCGCTGAAAAGCTGGGCAACGTTTCCGCACCGATCCTGGTTTGTTTGATCATGCTCTGTATCGGTCTGATCTCCTTCATTATCTATACCTTCATGGATAAGAAACTGGATCACGAACAGGCTGCATTTGATAAAGCCAACGCAGTGGTTGACACCGAAGATTCCTTTAAAATTTCCGACATCTGGAAAATATTCACCAATAAAGGCTGGTGGTACATTGCCATCCTCTGCGTACTCTTTTACTCTGCAGTTTTTCCATTCCTGAAATACGCACAGGATCTTATGGTCAATAAATTCGGGGTGGCCGATAAACTTGCCGGCTCCATTCCGGCCTTGCTGCCGTTTGGCACAATCCTGCTGACACCGCTGTTCGGCAACCTGTATGACCGAAAAGGCAAGGGGGCATCCATCATGATCATCGGAGCGCTCATCCTGGTTTTTGTGCATGCAATGTTCTCCATACCGTTCCTGAACCATTGGCTGATCGCCATCGTCCTGATTGTCCTGCTGGGCATCGGATTCTCACTGGTTCCTTCAGCCATGTGGCCCTCCGTTCCGAAGATCATCCCGGAAAAACAGCTGGGAACCGCCTACTCCATGATTTTCTGGGTTCAGAACTGGGGTCTGATGGGCGTTCCTGCCCTGATCGGATGGGTTCTTGATGAATATTGTATTACCGGCCAGGTATTAAAAAATGGTGCCATGGTCAATACCTATAACTATACCCTTCCCATGCTGATTTTCATGTCGCTTGGAATACTCGCAATCCTCTTCGCCTTCCTGCTGAAAGCCGAAGACAAGAAGAAGGGGTACGGACTGCAAATGCCGAATATTGTAAAATAATGAATGGTGCTGTGTTACGCCAGAGCTATTGTCATCCCCGCGAAAGCGGGGACCGGTTCTTCTGCGTTCCTCGCTTTCAGGGACGCGATCCCCGCTTCCGCGGGGATGACAAGTGCACTTGCGGAACCAGTAACCAGTAACCAGTAACCAATAACCAGTAACAATCATTAAATGAGCCACGAAATAATTAATCTTCACCCCTCTGAGGTCTGGAAGTACTTCTACGACCTCACCCAGATTCCGAGGCCTTCAGGCAAGGAAGCTGCTGTTATTGAGTATGTAAAGAAGTTTGGAGCCGATCTCGGATTGGAAACCAATGTCGACGAAGTGGGTAATGTGATCATCCGCAAGCCGGCAACTGCCGGCCTTGAGAACAGGAAAGGAATCATCCTCCAGGGCCATCTCGATATGGTTCCGCAGGCAAATTCTGATTCCGGACATAATTTTGAAACGGATCCGATAAAACCACGCATTGACGGAGAATGGGTCAAGGCTACCGGAACCACGCTCGGCGCGGATAACGGCATCGGGGTGGCCGCAGCCATGGCCCTCCTGGCTTCAAAAGATATCGCCCATGTTCCATTGGAGGCACTTTTTACCATTGATGAGGAGACCGGGATGACCGGTGCTTTTAACCTGAAGGCAGGTCTGTTACAAGGGGAGATCCTGATGAACCTGGATTCCGAGGATGAAGGCGAATTGTATGTTGGCTGCGCCGGCGGAACAAACGCCAACATCAGGATGGATTACAGGGAAGAGGCTCTTCCGGCAGGGTATGTTCCGCTTCAGCTCTCGGTTACCGGCCTTAAGGGCGGGCATTCCGGACTGGATATCATCCTGGAACGGGGCAACTCGAACAAGATCCTGTTCCGGTTCCTGTTTCAGGTACTCGAACCCTACGCCATCCGCCTGTCCAAAATTAATGGTGGAAGCCTGAGGAATGCAATACCCAGGGAGTCCTTTGCCGATATTCTGGTCCCTGAAGGATTGGTCTCGAAACTTACACGTGAGCTTTCTGTATTTGAAGCCATGGTCAAGAGCGAACTCTCCTCGGCCGATCCGGGTGCCACCATACAGTTCCGCAGCATTGGGATGCCTGATTCTGTTATGGATGCCGATTCCGCACAGAAATGTATTTATGCCATTTACGGCTGTCCGAACGGGGTAATCCGGATGAGCACCGATATGCCCGGACTCTGCGAGACTTCAACCAACCTGGCAATTGTAAAAACTGAGAACAAGCAGTTGTTTATCAAATGCCTGCTCAGGAGTTCAGTCGATTCAGCCAAGGAGGACCTGGAGAACATGTTCACTTCCGTTTTCAGGCTCGCCGGGGCTGAGATTATTTTTGACGGCCAATACCCGGGCTGGAAGCCGAACATGGAATCCGGAATACTCGCGGCTGCCAAAAAAGTCTACCAGAAGAATTACGGGAAAATACCTGAGGTCAAAGCCATTCATGCCGGACTGGAATGTGGTATTCTTGGCGGAGTGTATCCGGGCTGGGATATGATTTCATTCGGTCCGACCATTCGTTTTCCGCATTCACCCGATGAAAAAGTGAATATTGAGACGGTTGGTAAATTCTGGGCGTTTCTGGTGAAACTGGTCGGCCAGTAAAATCAGGTATTGCTGACCGTTTCTTCACGGTCGGGTCCGACAGAAATAACTGTCACGGGCACTCCGGTCTGCTCCTCAATAAAGGAGACATAATTCCGGAGTTCCTGTGGCAGTTCTTCTTTATGCCGGATCTGCCGGATATCGCTTTTCCAGCCGGGCAGCTCGGTAAATATCGGTTCCACGTCGGCGAGGCTGTCAAAAGGAACTTCCCGGGTAATCTCGCCTTTATACCGGTAAGAAGTTGCGACCCGCAGGGTATCAAAGCCCGATAAAACATCGGCCTTGGTCATGATCAGGCGTGTAACCCCATTCAGCATAATAGCATACCGCAGGGCCACCAGGTCGAGCCATCCACAGCGCCTGGGCCTGCCGGTGGTGGATCCGTACTCGCGTCCCATCTCCCTGAGGCGTTCGCCTGTTTCATCAACCAGCTCGGTAGGGAAGGGTCCGCTGCCGACCCGTGTGCAGTAAGCCTTGAAAATGCCTATGACGTCACGGATGGTCGACGGTGCGATTCCCAAACCGGTGCAGGCCCCGGCACAGGTTGTGCTTGAGGAGGTTACAAACGGGTAGCTACCGAAATCAATGTCAAGCATGCTGCCCTGTGCGCCTTCGGCTAAAACCGATTTTCCTTCCGAAAGCCATTGATTAACAAGGTATTCTCCGTTAACCAGGGTGAAGGAACGGATCACTTCGATGCCTTCGAACCACTCTTTCTCCAATGGCTCAAGATCAACAGGGAAATTCAAAGCCTTGATTTTTTCAAGGTGTGTGTCGCGCAGAGCTTCATATTTAATTCTGAAATCCGGCAGGTCGATATCCCCGATACGGATGCCATCGCGACCGGTTTTATCTGTATAGGTTGGCCCGATCCCTTTCAGTGTCGATCCGATTTTTCCCGTTCCCTTGCTGTTTTCAAGGGCTGCATCAAGAAGGCGGTGTGTGGGAAGTATCAGATGCGATTTCTTCGAGATAAACAGGTTTTTGGTCATGTTAAAACCGTATCCTGAGATCCGGTCAACCTCCTTGCGGAATACGACGGGATCAATGACCAGGCCGTTGCCGATGAGATTAATTTTTGCTGAATGAAAAATACCCGATGGAATGGTATGGAGAATATGTTTCTGGCCTTCGAACTCAAGTGTGTGACCCGCATTCGGGCCGCCCTGAAAACGGGCAATAACATCATAACCCATGGTGAGGGCGTCAACAAGCTTTCCTTTCCCTTCATCACCCCACTGAAGGCCCAGAAGAACATCAACTTTCATCAGAAAAAAATTAGATGGATTAAAAATTACCGCGACAAAAGTACACAATCCGGCCATTCAACCGGCAGAATTCAGGAAGAACAATGAATAATGCTGATTAATAGGTAGTTGTCAGATCTCTTTAAAAAAAGAATTGGCATAGTCGGACTGGAATTCCTGCTCCTGTCCGGACATTTCGTTTGTTACCATAACGATTACGTGGTAATCATCTTCGGAGATCTTTTCCAGATGCGGTTTAAGTACGATATAGATAGTGCCGGAAACTGTGTCCTTTACACGGGCATTGCGCAGATTCTTGAATTTGTTAAAATGAAGAATTGCCTTTTCCTGATTCATGTTTGATCGGTTTTAGCGTATTCCAGAAAGGTCCATTATCCCGTCCCCTAATATATTAAATTATTTGGATTTCTGACAGGTTTTGCAAGTTCCGTAAAAATAAAGTGAGTGATGGCTGATTTTGTACTTCATCACGGAAGCGACCGTTTTTTCTATCTCGTGGATCCGGGGATCGCAAAACTCGTCAACCCTGCCGCATGTGGTGCAGATTATATGGTCATGCTGTTTGCATGAAAAGGCTCTTTCAAACTGGGCAATATTTTTGCCAAACTGATGCTTGATGACCAATCCGCAGTCGAGCAGCAGGTCCATGGTATTATACAGCGTAGCCCGGCTGACCCTGTAGCTGTTGTTTTTCATATGTATATACAGGGATTCAACATCGAAATGTCCCTCCCTTGCATACACTTCATCCAGAATTGCATATCGTTCAGGCGTTTTCCGGTGACCTTTCTTTTCGATATACTCGGAAAAGATTTCCTTGACTGTTGTTTGAATATCCAGGCATTCCATATCGTTAATTGTCCTCTATTTTTTCAACCCGTTTAACTGAGTCAACACCTTTCACCTTACTAAGGTTTAAAACCAGATTGTTAATGTCCTCCGTATGATGAACGTATAAGTCGAAAAGGCCTTCAAAAATTCCATCCCGTGACTCAATGTTCATAGAGCGGATGTTTACGCTCAACTCTTTGGAAATGATATTGGTTATGTCATTTACCAGGCCGATTCTATCAATCCCTGACATGGTCAGTCGGGCCAGATATGCTACCCGTTTGTGCGTTGTCCACTTTGCCGGAACAATATGGTCGCCCTGGCTTGAAATCAGTTTATTTGCTATATGGCACGTTGTTTTATGAATAATGATTTCTGATGTTTCATCGTTCCGGTAGCCGATTACTTCTTCGCCGGGAATGGGTTCGCAACATTTGGCGAGCCTGAATTCGGTTCCTTCGGGGTTGTCCTGAATGATCAGGCTTGATGAATTATCCGATCCATATTGTTGTTCGTTCTTTTTGGAAGAGAAGAACTGCAAGTCCCAGAATCTCATAGTTTTGCTCCGGGATCTTTTCTTCAGGGTCTTTTTTATAAAGTCCAGCGGGATCTCCTCCCGGCCCATGATCTGGTAAAGGTCCTCTTTGCTATTGACGCTGAATTCATCGAAAAGCTTGCGAAAAACACTTGTCTGAAGCCTGTAATTCAGTTGTTTAAGCTGTTCTTCTATTCTTTTTTGGCCCAATTGGATCTCGAGTCGCCTTTGCTCCTTGAATGAATCCTTTATCGAGGATTTTGCCTTGGCGGTTTTGACGTATTCCAGTTGTTCCAGTTGGGGATTCTGTATGTCCGAGGTGAGAATCTCGATCTGATCTCCGGTTTTGAGCAGCGTGGAGAGTGGAACGAGTTTATGGTTGATTTTTGCACCGATTGCTTTTTTACCCACCTCGGTATGGATTTCGTAGGCAAAATCGAGTGCGGAAGATCCCGAAGGCATGATGACTTCTTTCCCTTTGGGTGTAAAAACGACCATCTCAGCATCAAACAAATTAAGCTTGAAGTCTTCAAGGAATTCAAAATCACCGCTCTCCAGCGACTGAAGCATGTCGCTCACCTTTTTCAGCCAGCGGTCTATTTCGCTCTCCCGGGAATCGCCTGATTTGTATTTCCAGTGGGCGGCAAATCCATGTTCCGCTATATCCTGCATCCGTTCAGACCGGATCTGAACCTCAATCCATTTTCCATGGGGACCCATGAAAGTGGCATGCAAGGCTTCATAACCGTTGGCTTTCGGCCGGCTGACCCAGTCGCGGAGCCGGTCAGTCTTTGCCTTGTACAATTGGGTCAGAATACTGTATATGTGCCAGCATTGCGTGATTTCAGGGATGCGGGGTTTCGGCTTAAAAATGATCCGCACGGCAAGAATGTCATAGACCTGCTCGAATGGAACGCTCTTCTCCTGCATCTTGTGCCACACCGAATAGATTGTTTTGGGTCTGCCATAAATCTCAAAGCGGAATTTTTCTTCTTCCAGCTTCAGCCTGACCGGTTCAATGAATTTATTGATGAAATGGCTCGATATTTTTTCCGAATGGTTGATCTTGTTAGCAAGATCCATGTAAACCTCAGGATTTTTGTATTTAAGGCTCAGGTCCTCAAGTTCGGTTTTGATGATATATAGCCCAAGCCGGTGGGCGAGCGGAGCGTAGATATAGATGGTTTCGCTGGCAATCTTGATTTGCTTTTTTCTGGGAAGGGCCTGCAAAGTGCGCATATTGTGCAGCCTGTCGGCCAGCTTGATCAGTATGACGCGGATATCATCAGCGAGGGTTAGGAGGAGCTTCCTGAAGGTGGATGCCTGGAGGGATGAGTTTGTGTCAAAAACGCCGGTTATTTTCGTGAGCCCATCGATGATCAGACGCACCTTTGGGCCAAATTCCCGTTCAATATCATCCAGCGTATACTCTGTATCTTCAACCACATCATGGAGGAGGGCGCAAACAATACTTCGTGTGCCTAGTCCGATTTCACGTGACACAATCTCAGCAACCGCAATCGGATGCAGTACATAGGGCTCCCCTGACTTCCGTTTTTCCCCGCCGTGGGCTTTAACGGCAAACTCAAATGCCTTGTTTATGAGATCCTTGTCGACCCTTGACAGATTTTTTGGTAATCCTGACAGAAGATTGCTGCAGGCTTCCTTTATTTTCGAATTCTCTTCCTGGGTCAGGTCAAACATATGGATTCCATTTCGCCGGCCGGATTATTTTCCGATTCCAATGATCCGTGAAATTAGCAATTCCTTTTCAGCTTTCGATGGGACCTGCTGCAACTGTAATCATGAATTCCGGCTGGAAGTATTTCCGTGAAAGAATCCTGATTTCCGCCGAGGTAATATGGTTAACCCGGAGCATGAAATCTGATAAATATTTGAAATCCAAGTTATTCATCCACAGTGGACGATATTGGTCAGCAAGCTGGAACGGGCCATCAATTGAGCGTTGGAGCTGACCGATCAGGTAGTTTTTTACCCGGATAAGCTCTGATTCCGGTATCGTTTGCTCTCCAAGCATCGTCATCTCACGATTGCATTCAACAATTGCATCCTCCCAAACATCTGCACCAACCGTTGTCCCGATCACGAAAAATCCGGTATCCCTCAATGCAGCCACATGCGAAGATATCCCATAGGTATATCCTTTGTTTTCGCGAATATTGCTCATCAGACGGGATCCAAAATATCCGCCCAGGATAGTATTGGCGATTGTGAGATCCTGAAAATCAGGATGTTTCCGTCCAAACAGCGGGCATCCTATGCGGAAGGCAGTTTGCACGGCACTGTCCATCGGAACCCGTATTTCTCTCTTGCCGACAGGATTTACTGGTGGAACATCCGAGAACGCAAGCCCGCCCTGGTTCCCTGCTTCATCCCAGCCTGAGCCGAAAAATTTCTCAAGCAGTGGAATATAGGTGGCCCGGTTGGGACCGGTCGCCAGGATCCGGCAATTCCGTGGTCCGTAAGCCGTCCTGTGAAAATCCGACAGGTCCTGGCTCCTGATCAGCGAAACATCCACGGCTTCCCCGATCACCCCATACGGATGGCTTGCACCGAATGCCGCCTGGTTAAAATGCTTGCGTGCCTGGCTTTCAACCCGCTGCTCGTCCACTTTCATGGACTGAATCCGGTTTGCCTTGATGATTTCAAGTTCCTCCTCCGGGAAAATAGCTTCGAGCAGGACTTTGCGGGTCAGCACAAGGACCGGTTCCAGGTATTTCTCCAACGTATGGATGGTCAGGTCAGCCTCATCCCGATCTGCCGATACATTAAAGAAACTTCCGTAAAACTCAAATTGTTCAGCAATCTCTCCACCGGTCAGCCCGGGTATTCCCTCCGGGATCATCTGGTTAGTAAGGGAAGCCTGAAACAGTTTATCCTGGTAACGGCTTCCAGCCTCAAAAACAAAATCGATGCGGCAAACCGGTTCTGTACCGGCATCAATGACCACCAGGGGAATGCCGTTTGATAGCTGCATTTTTTCGGGATGGATCAGGTTCAGCTTCTCAACGGTCCGGATTTCCGGTATATTTTTTCGGTTCATCTTATTTTCCGTCATTACTGAGGTAAACCAGTCTGGAACAGTTCTCTTCGCTGAAGAGACCGGCAGCGGCAGACTGTAATTCCTGTGCGGTAACAGACCGGTAAATACCGAGTTCTTGTGACAGCCTCGCGGGATTTCCCAGCCACTGGTAATACCCAAGATTCATGGCCTTGTTGACAATGTTCATATTATTGAACAGCAGGTTCGACTCCATCCGGTTCAGGACCTTCTCCAGTTCCCGGGGTTTAACCGGCTCTTCAATCAGGTTGAGCAATTCCTGCCCGACAGCCTTCATCCCTTCAGTCGGGTCAACCTGATCGGCCAGTCGCCCGCTGATCACAAATAAACCCGGATCCCGGTCTCCCGTTATGTAGGCATCAATGTCGCTGAATAGTTTTTTATCTTTTACCAGATTCAGGAACAGCCTTGCACTCATGCCGCTGGACAGTACATCGGATAACAAGTCATTCTGATAGTAATTACGGCTCAGCCGATCGCCCATATGCCAGGCAAGATAAACGGCAGGACCCGGCACATTTCCTTTTTTTTCCTGATAGCGGGGGGAGAGCTGTTTTGGCTCACCAGGCAGGTTACGGAGCGGCACCAATCTGGAAGGGATCGGGCCAAACCATTTTTCCGACAGTTGGATTGCCTGGTCCGGTTCTATATCTCCGGCCAGGGTGAGGATGGCATTGTTCGGAGCGTAGTGGCTGAAAAAAAAGGTTTTTACAGCAGACAGGGTGGCGTCCTCTATGTGCCTGATCTCCATTCCGATGGTTGGCCAGCGGTAGGGATGCGCAGAATAGGCAAGAGCCCTCAGCAGCAACCAAGCATCACCGTAGGGCTGGTTGAGATAACGCTGCCTGTACTCTTCAATGACTACCTTCTTTTGAACTGCGAGACTCTCCTCTGAAAATGCCAGCTCGAGCATCCGGTCAGATTCCAGCCAGAAGGCGGTTTCAAGGTTTTGAGCCGGAAGAGTCAGATAGTAGTTCGTATAATCATTATTGGTAAAGGCATTGTTTTCCCCTCCGGCCATCTGAAGCGGCATATCAAAATCGGGGATATTGACAGACCCCCCGAACATCAGGTGCTCAAAAAGATGCGCAAATCCGGTCAATTTGGGGTCTTCATCCCGCGCACCTACATTATACAGAATATTCATAGCGACCATCGGGGAGCTTTTATCCGTATGTACTATGATTGTCAGTCCGTTATCCAGGATATGTTTTGTGTATTCCATTCTTTTGAGGGGTTCGGACAAATGTAGTCTTATTTTCAAAAACCTGACAAAAGGCAATATTTATGCAAGGCGAATCGGGTAATTTTGTGTGTTATTTTTCTAACAGGCACCTATGGGAAATGGTTCGGCGGTTTCACACGAGGGAGTGGTTGAAAGAATTACCGGGGATTTGATCCGCGTTCGGTTCGTAGCTCATTCGGCCTGCGCTGCCTGCCATGCAAAAGGTGTTTGTGCGGTATCCGGATCAGAGGAGAAATTTGTTGACGTATTGAAAGGAAGCTCCGGATATGCGGTCGGGGATCGTGTGGAGGTGATGCTCGAAGAGAAGCAGGGCTTCCGGGCTCTGGCCTATGGGTATGTTTTTCCACTTGTAATTTTACTGGCAGTCCTGTTCGGACTGAGTGAACTAACGGGTCGTGAAGGACTCTCCGCAATGATTGCCATAGGTTCACTGGTACCCTATTACTTTATTGTATGGCTTTACCGGAAGCGGCTCGCCGCACAATTTGACTTTAGAATACGTAAAACGAATAATTAACAGGATATGAATACGATCGTAATTACGATCATCAGTTTAAGTGTCATCGGTAGCCTATCCGGCGTAATTCTTTTCCTGATCGCTCAGAAATTCAAGGTTTTTGAAGATCCGCGCATTGATGATGTCGAAGGCATTCTTCCGGGTGCCAATTGCGGGGGATGCGGATTTCCCGGATGCAGGGGGTTCGCGGATGCCTGCGTAAAGGCTGAGTCCCTGGACCTGATGTTTTGCCCGGTAGGCGGCAATGACGGGATGGTCAAAGTGGCCGAAGCCCTTGGCAGGGTTGCCGCAACAAAAGATCCTACGGTAGCTGTGGTAAGATGCGCCGGCAGCCCCGACCATCGCCGGCGGACCAACCGGTATGACAGTGCGATGACCTGCGAAATTGCAAGCGGACTTTATTCCGGCGATACTGCCTGTTCTTTCGGATGTCTGGGTTTGGGCGATTGTACGGTGGTCTGCACGTTCGATGCCATCCACATGAACCCGGTGACCCTGCTTCCCGAAGTGGATGATGCGAAATGTACCTCCTGCGGTGCCTGTGTGAAAGCCTGCCCGAAAATGATCATCGAGCTTCGTAAAAAGAACAAGAAGGACCGCAAGATATATGTGTCCTGCATCAACATGGACAAGGGCGCCTCGGCCAAAAAGGCATGCTCGGTTGCCTGCATCGGATGCAAAGCCTGCCTGAAGGCCTGCGAATATGACGCTATAACCATCGAGAATTTCCTCGCATACATTGATCCGGTGAAGTGTAAATTGTGCCGCAAGTGTGTGGAGGTTTGCCCTACCGATTCCATTCAGGAAATCAATTTCCCGCCGCGGAAAAAGGCGGATGTTGAGGTTGCAGTAACAGAAACACAAGCAAACAAAACTATAATGGAGGGTTTCTAATTGAGAACGTTTCCAAAAGGGGGAGTTCATCCCCCCGGCCTAAAGATTGCCTCGGGTTCAGCCATTTCGTTGCTTTCCCTTCCGGAAATTGCCTGCATTCATTTGTCGCAGCATCTTGGTGCACCCGCACAACCCGTCGTTGCAAAAGGTGATGCCGTAAAGGTCGGTCAGCTCATCGCTGAGGTATCCGGCTTTGTTTCGGCTAATATCCATTCTCCGGTTTCGGGAATTATCCAGAAAATTGAACCCGCTCCCGACGCATCGGGATATGCTAAACCCGCAATCTTCATCGAGGTAAGTGGAGATGAGTGGCTCGAATCGATCGACCGTACACCGGTGCTGGCTAAACCCAATGGAATAACCGGGGATGAAATCATCGCAAAGGTTAAGGAGATGGGGATAGTCGGACTGGGCGGAGCCACATTCCCCTCACATGTCAAGATATCGGTTCCGAAAGGAAAGAAAGCTGATATTCTGATAATCAACGGAGTGGAATGTGAACCGTATCTCACCTCCGACCACCGGCTGATGCTGGAAAAAGGAGAAGAAATCCTAACCGGCATTCAGCTGCTCATGAGGGCGCTGGGAGTTGAACGCGCTGTTATCGGAATTGAGAGAAACAAGCCGGATGCAATCCGCCACCTGGCTGGACTGGCTGCCGGTTATCCGGGTATTACGGTATGTGCCCTTAAGGTTAAATATCCGCAGGGTGGGGAGAAGCAGCTTATCAAGGCCATAACCGGCCGCGAGGTGCCCTCGCTTGGATTGCCCATTGAGGTTGGGGCTGTCGTTCATAATGTGGGAACCGCATTTGCAGTTTATGAGGCGGTACTGAAAAACAAGCCGCTCTTCGAGAGGGTTGTTACCGTAACAGGCAAAAACCTGGCACATACTGCAAATTTCCAGGTCCGGATCGGTACACCTGTGATCCAGCTGATTGACGCGGTAGGCGGCCTGCCCGGGAATGCCGCAAAAGTGATCAACGGCGGACCGATGATGGGGAAAGCACTACCCATGCTCGGAGTGCCCGTTACCAAAGGGACTTCCGGAATCCTGATCATGTCAGATCAGGAATCAGCCAGGAAACAATCGATGAACTGCATCCGGTGCTCCCGCTGCAGCAGTGCCTGCCCGATGGGGCTGGAACCCTACCTGCTGATGAGCCTCGGCGAAGCCAAACGATGGGAAGATATGGAATCCGAACACACCCTTGATTGCATGGAATGCGGATCCTGCAGCTATACCTGCCCGTCGCACCGTCCGCTGCTGGACTATATCCGGATTGGGAAAAGCAATGTTAACCGAATAATCAGAGCCAGAAAATAATGAGTCCAAACAACCTGTTGACCGTTTCCCATTCGCCGCATGTCTTTGGCAGCGAATCGGTGCAAAAAATCATGTACCGGGTCCTGCTTGCGATGGTTCCGGCATTTGCCGTTTCACTCATCTTTTTCGGAGTGGGCGCCCTGATTGTGACGGGTGTGGCTGTTGTCTCCTGCCTGGTCTTTGAATACCTGATCGCGCGCTTTCTGCTGAAAGTGAAGCCAACCCTTTGGGACGGCTCAGCCGCGGTAACCGGCGTCCTGCTGGCATTCAATGTTCCCAGCAACCTGCCGGTCTGGATGATCGTCGTAGGCAGTCTCGTGGCCATCGGCATCGCAAAAATGTCCTTCGGAGGTCTGGGCAAAAACCCTTTCAATCCCGCACTGGCCGGCCGGATCTTCCTGCTCGTCTCCTTTCCGGTACAGATGACCTCCTGGCCAAAGGCCGTTGAGTCAAGATTTGCATATCTCGATGCGACTACCGGCGCAACACCGCTGGGGATCATGAAGGAGGGTCTTAAAAACGGGCAGCCGATGGTTGACCTGCTTAAAGATATTCCTGATTATGGCCAGATGTTCCTGGGCAACATGTCGGGTTCGCTCGGCGAGATTTCCGCACTGGCACTGCTGCTCGGGGGACTGTACCTGCTGATTAAAAAGGTGATTACCTGGCATATCCCTGTCTCCATCCTGTCTACTGTTGTGCTGTTTACCGGCCTCATGTGGCTAATTAATCCCGATAAATTTGCTGATCCGCTCTTCCACCTGCTGGCTGGAGGTGTCATTCTGGGCGCCATTTTCATGGCAACCGACATGGTGACCTCCCCGATGACCCCGGTCGGGCAGATTATTTTCGGGGTCGGTATCGGATTGATAACCTGCCTGATCCGACTGTTCGGGGCTTATCCCGAAGGGGTCTCATTTGCCATTTTGATTATGAATGCTTTTGTTCCGTTAATCGATAAATATGTTAAACCCAAACGGTTCGGGGAGGTTGTAAAACATGGCTAAACTCGAATCAAACTTCAAAACCATGGTGATGTCCCTGTTGGGAGTCTGCGCCGTAGCTTCCAGTCTCCTGGGATATATGAACAGCATTACCGAAAGCCCGATTGCAGAAGCAAAACTGAAAGCCAAGCTGGAAGCCATTCAAAAAGTGGTGCCGCCCTTCAATAATAATCCCAGCGAAGAGGTGTACCTGATTGAAACGGACCTGGGCGAACTGGAATGCTTTCCGGCAAAAATGGACAGTGTGCTGGTCGGGGTTGCGATCAGTTCAAAAACCAACATTGCCTTCTCGGGCTCATTTAGTGTTATGGTAGGCCTTAATCCCGACGGCACGATCAATAATACCTCGGTTCTTGAACACAAGGAAACCCCGGGATTGGGAACGAAAATGCTCGAGCCTAAATTCAAGGACCAATTTCCAGGTAAGAATCCGGAAACCAGTAAGTTAAAAGTTAAAAAAGATGGTGGCGAAATTGACGCAATTACAGCTGCAACGATCAGTTCCAGAGCATTTTGCGATGCCATTATGCGAGCCTGGAATGCCTGGAAGAAAGGAGAAAGAAAATGAACCATTTCAAGCATTTTACCAAAGGGATACTTCAGGAGAACCCCGCACTGGTTCTCCTGATCGGGATGTGTCCGACTCTTGCCGTTACCACTTCTGCCTTCAATGGGGCAGGGATGGGGGTGGCAACACTCTTTGTCCTAACGATGTCGAACATCGTGATTTCAGCCATAAAGAACTGGGTTCCCAACAAGGTTAGAATTCCGATTTTTGTGGTGGTCATTGCATCATTTGTCACGATTGTCCAAATGACCATGGAGGCATTCGTTCCGGGTTTGTACAAATCACTGGGCGTCTTTGTGCCGCTGATCGTGGTAAACTGCATCATTCTGGCAAGGGCTGAAGCCTTTGCGCAGAAGAACTCGGTTCTCGACTCACTGCTCGACGGGCTGGGCATGGGAATCGGATTTACGCTTGCACTGACAACCCTGGGAGGCATACGTGAAATCCTTGGTAACGGATCCTTCTTCGGAATGCGCCTGCTTCCTGAAAATGCCAATACCATTCTGGTGTTTATCCTGTCACCCGGTGCCTTTATCGCCCTGGGCTACCTGATCGCCCTGGTAAATAAGCTTAAGAAATCCAAATAAAAGAAATCGCCGAAAACATGGAATACTTAATAATACTGATCAGCGCCATCTTCGTCAACAATATCGTACTGGCCAAGTTTCTGGGAATCTGTCCGTTTCTTGGTGTTTCCAACCGTGTTGGCACCGCCGCCGGCATGTCGGCAGCCGTTATGTTTGTGATGGTGCTTGCAACGATAGTGACCTACCTCCTGCAGAAATTTGTTCTGGATCCTTTCCATATCGCCTACATGCAGACCATCGTTTTTATCCTGGTGATCGCCGCGCTGGTGCAAATGGTTGAAACCATCCTGAAGAAGATCTCGCCGAGCCTTTACCAGGCATTGGGAATATTCCTTCCCCTGATCACCACGAACTGCGCGGTCCTGGGTATTGCCATCCTGACCATTCAGAATGATTATAACCTTCTTCAGGGGGTAGTCTTCACAGCGGCCAATGCTGCAGGCTTTGGCCTGGCCATCATAATTTTCGCCGGACTCAGGGAGAGAATCGAATTATTGGGGGTTCCAAAGGGCATGAAAGGTTTTCCGATCTCCCTCATCATGGCAGGCCTTCTCTCCCTGGCCTTTATGGGATTCAGCGGAATCGTCAAGTGAACCTGGTTAGGCCGGCACTAAGGCCGGCCGGTACGGCCAGAACTGTCATCCCGATGAAAATCGGGATCTCCTGCCTCGGAGCACCTGGCAGGAGATTCCGGCATTCGCCGGAATGACAATATCTTGCCGTCTCTCAGTCTTACAGTCTTACAGTCTCTCAGTCTTCTTCTACATCCTCGCGACCGGCGCCACATCCTGCCCGGTGAACTCACCGCGAAGGTACTTGTAGTGGCCTGTTATTCCGATCATTGCAGCATTGTCCATGGTATAGGCCAGGGTCGGGATATGGACAGTCCAGCCCTGTTTGGAGGCTTCGGTTTCAAGGGCTCCTTTCAGGGCGGAATTGGCAGCAACACCTCCGGCAATTCCTATTTCGCGGATACCGGTTTGTTCTGCGGCCCTGCGCAACTTGTTCATGAGAATGTCAACGATGGTGAACTGCAGGGAGGCGCAAAGGGAGTTCAGATTCTTTGAAATAAATTCTGGGTCCTCTTTAAGATGGTCCCTTAGCGAATAGAGAAATGATGTTTTCAGTCCGCTGAAACTATAGTTGAGTCCCGGGATCCGCGGACGGCTGTATGTAAAAGCAAGAGGATCACCCACCCTTGCCAGGCGGTCAATGACAGGGCCGGCAGGATAGGGAAGTCCCAGTACCTTGCCGCATTTATCGAAAGCCTCACCGGCTGCATCGTCGATGGTTTGTCCGATAATCTCCATCTCCAGATGATCACGAACGATCAGGATCTGGGTGTGTCCGCCCGAGACAAGGAGGCAGAGGAACGGAAATGACGGATGACCGGCGACCGACGACGGACGTCGGTCATCGGTCATCCGTCGTCCCTCTTCTTCCATCCGTCGTCCGTCATCGGTCATCCGTCGTAAAAACAGCGCCAGCACGTGCCCTTGCAGATGATTTACCTCGATAAGCGGAATACCGCGGGAGAGTGCAAATCCTTTGGCAAAGGAGGTCCCCACCAGAAGAGAGCCCATCAGCCCCGGGCCACGGGTAAAGGCAACAGCATCAATTTCAGACGGGATGACTCCGGCCTCTTTCATGGCTGTATCAACAACCGGAATGATATTCTGCTGATGCGCCCGGCTGGCGAGTTCAGGAACCACCCCGCCATAGAGCCGGTGAACCTCCTGGTTGGCAATGCGGTTCGATAAAAGGTATCCGTCGCGGATCACCGCAGCAGAGGTATCATCACAGGAGGATTCAATCCCCAGAATCGTGATGCTCATATTTTTCGTACTTTGGAATGATTTTTTCGGGGCAAAAATACTAAGAATAATTCCTTGTCGAATAAAAAGGTAAACCGGACCCTATTCGGCTTCGCTGCCGTTGTGATCCTGATGCTTGCAGTGTTTGTATCGCTGCGGTTCATGGCGGTCCAGACTTTGCTCTTGAATAAATATCTGGATAAAATTGAAAAAAGATATGAGGGCAGGATTTCGATTGGAAAGGTGCTCATACGGTGGCCGAACCGATTGGAATTCAATGATCTGCTCATACTTGACCCTCTGGAGGACACCCTGCTGTATGCATCGGCCCTGGTGGCATCAGGAGTTCATTATAACGTCGACAGGAACCATCTGCGGATAAACCGTATCTTCCTTGAGAACCCGATGGCACACTTGCAGGAAATGCCTTCAGGCAGGTTCAATCACCAGATCCTGTTCGATGCTTTCGCCAGTAATGATTCCACAAAGGGGGGCAGTCTTTTCAGCGTCTCGTTCAATCAGCTCACTCTCAGGAAAGGTGCTTTTTCTTACCGTACCTATGGTGCGTTGCCAAAACCGGGTAAAGTTAACTGGGATGAAATTGATGTTACGGAACTCGAAACGCAGGTTAACCGGTTCGAACTCGACAGTACCGGAATCCGGGCCACTATAGTTCATCTGGGGCTGGCTGAGCAGTGCGGATTCCGGATAAATGATTTCTCTACAGGGTTCGAATACGATTCTGCCGGCATTCACACAAGTCAGCTCGAATTGCTTACAGGAAACAGCCGGGTTGTTTCAGCATCTGCGGGTATTTCAATTCCTGGCAAGGCAGTCCGGGATTCATCGGGATTGTTTATGGATGTTGTTCTCGGAATGGATACCTATCTGAGTCCGGTTGATATCAATCTGATCGGCGGACTCGATAACGAGCTGGCAGAACCCATCGAAATATCAGGAGTATTTAAGGGTAATCTCCGAAAGGCAGAGTTGTCGGCTGCACGCCTGAACTGGGGTAATCTGGTCTATTTTGAGGGTGATCTCACCTATGAGTACCCCGGCCTGCTTAAGGAAGCCTATTTCGATCTGGGAACACGGAACCTGATGCTGAACCTCACAGAGCTGACGGAACAGGTTTTCTCCGGCCAGGTTCCGGGCTTTGAGCTGGAGGTTCCCGAGGCCGTGAAAGAGATTGGGAGAATTGA
Source organism: Bacteroidetes bacterium GWF2_49_14 (assembly GCA_001769295.1). Taxonomy (GTDB): domain Bacteria; phylum Bacteroidota; class Bacteroidia; order Bacteroidales; family UBA12481; genus UBA12481. The sequence goes on along the minus strand of MEOR01000161.1, from coordinate 15,755 downwards.
ATACAGCGGGCTCTTCAGGGGATCCCTCGACAATTTCATAACCACCGGTGAGTGGGTACTGCCCTATGGTACTTTCAGCACAGATCTCATCGTGAACAAGAACCGTCCTTTGGTGGGATATAATTTTCGGGGCAAGGTTTCAGCCGGTAAGTTTAATCCCGATCAGTGGATCGAAGGTGCCAACATGATTTCAGAAATCGACTTTCTCCTGGATGTGGATGGGGTATGGGATGGGAAAAAGTCAGTAAATGCATGGGTAAATGGAAGTATACAGCAGTTTACCTTAAACTCCTATACCTTTCATAACCTCGATATTGATGGCTCCGTAAATGGAAAGACCTTCCAGGGCACTCTTTCCTTGCGCGATCCGAATGTAAGACTCGATCTTACCGGAAAACTGAATCTTGGATCGGAGACCCCGAAACTGGATATTGACCTGAAAGTTGAGGAGGCCAACCTCAATGCACTTGCCCTGATCCGGAATGATACCGCCTCATCCATCAGTCTGAACCTACACGGTGAGCTGTCAGGCAGGGGCCTGGATGACCTGACGGGCACCATTAACATGGTCAATTCTTCCTATACAAACAGTCGCGGTACCATCAATATGGATGAATTGGTACTGGTTTCAAAACAGGAAGCCGGGCAGAGGCAGATCATCTTGTATTCTGATTTTATCGATGCCAGACTTGCCGGGAAGATTCACATGGATGATCTGCCGGCTCAGATTCAGAGCCTTGTAGCCCGGTTCATTCCGGCTTTGACCAACCTGAAACCGGTGCAGGCTGATCACCTCAACGATTTTGCATTCAATGTGAATCTTAAAAACCCAACACCGGTTGCCCGGATATTCCTTCCCGGGTTTCAGTGCAAGGACAATACAAGGTTCAGCGGTTCCTATGACGCTTCTGACCAGCAGGTTTATGTGGAAGGGGTTTCTCCGCAGTTCGCCATTGGCGGCAGCCAGTATACCGGGTTTACCCTGAAAATTCAATCCCGTGGCGACTCAGTGATCCTTTCCGGCGATCTGGAAAAAGTTCAATTGGACCGGAACAACCAGTTTGAAGGAGTCAATCTGGATCTTGTTTTGACCCCTAACCGGTTAGACACGCGCCTGAATTGGAAAAACCTTAAGGGACAAAGGAATGAGGGGAATATCATTTGTCAGGGACAGCTGTTCCAGGATCCCAGAAGTAAACTGGCCGGTAGTTTTGCTTTTCCTGCAGCTGAGTTTTATTTCAATGACAGCTTGTGGAAAATCAATGCATTTGCTGTCGGCCTGAGCAAGGAACGATTGGAAGTCACTGATCTTGAGGTTCGGCACAACCAGGAGCTGGTACGCATCGGGGGTGCCATTTCGGAATTGCCATCTGATACTCTATTCCTGGGGTTCAACGGGTTGAATCTAAATCACCTGAATAGTCGCAATGACGAAGGGAAAATGACATTAAAAGGATTCCTCAGCGGGAATATCCGGTTCTATGATATGCGGAGGAAAGGAATGTTTCTGGCCGACCTGGAAATTGACAGTCTGGGATTTAACGGACAGATGCTGGGAAAAACAACCATAATCAGCAAGAGTCAGGGTACCGGAGAACCGGTTGAGATGAATGTGGTAGCACGTCGGGGAGCTATAAACACACTGGACATCAAAGGAAAATATAATCCGGTTTCTGATAGTCTGGATTTTGCGATTAACCTGGATAAGCTCAGGATGGATATTGCCAACCCGTGGGTTAACCCTGAATTGAGGGATGTCAAGGGGATCGCAACGGGTAAGGTCACGATAACAGGAAAGCGGAATGCGCCGGAGCTTAACGGTAACATAATGGTTCAAAAGGGATCCTTTGTTGTCGACTACATAAACACCCGATTCTATTTTACGCATGCCATAAAAATCACTCCGGGTGCCTTCTCGATGGACCAGATGGACATGCAGGACGATGAGGGAAATCATGCAACGGTTACCGGTGGTATCTATCATGATAATTTCCACAGGATCCGCCTTGATCTTGCCCTTGATTATCAAAATTTTGTACTCCTCAATGCGGAGGAATCCCAAAATGACGGATACTGGGGCCGGGCTTATGCCACGGGGATCGGTACCGTGCGGGGACCGCTGCGCAACCTGGATATCGATGTGTCGGCCACCACAAGTCCAAAAACACGGTTCTTCGTACCGGTCAATACCGAAGGGGATGCCCGGGAGATTGACTTCATCGTTTACGCGGAGCGGCCAAAAGAAGAGACGGAGCCCGACCTGGTTGATTTTACCCTGGAAACCAAACGCGGGTATGAGGTTAACCTCCATGGGGCAACAGTCAACATTGACCTGGCCGTTACGCCGGATGCCGAGGTAAGGATCATATTCGATTCAAAGGTCGGTGACGTACTGCGCGCACAGGGAACGGGGAATATTCGCATTTATGTAAATCCTTCAAGCCGCTGGACCATTTTCGGTGACTACTCGATCGAAAGCGGGGACTACCAGTTTACTCCCCAGGGTTTGCCGGTAAAGAAATTGCAGATTGAGCCCGGTGGTACCATCAAATGGACACACGACATTCCCTCGGCGCAGCTCGACATCGATGCGGTTTACCGGACCAAAGCTACGCTCTATGACCTTTTGCAGGATGAATCCAATCCGGACCTGACGCAGCGGATACCGGTGGAGTGCCACCTGATGATGAGCGGTTATCTGGAAAACCCGGTTCTGGACTATAATATTGTTATTCCTCCGACCAGCAATGATATAGCACGTTCGCAGCTGGCTAACCTGACTGAGGAGGAGAAAATGAAGCAGGTGATCTCCTTGCTGTTTATGAGCCGGTTCACCCCGGTTCAGGGATCGTCCACCGGTACAACAAAGGGGTATGCTTCTGCCGGCCTGGCAACAACCACAGAGGTTCTATCAAATCAGCTGAACTATTGGCTTTCCCAGATCAGTACCGATTTTGATATCGGGTTTAATTATCGGCCGGGCGACGAGCTGACGAGCGATGAAGTGGAGGTGGCTCTCTCGAAGCCATTCCTGAATAATCGTATAACCCTTAATGTTAACGGGAATTACGATGTACGGCAGACCACCGGGAATGCAAGTCAACTCGTTGGTGATGTGGAAGTTGAGTATAAAATCAAGCCTTCCGGAAAAATCAGGCTAAAGGCTTTTACGCGGGCCAACGATCATCTACTATATGAGTATGCTCCTTATACACAGGGGGTTGGTGTTTTTTTTAGGGAAGAGTTCGATTCATTTGGCGAACTCATCAGGCGTTATCGGGATAAAATATCTGGAAAAGAGCGTTAACAATTCAGCTCATAACCTGCCATACTAAACAGGCATCCTGGCACGTTTTTTACTTACTTTTATTGGGATAAACTAATTGCAAAACCATGAGTTGGATTTTATTGATTCAGGATGATTTTCAGGCAAAGTATGACTCAATCAGCAAGGCTATGAGCGCAGCAAATCAAAGCATGAATGTATGGGAACTGACATTGAAAGGTGGATGGCTTATGATTCCGATCCTTCTTTTATCCATTCTCGCCGTGTATATTTTTGTGGAGCGTTATTTTGCTATCCGCAAGGCATCTCAGGAGGACCAGAGTTTCATGAACCGGGTAAGGGAGTTCATCCATGACGGTAAGATTGAGGCGGCGGTGAGGCTGGCCGAAGCCACGGACACCCCGGTATCCCGTATGATTTCGGTAGGGATCACCCGTATCGGGCGATCGATGGCCGATGTAAACGCCGCGATCGAGAATGTCGGAAGGCTGGAGGTTTACAAACTGGAGCGAGGATTAGCCACTCTTGCGGCCGCAGCCGGTGCAGCCCCGATGCTGGGTTTTCTGGGAACGGTTCTCGGTATGATCAAGGCGTTCTATAACATGTCACTGGCAGGCAGTTCAATTGACGTTTCTCTGCTCTCAGGCGGGATCTATACTGCTATGGTAACCACTGCAGCAGGTTTGATTGTGGGTATACCGGCTTATTTCTTTTATAATATTCTGGTTTCCAAGATTGAAACCGTGGTTTTCATTCTTGAAACCCGTTCATCGGAATTCATGGACCTGTTAAACGAACCGGCTAAATAAATCCGAAACAATGGCGATTAAAACGCGAAATAAGATAAGCCCGCAGTTCAGCATGGCCTCAATGACTGACATCGTGTTCCTGTTGCTGCTGTTCTTTATGATCAGCTCCACCATGATCACGCCGAACGCCTTGAAACTCCTGCTGCCCCGGAGCGACGGTCAGGTTTCGGAGAAACCCATCACAACGGTTTCCATCACAAAAGACCTGCAGTTCTACATTGAACGTGTGCCGATTGATATCAACCGGCTGGAGGGTGCTTTACGGGCCAAGTTCGATGGAGTCCAGGAAAATGAAAGATATATCAGCCTTCATTCCGACCGTGAAGTTCCGATCGGGGAGGTGGTCAAAGTCCTGGATATTGCCCGGAAGAATCAGATCAGGCTACACCTTGCGACAACCTCAAAGTAGCTGATGGACCTTGTATCCAAATATCGTGGCCTTTTAGGAACGGGGATATTTCACGCGGTCCTGCTGATTCTGATGTTCGTTCTGACAATCAACGGATCCGTTATCAAGCCGGAAAGCGAGGGGATCACCATTAATTTCGGGACGGATGAAACAGGTCAGGGGGCCGAAGAGCCGCCGCAGCAGGAGGTTAAACAACCCGAAGAACCGAAGGTTGTTGCAACCCCTGAGGTGAAGCGTCAGCCGCCCAGGGAACAGAAAAAGGATGCACCGCCGAAGATTCTCACCCAAAACCTGGAGGATGCGGCAACGATTCAAAAGCAAAAGGAAGAAAAAGAGGAAGCCGATCGGATAAAAGCGGAAGAGCTGGAGCGGATCCGCGAGGAAGCTGCTGAGAAAAGACGCAGGGATGAGGCCGAACGAGCCAGGCTTGCCGAGGAGCAGCGGAAATCCGACCAGGTGAATGCCATCAAGGGACGGATGGGTAAATCTTTTGGCGGGAATTCATCCAATACCGGAACGGGAAGTGAAGGAACTGCCGGTAAAACCGGTAATCAGGGAGATCCCACAGGATCGGTCAGCTCCTCTAACCGGGGGCCGGGAGGCGGGCAGGGAGCCGGAATTTCATACAGCCTCGACGGAAGAAACGTTATCGGGTCACTTGCCAAGCCTGAATATACCATCAACGATTACGGAACGGTTGTTGTTCAGATCACGGTAAACAAGGACGGAGCAGTGGTTACTGCAGTTCCGGGAGCCAAAGGTTCCACTACCATGGATTCACGCCTCCTGGAAGCCGCCAAGAAAGCCGCCAAAACAGCCCGTTTCAACAAGGTGACCTCGCCCGAGGCGCCCACGTACCAGAGGGGATCGATTACGTACCATTTTAAGTTGTTGTAGAGGGGGTGAAATGGTTGAAATGGTTGAAATGGTTGAAATGGTTGAATGATGTACGGCGTAGGGGAGGACCCGTGGTCCCGGTTTGCCCCTAATACCTCAAACCTCAAACCTTATACCCTAAACCCAATCATCAAATCATCACATTAACACATCATCAAATCTTCACATCATCGAACCAGCATATCGATAGCCGCTACGAATATCACCACCAGCAGCACAATGCGGACGATGCGGGCGCCATGCTTTATGGCGAGGCGGGCGGCGATCCAGGCACCGGTCATGTTACCGGCGGCAAGGGTGAGTCCCATGAGCCAGTCGACCTGACCGTTAAAGATGAATACCGCCAGGGCAAAGGGGGTGTAGAGGAAAACAATCAGGTTTTTCATTGCGTTGGCCTTCACCAGATCAAGTCCGGCCCCGAGAACCAGCCCGCCTAACAGAAAGAATCCGACACCGGCCTGGATAAACCCTCCGTACAGGCCGATCCCAAAGAAGATCACCGTCTGCCAGAAACCCGGCCGGGCGTGAATCTTCTCAGCCTTACCCTCAATCCAGGCTTCGGGTTTAAAGGCGATCAGGAAAAACATCACAATCATGAGGCCCCCGATGACCCGCTTCATCACCAATTCATTGATATCCACCGCCAGAAACGCTCCGATCACCGCTCCAACCACTGCAGGGATTGCCAGCCAGATGCCGTCCTGAAACCGAATGATCTTTTTTTGCCTGAAACTGTTGGCGCCTACCAGGGACTGCAGCAGGATGGCCACACGGTTGGTTCCGTTTGCCACATTGGCCGGCAAACCCAGGTACATCAGAAGCGGCAGGGAGATTAATGACCCCGACCCTGCGAGCGTGTTGATAAAGCCAACGAGGATGCCGGCGAGGATGAGGATGGGGTAGTTGATGAGGGGCATAAGGGCTTAAGGGCTTATGCCCCATAGCTATTGAAGTATAATTCTCCTACTGGTCACCTCCGCCCCCT
>MEOR01000161.1:0-9242 GCA_001769295.1 Bacteroidetes bacterium GWF2_49_14 | reverse complement strand
CCTGGTTGACCGGTCGGCCTGAAACTTTACTTCAAACCGTCCATCGGTCGGATTCGGGTACACTTCAACCACTTCAACCACTTCAACCACTTCAACCTTATTCAGATAGCTGGGTTGCCAAAGGGCCGTAAACATTCCCCTTCCATGAGTGGCAGCCAGAACCGTGTTGTCTGAAATCCTGAAGTTGAGCATGTCAATCCTTACGTTTGCGAGACCGGTATTGTCGGGAGTCCAAATGATATTTTCTGCAAAAACATTATCGGTAGTCCAAATACCCATTTCAGTTGCAAGCATGACCTGTTTTCCTGATTTTGGGTGGAAAATGCCCCAGCGAACGGGCATATCCGGGAGATTTGCCTCCACATTTTTCCAGGTTTGTCCGGCATTTACTGTAACCCACACAGACGGAACACCGTAGTTGGAAAAAGTAACCAACAAGGTGTCTTCACTCCCTACCAGGTCAATACTGCTTATGTTTGCTGCGGGGAAGTCGTTGGGCGTCAGGTTAGTCAGGGTTCCGGTGTGTGAAGCATCAGCGAATTTAAAAATCTTGCCTGCCTGGGTTCCGATGAAAATATTGGATTGATTGGCTGGAGAGAAAGCAGACCATTTAATGTTTGAATAGGGAACCGGGGAACTCGTCTGGAGAGTTTTGGCCGGGTTGCCGGATGTGATGGAATTGGCTGTCACCGTCATAACATGCAGTTTGTTCAGGTTCTGCAATTGCTCATTTCCCCCATTCGCAAAGAGGATATTGTTCTTCCAATCATAATCCATTGGATTTACAAACATGCCTGTTCCAAGATTTCGTCCCCCGGAACTTTGTGGATTAGACTCTTTATTGCCGGAATACAGATAAATGGAATTGTGATAAACGGTGGTCAGCTGGATGGATGGTTCATTCTGGTCAATGAAGCAGAGAGCTCCGTCACCACCGGAAAGCATATCCCTGAATGTTGGGGTGTTGCCTTTCCGGTAAAACATTGTACCGTTATCCTGCAGACCACCAATAAAATGAATGGCGCCTGCATCGGGATGCAAGGCGCAGGAATAGTATTGAAGGGTACTATAGCCATTGGCCGATTCAAAGAAAATCATATTGGCATCTGGCGCGCTGGCGGTGCGGGTTCCAAATACACCCCCATCTGTTCCGATAAACATGTTGACATCGCTTCCCGGTTTGAAGGCGATGGCGTGAATGTCGGCATGCACATAGTTATCTGCACCGTTGCCATACATTTGCGCCCAGTCCGACATTTTTGTCCAACTGGTTCCCCCGTTGACAGTTCGGTGGGTGTCCAATCCGCCAACCCAGATAATATTAGGGTTGACCGGGCTGACAGCAACAACAAAGGCATGCCAGGCCAGGGAGGCAAATCCTGATGGAAAATTGACATTGGACCAGGAAGTCCCTTTATTGTTTGTCTTGATCAAGGCATGGCAGCCATATCCAATGAAACCGTCACTTCTTACATACCCCGATGCAATAATTGCATACATCATTGTCGGATCTGACGGAACTTTGGTCAGCATCACCCGACCCGGGAATTTATTAGTTGCATGGGCTAATATTTCCTGCTGGTAGGTGGCATTGACGTTCCAGGACAAACCATCACTTGAAGTCAGAATACAAGCTGCGCCGGACCTTTCATTATCGGTAACCTCGGTATTGACCCCATAAGTTGTTCCTACGAAGATTTTTTCACCGTCGGCTGAGGTTTCAATATCTGATGGAGCATAGGCAAAATCTTTGCCCGGAACATTTGGTAAAACCTGGGTCCAGGTTGTTCCTCCGTCGGTTGAGCGGTAGAGTCCATCTCCGGTATTACTCCTGTGGGCAATACCTTTATATACACCGGAAGCAACCCCCGCATAAATAACACTTTGTCCACCTTCGTTCCTTACCAGAATATCAGTGACATACGCCCAGTTCTGGGTGGAGGTCATGGGAGCCCAGGTTTGACCTCCATCGGTTGACCTCATGATACCCGTTCCGCGACCGGATGATTCCCTGTAAATTATCAGGGCTGTCTGGCTTTCACCGGTCCCGGCATAGAAAGTCTGGGTATTGTTCGGATCATAGGTCATGCAGCTGATTGCGAGATTGCTCCAGAAATCATTTAGCGGCATCCACTGGCCACCGCCAATCGGGTCATCATTAAACCAAAGCCCTCCGGTGACAGATCCAGCCCACAGCTTATTGTGGTTAGGATCGTTCGGGTCGAACATCAGGGTGCGGGTCCGCCCTCCCATATTAGTGGGATGGCTTGTCCAAGCCAGGTTGTTGCCCGACTTAAGGCCTTGAAGTGCTTTGGTCTGTTGGTAAGCACCAATCAATCTCTCGCGTGGAACCGTTTTAATGAATGGGTCGACGGTCTTGATGTATTCAGCCAAAGCGGCTTTATCAGGACTGTCCATCCTGGCGCTTTTTTCATCTGACTTGTTGATAGAGGCAATCGGAAGCGTTTGATATTCAGACACAAGAAACTTCTCGTAGTCCTTTCGCGCTTTATCCTTGTTTCCATTTATTAACAAGACTCCTGTAACCGCAAAGGCGCACAGGATTGTACCGGTGAAGAGAAGAGATTTAATTTTCATTGTTGAATCCTTAAATTATTGTTGTGTCTGTGATCTGCATTTGTCAGGGGATTCCGGCCTTCGCCGGAATGACACCCTTGAGCTCCTACCCCCTTGAGCCTTGAGCCTTGAGCCTTGTGCCTTGTGCCTTGTGCCTTGTGCCTTGTGCCCCTAATATGCGAACATCGGCAACGCTCCCATCATCCCGTTCACTTCCTTCCGGGTTTTGAGGATCAGCTCTTCATTTGCAATATCGGTAATAACGGCATCAATCAGTTCAACGATCCGTCCCATATGCTCCTCTTTCAGTCCCCGTGTGGTGATGGCCGGGGTTCCCACACGCAGTCCGGAGGTCTGGAAAGGCGAGCGGGAATCGAACGGAACCATGTTCTTGTTAACTGTAATATCGGCCCTGACAAGGGTATTCTCTACCAGCTTGCCGGTAATTTCGGGGACCTTGGTTCTCAGGTCGATCAGCATGCTGTGGTTATCGGTGCCTCCGGAAATTACCTTATACCCCAGTTTCATGAAGGCTTCTGCCATCACGGATGCATTTTTCTTAACCTGTTGCTGGTAAACCTTGAATTCCGGTGCCAGGGCTTCCCCGAAAGCCACGGCTTTTGAGGCGATCACGTGCTCGAGCGGTCCGCCCTGAATCCCGGGAAAAACAGCTGAATCAATCAGGGAAGACATTTTACGTATTTCGCCTTTTTTTGTTGCAATTCCCCACGGATTGTCGAAATCCTTGCCGATGAGAATGATCCCGCCACGCGGTCCCCGGAGGGTCTTATGCGTAGTGGAAGTAACAATGTGTGCATGCTTCAGTGGATTGTTCAGCAGTCCGGCGGCTATCAGCCCTGCCGGATGGGCCATGTCGATCATCAGGATAGCCCCGATCCGGTCGGCGATTGCACGCATCCTCTTGTAATCCCACTCACGGGAATAGGCAGACGCTCCCCCAACAATCATTTTTGGTTTTTCACGCAGGGCAACCTCTTCCATCATATCGTAATCCACGCGTCCGGTCTCTTCTTTAACGCCATAGGCTACCTGCCGGTAAAGGATTCCTGAACTGTTCACTGGAGACCCGTGGGAAAGGTGACCGCCGTGCGACAGGTCGAGACCCATGAATGTGTCGCCTGGCTTGAGACAGGTCAGGAATACGGCCATGTTCGCCTGTGCGCCTGAATGGGGCTGAACATTGGCATACTCCGCATCATATAGCTGGCAGAGCCTGTCTATCGCGAGTTGCTCAGTCTGGTCAACGATCTCGCAGCCACCGTAATAGCGGTGACCCGGATACCCTTCAGCATATTTATTGGTCATAACGGAACCCATTGCTTCTAAAACCTGCTCACTCACGAAATTCTCGGAAGCAATCAGTTCGATTCCATTTTTCTGCCGTTCATATTCTTTCCGAATCAGGTCAAAAACAACAGTATCTCTTTTCATAGTCAGATATTTACTTGTAAAAATCAGAGGGCTAAAGATAGGCAATCCTGCTGAAATGAACCGGTTTTGCCGGTCAAAATAAGGGTTAAAAGAAGTTAACGGATTGGTTGTAAAGGTTATCTTTACGCTTCGTTATCAGAATGGCAAAAAAAATAAACCGCTATAATTTCCTGGTGCGATTCCTCCGTTGGAGAATCCGCCACATCTCAAGCAGGAACTTTGTGCTGTTAATGGCTATTGTGGTAGGCGTCCTTTCGGGTCTTGCCACCGTACTGATGAAGAACCTTGTCTATTTAATCCGGACCATTCTGACCCATGGATTCTCAGCCGAAGTTCACAACTACCTGTACTTTATCTATCCGGCCATCGGGATTGCCATCGTCATCATTCTGGTCCATCTCGTTCTGAAAGTCAGGATCGGACTGGGTATTCCCGTCATCCTGCACGCCATATCGAGTACAAAAGGAGCAATCAAGCCTCATCATATGTTTTCTTCTGCCCTGACCAGTACGATCACGATTGGTTTTGGCGGGAGTATAGGACTTGAGGGTCCGGCCATCCTCACCGGGGGCGCTATCGGATCAAACCTTGCCCAGCTCTTCCACATGAACTACCGGCAGATCATCCTTATCATCGGATGTGCAGTAACGGCGGCCATTGCTGCTCTGTTCAAAGCACCGATCGCGGCCATTATCTTTGCCATCGAGGTGTTGATGCTCGATCTTACGCTTTCATCCTTGGTACCCCTGCTTTTTGCTTCCGTGAGTGCCACCCTTGTTTCCTATGTAGCTCTTGGACAAGATGTTCTAAATCCGATAAAGATTGATGAGGTTTTTCATCTGCGGCAGGTTCCCCTGTTTATACTTCTTGGAATTTTTACGGGACTCCTGTCGCTCTATTTCACCAAAGTGATTGTTGGCGTAGGTGACCTTTTTGAAAAAATCCGGTCGAGATGGTCGCGCTGGTTAACCGGATCCATATTCCTGGGCGTCATTATCTTTTTGTTTCCCAGTCTCTACGGAGAGGGATATGGTTCGATAAACCGTGCCCTCAGCGGTGACCTGGGTTTTATTTTTGACAAATCCGGATACTATACCTTCCAGGGAGAAGCGATTTCAACCATGGTTCTGCTGTTACTTCTTGTCCTGATGAAGGTATTTGCCACGGCCCTCACTATCGGTGCCGGGGGGATCGGCGGAATCATTGCCCCAACCCTCTTTACAGGCATGGCGGCAGGTTTGCTTTTCGGTACCGCTTTCAATTATTTTTTTCATACCGATACTTCTCTCGTTCTTTTTGCGCTGGTAGGTATGGCGGGGGTTTTTTCCGGGGTTCTGCATGCCCCGCTGACGGGGATATTCCTGATGGCCGAGATCACCGTGGCTTATAACCTGATTATTCCCCTGATGCTGGTTGCCGGGCTCTCCTATGCAACCATCCGGCTTTTTCAGCCGGTATCGTTCTATCATATTCATCTGAAAAGAAGAAAACAGCTCTTCACCCAGGATAAGGACAAAATGGTCCTTTCCCTGATGAAGGTGGACAAACTGATTGAAACCAACTTCTCAACGGTTCGGCTCGATGCTTCACTCGGGGACCTGGTTGAGGTGATCGCGAAATCCAAACGGAACCTTTACCCTGTAATTGACGATGAGAATAATTATTATGGCGTGCTGAACATGGACAGCGTCAGGGATGTCATGTTCCTTCCTCAGCATTACAAAACCGTATTCATCCGTAACCTAATGGCAAAATCGCCCGTAACGATTCAACCGGGTGAGATCATGGAGGACGTTGCACATAAGTTTCATCAGTCGACCGAGTTTAATATTCCGGTTCTGGACAATGGCAAGTACGTCGGATTCGTTTCGAGGGCAAGACTGTTTTCCTCGTACAGGCAGCTGTTGAAGAAATGGTCGGAAGACTGAGGGAATGAGGGAAAAGGTGATTTCATATTTCAGGAGCGGGAAGAGATCGCCGGTATTTATTCTGGCGTTTGCGATGGGATTGATGGCAGGGCTAGCCGCCGTTATCCTTAAGAATGCCGTGCATTATACGCAGGTTTTCCTTACCAGGGGGTTTAACACCGGCGAGGCCAACTGGCTCTATATGCTGTACCCAATGGTCGGCTTGTTACTCACCGTTCTATATGTAAAATATCTGGTTAAGGATTCTATCTCACACGGTATCAGTAAGATATTATTTGCGATCAGTAAGAAGAACAGTTTACTGAAGTCTCATAACATGCATTCCTCGATGGTTGCGAGCACCCTGACGATTGGCTTTGGCGGTTCGGTAGGACTGGAAGCACCGATCGTTCTTACCGGTTCGGCCATTGGCTCCCAAATCGGACAATATTTCCATCTGCCCTATAAAACGATTACCCTGCTGGTAGCCTGCGGAGCCACCGGTGCGGTTGCAGGGATCTTCAAGGCGCCGATTGCGGGGGTTGCATTTGCACTGGAGGTGCTGATGATCGATCTGACCATGGCCTCCCTGCTGCCGCTGATGATCGCTGCCGTGACTGCAACCTCTGTGACCTGGCTCCTGATGGGTGATGAAGTGCTGTTTACCTATAATCTTACCGATGTCTTTACCGTTACTGAATTGCCATCGTTCCTGATCCTGGGGCTGTTCACCGGTTTGATATCGATTTATTTTTCGGTCGGACTGCGTAAAATTGAGGGGTGGATGCAGAAAATCGGCTCAGTCTGGATGCGTTGGCTGATCGGAGGATTGGCGCTTTCGATGCTGCTGGTTTTGTTTCCTCCGCTGTTCGGGGAAGGGTATGACACCCTGCGGCAGCTGCTCATGGGCAACCCCAGTGAGATTTTGGCCAACAGCTGGTGGTTCATCAAGAGTGAGACCCCCTGGATATTTCTGTTTGCCATCTCACTGATTATCCTTTTTAAGGTGGTTGCCACCGCGGTGACCACCGGTGCCGGCGGAGTAGGAGGGGTTTTTGCACCAAGCCTTTTTTTAGGCGGAATCAGTGGTTTCTTCCTGGCACGTCTACTCAATACCCTGGGCTGGATGGAGGTTTCCGAGGTGCATTTCACACTTGTCGGGATGGCTGGAGTAATGGCCGGAGTTATGCATTCTCCGCTCACGGCCATGTTCCTGATTGCCGAGATAACCGGCGGGTACACACTGATCATTCCGCTGATGATAACGGCTACTATTGCCTATATCACCGCCCATCTTGTCGAACCGCATTCCGTCTATACCCGGAGACTGGCTCAGCTTGGAGAGCTTATCACCCATAATAAGGACAAGGCTGCCATGACGCGTATGAACATGAAGAGCCTGATTGAGAATGATTTCATACCAGTTAAGGAGAACCAGACTCTCGGTGAGCTGGTCCAGGTGGTTGCCCTGTCCAACCGGAATGTATTTCCTGTACTTGCAGATGATCACACCTTCCTGGGCCTGATCATCATGGAAAGGCTTCGCCCGGTTATGTTTAAAACCGAGCTTTATCAGAATACCTATTGCCGTGATCTGATGTACATGCCTGAATACCTGGTTGATGCCGATGATACGGTGGAGGAGGCTGTCAGGAAAATACAAGCCTCCGGTAAGTTCAACCTGGTTGTCCTCGATGAAGGAAAATATATCGGATGCGTCAGCCGCGCCCGCGTATTCTCAAAATACCGGGAGATGATGAAGGAGATGGCGGAGGACTGAGGAGAGTTACCGGTTAGCCTCGGAGCCTTGTCATCCCCGCGAAAGCGGGGACCGCGTCCCTTAAAGTGCAGTACCCAATGGAACCGGTCCCCGCTTTCGCGGGGATGACAAGTGCACTTGCGTAACCAGTAACCTACCTGTCCTTCACACACCTCACCGAAATCGCGTAGGCCTTTTTGTAGTTGTAAATGAAGGTGCTGGCGTAGTCGTAGCCCAGGGTGAGATTATAGGCATCCCGGCTGTTGTATTCTGTTGACGAGAAGAATTGTGCGTAGTAGCTTAGTCCGGCATAGAGCCCCTGGTCGTAGCGGCGGCCTCCGGGCAGGGCGGCGAATCCGGATTCATTGTTTGCACCTACGTTGACTTCCCTCCAAAGAAGGGATTCGTAATCCTTAAGTTTACCTCCGGCAATTTCAGCGCCGCCGAGGTGGTCGACCATCCGGTTGAGCTCTTCCAGTGTCGGCAGATGCCAGCCTTCAGGACATGAACGCATGGCGGCGTCCCAATTGTAGAGGCGGCCATACATCTGACACCTGGTCAGGTTGTCATCATAGCACCATGACCCGGCACCTGCATCGAAGCGAAGGTTTTCAGCCATCCACCAATCGGTCCCGATCTGGATGGTAGTGTAGTTCTGCCCGTCGCGGCTGTCGCTCAGGGTTCCAAAGTGCATGTCGACGGTGGTAAAACTCCATACAGGGCCTTCGGTTATATTTCCCTTGATATCCTTAACCCTCACTTTCCAGTAATACCGGGTACCATATTCCAGCTTGCCCTGGGTGAAAGTTCCGAACATCTGGCTGGCTATCACCTGTTGTGGTGGGTTGGTCGTTCCAAAATAACAGGTAAACAACAAGGGATCCCCGTCGGGATCGCTGCTTTCCCATTTCATCCACGGTTTATTCGTCATGCAAATGGATTCGTCCGCAGGAGTAGGGCTGTAAGGAGCTTCAGGCGGCAGGTTTGAGCTGGTAACCGTTAAGGGCACAGCGAGAGTGTCGGTCAGACCGCGTGGATCCTTAACCACCATGGTCACCTGATAATCACCCGGTTTACTGTATTTATGATCACCCGTTTTGCGGGTTGCGTATTGTGAGTCAAAAATTCCGTCGCCTTCCCAGTCCCAGATGATCAAAAGCTCTTCGGTTTTATCGTCAGGATCACTGGTTGTGGAAGCATCCATAATAAAAATGGTTTCTTCGTTAGCGGTGGTAGGTTCAATGGTAAAGAGTGCGACCGGCGGTTGGTTTTCCTTAGTGCAGGAGATAAAAACCAAAAAAACAGAAATGGAGAGGAGAGTTGGAATGCGGAGAAGGTGTTTCATCGGGTTTGGAATTCACAAATGATCCTGTAAATATAATGAAATAGGTTAAATGGGGGCATAGGGGCATAAGGGCATATGGGCATGGGGGCATGGGGGAATAAGGGTATAAGTGGGGGGCAAAAAAGGATTACATTTGTGTTGTTAAACATTCATATGCTTAAGTTTCTCCTGGTACTGTCAATTATCCTCCAGCTGGTGGCGG
>MEOR01000160.1:8599-8761 GCA_001769295.1 Bacteroidetes bacterium GWF2_49_14 | reverse complement strand
GTTACCCCACCCGGACTGGTTTGCGGGGGAGTGCGCTCAAGAAGCAGGTCGGTAACTGCTGTGAATTTGTGCTCAAAATCAAGTGAGTAGGAGCCATCAGCCTCTGGAGCCGCTGCCCTGATGATGCGCGTCTCTTTCATAACAATGGAGTCGGCCGAATCC
>MEOR01000160.1:4101-8556 GCA_001769295.1 Bacteroidetes bacterium GWF2_49_14 | reverse complement strand
AAATCGGTCTTTCCTTCACTCACCGCCAGTTTTGAATCCCCACTATACTCCCAGTAATTCAGGCCATTAATATACTTCCAGCAAAACCAGAGGCCGAGATGCCAGGGATGATCTTTTGGTGCTTCGGCCGTCAGAAGCGTCCCGTCGGGAGAAAAGACCGGATGAAAGAAGGTCCGCCGGTCGGGGAAATAGTTGAATTGCCAGACTACCTGTCTCCCTCCATTCCCAGTTTCCTGAAATAATGTCAGGCTATCCTGTGTTTTCATCCACGAAAACTCTTTTTTATTTTGGCCCGATAAACCTGAGGGTAATATAAGGGCCACGAACCACATCAGGATAACCGTAATTTTTTTCATTTTTTCAGGATTACTTTTGTTAAAAATAAAAAAAAGGGGCGAGCCTTTGCTCCCCCCAGTCTTTGTTCTTTATTCTTTAGTCTTTCTTCTTAAAACCCCGTAATCTTATTCGGGTCATAAGCTTTATTCACCAGCTTATGATGGATTTCCGAGAAAGCCTTAATGGTGTATTCAACATCTTCCAGGCTGTGAACGGCCGTCGGGATCAGTCGGAGCATGATAACATCCTTTGGTACAACCGGATAGATCACGATTGAGCAGAAAACCCCGTAGTTTTCCCGCAGGTCGAATACCAGGTTGGCTGCTTCAAAAGGTGACCCCTGCAGAAAGACCGGGGTAACCGGGGATTCGGTGTTGCCAAGGTTGAATCCTTTGGCTTTCAGACCGGTCTGGAGTGCATTGACCACTTTCCAGAGTTTTGTCCTTAACTCCGGTTTAGTTCTGAGAAGTTCGAGTCTTTTCATGGCGCCGATAACGATTGGCATGGGCAGGGACTTGGCATAGATCTGCGACCGCATGTTATACTGCAGGAAGTCAATGACTTCAGCCGGACCAGCGACAAAGCCTCCGATGAGGGCCATCGATTTGGCAAAGGTTCCGAAATAGAGGTCGACATCATTCTGTACGCCGAAGTGTTCCGGGGTCCCAGCACCAGTGGCTCCCATGGTGCCAAAGCCGTGGGCATCATCCACCAGCAGGCGGAATTTGTATTTCTTCTTCAGTTTAACGATTTCACCCAGTTTACCCAGATCTCCTGACATTCCAAAAACTCCTTCGGTAATGACAAGCACACCTCCGCCGGTTGTTGCCACAATTTTTTCAGCTCTCTGGAGTTGTTTCTCCATATTCTCCATGTTGTTGTGGGGATATACAAACCGTTTTCCGATATGCATCCGCAAACCATCAAGAATGCAGGCATGGGCTTCAGAGTCATACACCACAACGTCCTTGCGGTCGAGCAGGGCATCAATGATGGAAACCATTCCCTGATAGCCGTAGTTAAGCAGGTAGGCCTTCTCTTTTCCCTCAAATGCTGCAAGCTGCTCCTCGAGGATCTCATGCTGGCGGGTGTGGCCCGACATAGCCCTGGCACCCATCGGGTAACCCAGTCCCCATTCGGCAGCTGCGCTGGCATCCGTCGCCCTCACTTCCGGGTGATTGGCCAGACCGAGGTAGTTGTTAAGGCTCCAGGTAAGAACCTCCTTGCCACGGAAAGTCATGCGGGGTTTAATCTCACCTTCAAGTTTCGGGAAAACAAAGTATCCATGGGCATCCTTGGCATACTGTCCGAGGGGCCCTTTATTCGTCCTGATTTTTTCAAATACGTCCACGGTTTTCTTAATTAGTTAGAGTGATGCGTGCAAAATTACAATTTTTCCAGGCTCCGTTTTTTCAGTATAAATACCGCAAATTTTTCTATCTTTGCGCCATGTTTAAAAAATTGAGAACCGGATACTTACTCGCTGGCTTACTGGTGTTTTCTCTTTTTTCATGCAGTGAATATCAGAAGGTAATAACCAGCAATGATTATGACCTTAAGTACAAGAAAGCCAACGAGTACTACGATAAAAAAGATTATATGCGGGCATCAACCCTTTTTGAGGAGCTGATACCCGTTTATCGCGGAACCGAGAAGGCCGAGGAGGTAGACTACCGTTATGCCTACTGCTATTTTCACCTGCAGGACTATATCATGGCGGGCTACTATTTCAAGAATTTTGTCGTTTCTCATCCAAATTCACCGAAAGCGGAAGAGTGTTCCTTTATGGTAGCTTATTGCTATTATGAGGATTCTCCGAGTTCCAGCCTTGATCAGGCAAACACCTTAAAGGCCATTGATGAGTTGCAGATGTTTATGAATCAGAATCCTGCCAGTACGAGGATTTCGGAATGCAACCGCCTGATCGATGAACTGAGGGACAAGCTGGTAAAGAAATCATTTGACAATGCCAGCCTCTATTTTAAACTGAGTGAGTATAAAGCCGCCATCACGGCCATTGAGAACAGCCTGAAAGAGTTTCCGGATACCCGGTATCGTGAAGAACTTCTGTTCCTGTTGCTCAAGGCGAATAACGAACTTGCAAAGAATTCGGTGACGCTTAAGGTAAAGGAGAGGTTTCAGGCTACTTCGGAAGCTTACCTCAATTTCCATGATGAATTTCCCGAATCCAAACATTTAAAGGAGGCTGAGCGTATATATGCAGTCGCCTCTAAATATCTGAAATAATAATCTGAATTAACTGGCACAAGAATATGGATTACAAAAAGAGCAATGCACCCCTGACCACCATTACGCGTAATCTGGATGATCTCGACCGCAATACGGAAAATGTTTATCAAACCGTTGCCATTCTCGCCAAGCGCGCCAACCAGATCAGTGTGGAACTTAAACAGGAGTTGAATACCAAGCTGGAAGAATTTGCTTCATTCACCGATAACCTGGAAGAAGTTTTTGAGAATCGCGAGCAGATTGAGATCTCCAAATTTTACGAGCGTCTTCCGAAACCGACCCTGATTGCCACGCAGGAATTCCTGGATGGCAAGGTTTATTTCAGGGCTCCCGAGGCAACCGCCATCGAGGAGTAATACTAAAACAACCGGTTATGCTGCGGGGTAAGAAGTTTATACTGGGTGTTACCGGAAGCATCGCAGCATACAAGTCTGCATACCTTACCCGGCTGCTTCGGAAGGAAGGGGCCGAGGTGAAGGTTATCCTTACACCCTATGCACAGGAGTTCATTACCCCGGTTACCCTGGGTACCCTCTCCAACAATACCGTCCTGACCGATTTTTTTCGTCATGATGACGGTTCCTGGAATTCACATGTTGAGCTGGGGTTATGGGCCGATTTGATGCTGATTGCCCCCGCAACTGCTAATACCCTGGCCAAAATGGCTCATGGTATCTGCGATAACCTTCTGCTGACAACCTATCTTTCAGCTCGTTGCCCGGTGGTGATTGCCCCTGCGATGGACCTGGATATGTTTGCACATCCGGCAACCCGGGAGAATATGAGGCTGCTGCAGTCCCGCGGAAACCTGATTATTGAGCCGGCCACCGGTGAACTTGCAAGCGGCCTGGAAGGTAAAGGGCGAATGGAAGAACCGGAGATAATATTATCGTGGCTCCAGGACTACTATAAAAAAAAAAGCCGGTTTAGCGGGAAAAGAGCCCTGATTACAGCCGGTCCAACGCATGAACGCATTGATCCGGTGCGGTTTATCGGAAATCACTCTTCAGGAAAAATGGGCTATGCCCTTGCGGAAGTTCTGGCTTCTGAGGGAGCCAGGGTTGACCTGGTATCGGGTCCCGTTTCCATAAAATCCGTTCATCCGGACATCAAGGTTCATTCCGTGGAAACTGCCAGTGAGATGGCAGCAGTAGTTGATCTGCTGCAACCTGACATGAATATCCTGATTTTCGCGGCGGCTGTTGCCGACTATTCACCTGTAGCACCTGCCCAGAATAAAATCAAGAGAACCGGAGAAAACCTGTCGCTTGCACTTGCACCAACCACCGATATTGCCGCTGCCGCAGGAAAGAAAAGACTACCGGGCCAGTTCCTTGCCGGTTTTGCGCTGGAAACAGACAATGGGTTCGTGAATGCAGGGAATAAGCTTCTTGCCAAGAATCTCGACATGATTGTCCTGAACACGCTCGGGGACCCCGGAGCCGGGTTTAACGTGGAAACCAACCAAATCACAATTATCAGTAAAGACAATAATCGCCTGGATTTTGAGTTAAAACCGAAGAGAGAAGTTGCAACCGATATTGCTGATGCGATTTATAAACTGATGAATGATGGGACTCAAGCGTAAATTTATTCTGATATATTCCTTTATCGCCCTGGCAGCTGGTGTTCAGGCACAGGAACTCAATTGCATGGTAAGTGTCGTAGCCCAGCAGGTACAGGGTTCGAACCGTGAGGTGTATGATAACATGCAAAAAGCCATTATGGAATTCATGAACAATCAGAGTTGGACCGACCACATTTTCAAGAATGAGGAGAGGATACAGTGCCAGCTCATGTTCAACATCACCGAAAGAATCTCCGATGATGAATTTCAGGGATCCCTGCAGATCCAGTCCAGCCGGCCGG
>MEOR01000160.1:3681-4069 GCA_001769295.1 Bacteroidetes bacterium GWF2_49_14 | reverse complement strand
AACCACAGGGATAATGATGTTAATTTTAAGTATACTGATTTTGAGCCGTTACGGTTTAATGAGACCCAGTTCACTTCCAATCTGGTCTCCATCCTGGCCTTTTATGCGAACCTGATTATCGGACTTGATTATGATTCTTTCTCCCAGGAGGGCGGTACCTTGTTTTTCCAGCGGGCCGAGGCCATTGTCACGAATGCTCAGAATTCACAGCAGACGGGCTGGAAAGCATTTGAAAACACCAAAAACCGGTATTGGCTGATTGAGAATCTCATGAATAACAAATACAGTGCAATGCGTGCCTGTTTGTATCGGTATCACCGGCTGGGCATCGACCGGATGTCGGAGCGCCTCGATGAAGGCCGCGCGGAAATAGCCGAAGCGATTACCG
>MEOR01000160.1:0-3644 GCA_001769295.1 Bacteroidetes bacterium GWF2_49_14 | reverse complement strand
TATCTTCCAGATATTTTTCACTGCAAAATCTGATGAAATTGTAAATATCTTCACGCAAAGTTACCCTGATGAAAAGAACCGTGTGATCACTGCCTTGAAGGAGGTGGATCCCGGAAATATGGCCAAGTGGGACCGGATAGCGAAAGCCGGGAACTGATTGAGGATTTACGATTTACGATTTACGATTGACGATTTGAGCCTATGTTAAAGTCCCTGTCTGTGAGTAATTATGCGTTGATTACCAGCCTGGAGGTCGAATTCCGGGAGGGGCTTAACATGATTACTGGTGAGACAGGAGCCGGAAAATCGATATTACTGGGTGCCCTGGGCCTGATTCTTGGAAACCGCGCCGACGGCCAGGTTCTGAAGGATAAGAGTCAGAAATGCATGATTGAGGCGGGGTTTGAGGTGCGGGGTTTAGGGTTCGGGGGATTCTTCGAGGCGAATGATCTGGATTATGACTCCACAGTGATTGTTAGGCGTGAGATTACACCACAGGGAAAATCAAGGGCTTTTATTAATGACACACCGGTCAACTTAAATCTTCTACGCGACCTGGGCCTGATGCTGGTTGACATACACTCTCAGCATCAGAATCTGATGCTCAACGACCCCGGATATGCCTTGCATGTGATTGACCAGTTTGGCGGATTATCCTCGCAGGTTTCCGATTATGCGGCCGGGTATCAGGCTTTGAAGGGGCTGGATAAGAAGGTACAGACTCTGACCGAAGCTTTGGCCCGGTCGCGTGCTGACCAGGATTATCTTGAGTTTCAATTTTCACAGCTTGACCAGGCGTCCCTGACTACCGGCGAACTGGAAGCTCTTGAACAGGAACAGGAATTACTCGAGCATGCCGGCGATATACAGCTCCGACTCACGGAATCCGTTCAAATCCTGCATGAATCAGAGGATGCAATTGAAACCCGGCTGAAACAGGTGGTGGCCGGTCTTCAGTCCGTATCCGGCTATCTTCACAGCCTTACAGAACCCGTTTCACGACTTCAGTCTGTGTACCTTGAAATTCAGGAAACGGCGCGGGAGTTGAACAATCTCCTGGATCATGCAGAATCAAACCCGGACAGGCTGACTGTCATTATTGAACGCATTGATCTTATTAATAATCTATTGCGAAAGCATCACGTGGTATCGGTGCCGGAGTTGATCGAACTGCGGGACCAGTACAGCATGAGACTGGCGGGCATACAGATCTCGGATGAGGAATTGCAGAGGGTGATGGCAGAAAGGAAAGTTCTTTTTACGGAGGTGGGTGAAAAGGCAGATGCCCTGACCTTAGCAAGGAAAAAAGTGTGGCCAGGTTTTGAGAGAAAGGTTACGGCGCTTGCACGCGATCTGGGGATGCCGAATGCTATATTCAGGGTTGAGCATAAGCCCAGCGATGAATTCCTGGCCGACGGGAAGGACGAAATCAGGTTTTTATTTGCTGCCAACAAAAACCAGGTTCCCGAGGAGCTCCAACGGGTTGCCTCGGGAGGTGAGACCAGCCGGCTGATGCTGAGCATCAAATCCCTTATCAGCGATTCCCTTGCCGTACCTACCGTGATTTTTGATGAAATCGATGCCGGGGTGTCAGGAGATATCGCCGATAAGGTGGGGAACCTTATGGTCAGGCTCTCATCGGGCCGGCAAATTTTGAATATTACACATCTGCCCCAGGTTGCCTCCAAAGGAGATCACCATTACCTGGTCTATAAATTTGATGATGAAAAATCAACACACACTTCCATCCGAAGGCTTGAAAATGAAGAACGAATAATGGAGCTGGCCAAAATGCTGTCAGGAGAAAAGATTACGCAGGAGGCCATCCAGAATGCGCGCGTTCTGCTGAAAAAATGATTCAGTGCGTGAACCAATTCAACCATTTCAACCAATTCAACCATTTCAACTATTTCAACAATAAATTGTTATAGTTTCGTAACCAAAAACTACATTCATGTCACATCACTTACTCGACGGAAAGCGCGGCCTGATTTTCGGGGCACTTAATGACAAATCCATTGCATGGAAGGTTGCAGAAAGGGCACATGAGGAGGGCGCAAAGTTTGTTCTGACCAATGCGCCTTTTGCCCTTAGGCTGGGTGAAATGGACCAGCTGGCTGCGAAAACCGGAAGCGAGATCATAGCAGCTGACGCAACCAGTGTTGAAGATCTGACAGTCGCACTGGAGCGCTCCCAGGAAATACTGGGCGGAAAGCTTGACTTTATCCTGCACTCGATCGGTATGTCGCCAAACGTACGGAAAAAGCATTCCTATGACAACCTCGATTACCGGTATTTTCAGCAAACCCTTGACATTTCGGCACTCTCACTTCATAAACTCCTGCAGGTAGCAAAGAAAATGGATGCGATTAACGAGTATGGCTCGGTGGTTGCACTATCCTATATCGCTGCGCAGCGCACTTTCTACGGATACAACGACATGGCGGAGGCCAAGTCGTTACTGGAAAGTATCGTCAGGAGCTTCGGCTACATTTACGGTCGTTCGAAAAAGGTTCGGGTAAACAGCGTATCCCAGTCGCCGACCTTTACCACTGCAGGCGGTGGCGTTCGTG
Organism: Bacteroidetes bacterium GWF2_49_14; assembly: GCA_001769295.1. GTDB lineage: Bacteria > Bacteroidota > Bacteroidia > Bacteroidales > UBA12481 > UBA12481. Next base: position 1,071 of record MEOR01000160.1, on the reverse strand, counting down.
GTTTTGACGGACTTTTTGACTACTCGAACCGTATGTCACCGCTGGGCAATGCATCTGCAGAAGAATGTGCAGATTACTGCCTGACACTGTTTTCCGATCTTACCCGAAAAGTTACCATGCAGAACCTTTTCCACGACGGAGGTTTCTCAAGCATGGGTATGAGCGAACGGGTGATGGGGTTCTATAACAAATGCCTGGATAATATTTTGCCGGAGGAGTGGTAGAAGTCTATACGTAGAGAAGGAACAATATCAACGGAATCAATATCCCCACAACTGTATAGGTTATTCCTTTCCAGCCCGTTATGCTGTTTTTTCCGGAGCGGATAATGAAAAGTCCGCTGAGGGCTATTATAATCCATGCTACACAGAATATATCGGAAAACCATTTCCACCAGGCACCCGGATTGTAGTGCAGGAAGTTCATCTGGTTAAAAACTGGGCGCTTTTTGATGATTTCCATGGTGCCTTTATTGGTAGCCATGTTGACCTCAACATTACCATGATAAAGGAAAACCTTCAGGGTCTGTTCTGAGGGAAAGTAGTGTTTCTTGTATTCCTTGCTCAAGTCAAGATCCTCTAGGAGAGATACCACCCAATCTTTGTCGATATCGCTTTTTGTGACCGAATCATTGAGTGTAACGGTATAATTCTTAATAATGTAATTGGGGTTCCAATCACGAAGATGATTCAGTGCAATTCCTGAAAGTGCATAGATAATACTCATTCCAAAGAACAGGTATCCCAGATCCCGGTGCAGGATCGAATTCAGTTTTCTTAATTTCATCAGGATTCGGATTATTTTTTTTCTGTAACGGAGATAGCTTCGAGAGAATAGAATGACAGATAGCCTTTTTCGCTGGCAGCAATCTGATCGCGATAGTTTTTGATTTGTTTCATCTGGGTATCTGCTGCTGATTCATCTTCGCCTTTGGATTCAGCTTCGTATGTATGTACTTCTTCCTTCATTTGTACCTGTGCGGCACCCTGAAGCTCTTTTTCCCATTCATCCAGATAGTTCTCATCGATGCGGCTTTCGCGCACATACCCAACGGCTGCGATATCTGATCCT
>MEOR01000159.1:41581-71797 GCA_001769295.1 Bacteroidetes bacterium GWF2_49_14 | reverse complement strand
TAACGAGTACGATGTAAGGCATGAAGCGATGGCCTTTTTCCGGATTCAGTCTTCTTTTAACGAACTTGTCGTTGTACTCCTTAATATTCCTGACCTCGGCCTTCTTAAGCTGATTGTAACGAGTATCCATTTCTGCGCTCAAAGACTGAAGTACCAGGATAACATGCTGAGTATCCGTTATTATTGGCTCTTCAAAATCGGGGAGTTTAGCCAAAAAGTGTTTTTCAAGTTTGGAGTAGAGCGTGAGTTCAACCTTTTTGGGGTCGATCATAACGAATTTCAATTCAGCCGGATGCTTCCGGTAGAGCAGGGAGGTTATGATCGCATTGATGCCGACGGATTTTCCCTGCCCGGTTGCTCCTGCCACGAGTAAATGCGGCATCTTCGACAAATCGAAAGTAAAAGTTTCGTTACTGATGGTTTTCCCCAGGGCTACGGGAAGGTCATAGTCGCTTTCCAGAAATTTCTTTGAAGCCAGGACAGTATGCATGGAGACCGTTTCCGGTTTCCGGTTTGGAACCTCAATACCTATGGTTCCTCTTCCCGGGATCGGTGCAATGATCCTGATCCCCAAGGCTGAGAGACTCAGAGCGATATCATCTTCAAGGTTTTTAATTTTAGAAATCCGAACGCCCGGTGCCGGAATGATTTCATATAAAGTAATGGTCGGCCCGATAGTGGCCTTGATCTTTTCAATTTTAATCTTGTAATTCGCCAGAGTCTCAACAATCTTATTCTTATTGGTTATCAGCTCTTCGTCAGTAACTTTCGGATGTCCAAGTGAATGGTCCTTGAGCAGGTCAAAACCGGGGAACTTGTAATTTGAAAGATCAAGGGTGGGATCATAATCGCCTGCCGGAACAGGAAATTCTGAGGCTTCTTCCTCGGGAACGGTTGTAGTATTCTCCACTGTCATGTCTGGATCCGGAATTGCCTGATCAGGATTGAAATCAATGTGAACCAGATCCAGGTCATCGATCGCCCTTGATATGTTTTTGTCTTGTATCTCCTTGACAAGTAACTCATCGGCAGTTTTATCAGTGACTACAAAATCATCACCGGGATCCACAAACTCGGGTTCAGGTAGCTTTTCTTCAGGTTTTCGATCATGTAGCTTAAGACGGTCGGGGGTGACACGAAACATGAAAACAACCAATATCAGGCCGGTAACCACAATAGTAACCAATGTGCCAACCGGTCCAATCAGCGCCGAAAGCCATGCTGAGATTGCCACGCCGTGCCCGCCTCCAAATTGGAATGCCTCTCCCGGAACCGCGTAACCCAGCATAACTGATATCCAGATCATCAGAATCAGTCCGTATTTTGTTGCCCTTCCAAGGTGAACCAGCCGGGGCCCCAGCAAAGCTATTCCATAAAGTGCCAGAAGGGCAACGAGCATTACCGATGAGACTCCGAACCACTTGTAAATAAATAGATTGCTCGTAACAGCACCTGCTTTTCCAGCCCAGTTTTCAACTCTTATGTCGGGATTTGCCAGATTGGCTGTAAGCTCGGTATCAAGAAAGCTCTGATCTGCCTTCCAGGTAAAAAAATAGGATATGAACGACAGTCCCGCAAAGAAGGCGATCAATAGCAGAATCAATCCCAAGACGATACGTAACCTGCCATCTCCGGGTTTAGGCTTGCTGTCTGTCGGATTTTTCTTTTTTTTGGGGGATGTTGAAGCGCCCATGTATGAAGTTTTCCTCCCGATTTTTTATTACTTTCTTGAAACCAATTCGGACAAAAATAGAAAAAATAAAGGAATTCTTCTTTTAGTGGACCTACTCGTTTTCCGCAGATAATCAGGGTTTCAGAATAGAAGAGGTTACGATGGAGGAAAAAAACTAAATTTGCATCCTAATGCTTCCGATATGAAGAAACTTGCGGTTGTTGCTCTTGGTGGAAATGCGTTACTCCGTGATAATCAATCTGGTACCATCGACGAGCAGGAACAGAACACCACCGATACCCTTGAGAATCTGATTTTTCTGATTCGTGAGGGGTATGACCTGGTTATTACTCATGGAAACGGACCGCAGGTTGGCAACATTTTAATGCGTAATGATTCCGGAGAACAAACCTATGGCATACCCCAGATGCCCCTGGATATCTGCGTCGCCGACAGTCAGGGCGGTATTGGGTATATGATCGAGCGCATGATGCGAAATGTTTTACTGAAGCATGGAATCAAAAAGGAAATCGTCACCCTGGTTACCGCGGTTGTGGTCGAAGAGACGGATCCGGCCTTCCAGAACCCGACTAAAAGGGTAGGAAAGGTTTACGATCGTGAACAGGCCGATCAGCTGGCAAAAGCAAAAGGTTGGACTTTCAAGGAAGAGATCAAGGTGGCGGGCGGTTGGAGGAGGGCCGTTCCTTCCCCGGTACCGAAACAGATCATAAACGAGAAGGTGATTGAATATCTGGCACATCAGGGAGTCATTACCATTGCCGTTGGAGGTGGAGGAATTCCTGTCTATTATGATGCCGATGGTAAGGTCAGGGCTGCGGAAGCGGTTATAGATAAGGATCTTGCCTCAGGACTCCTTGCAGCCAGAATTGGTGCTGACGAGTTTTATATCCTCACCGATGTACCCTTTATCTATCGGAATTTTAAAAAGCCTGATCAGGAGATACTGGAGTTCCTGGATTACGCGGATGCAAAGCGCTATCTGGAAGCCGGAGAGTTCGGCGAGGGCAGCATGGCCCCCAAAATAAATGCCTGCCTGAAGTTTATTGAACATGGTGGGCAGAAAGCGGTTATTACCGAGGCGTTTAAGCTGGAGGATAAATCGTATGGATCAAAGATTACGAAAATCTATGATCCGGGGGATAAGGAAAAAGGCGAAAGGCGAAAGATGAAGATTAAAGACTAAAAATGCATAAAGATTCTTCGAAGAGATCATTAACCCCGGCGTTTAGGCCGGGGATTTACAAACCAAAATAAACATATCATGCCGTACAATCTGAGAAATCGAAATTTTCTGAAATTACTTGATTTTACACCGCGTGAAATCAGCTTTTTGCTTGATTTGTCCTTCGACCTGAAGGCCGCAAAATATGGAGGTTATGAGAAGCCCAGGCTGAAGGGTAAAAATATTGCCTTGATTTTTGAAAAGGCTTCTACCCGGACCCGCTGTGCATTTGAGGTTGCAGCCTATGATCAGGGTGCCAGTATCACCTACCTTGGACCTTCCGGATCCCAGATCGGGCAAAAAGAGTCTATGAAGGATACTGCACGGGTTTTAGGCAGGCTTTATGATGGAATTGAGTACCGCGGGTATGGCCAGAGTATCGTTGAAGAACTGGCCGCCTATTCCGGAGTCCCGGTATGGAACGGCCTGACCAATGAGTTCCATCCCACCCAGATTCTGGCCGATTTCATGACAATGCTGGAGCATTTTAACGGCCCCCTTAGTGAGATTTCCTTCTGCTATCTTGGGGATGCCAGGAACAACATGGGGAATTCATTATTGGTAGGAGCAGCTAAAATGGGTATGGATTTTCGGGTGGCAGCGCCAAAATCTTTATTTCCGGCAGATGCTCTGGTTGAAACCTGCCGCGGTATTGCTGCACAAACCGGAGGCCGCATAACCCTTACGGAAGATGTTCACGAAGCCGTTGAAGGATGTGATTTCCTGTACACCGATGTTTGGGTATCCATGGGTGAACCGGAAAGTGTCTGGGAGGAGCGCATCAAACTGCTTAGACCTTACCAGATCAATGGTAAGGTTATGGAAATGACGGGTAATCCGGAGGTTAAATTCATGCATTGCCTGCCGGCTTTCCATAACCGCGAAACCACCCTTGGTGAGCAGATTTATCAGAAATACGGATTGGACGGGCTGGAGGTTACGGAAGAGGTTTTTGAATCGGAACACTCGATTGTTTTTGACGAAGCCGAGAATCGTCTGCATACCATCAAAGCCGTGATGGTAGCAACGTTGGGGGATTAATGTACCCGCTTGCGGTTGAGCTCTGCCTTGGAGTAACGGATGATGGGAATGGCTTGGTTCTCAAAGCCATTCCCATTGCCTCCCGAAATAAAGAACAGGGGTGTTTGCATCGGTTTGAAATGGAAGAATTCACTCCAGCAGGGTACTGTTTCCGTAAGGTTGCGGCCAAAATAAAACAGGGCACTGGTAAAATAATAGGTCAGGTCGAAACCCTGAAAACTGAACCTCGAGGGCTCAATACTCCAATTGGTCCCATATAGCCGGCAGAAATTCTGAACAGCCGGATCATGGTAATCAACGAAAGGATTTTCCTCCAGATCGCTGAATACCTCAAGATTCACATTAAAGAGGTTTTCCAGGTCGAGACTGCCCAGGGCGCTTGGGTAGAGGCTGAAAGCCGAAATCTCAAAATGTGTCGATTTGCTGTTGAGCTGGTTGATCAGGTCAGTTGTGAAGACCTCGTAATTGCTTGAGATAATTACATAATTCGGTTGGTTCCCGGAGAGATAGGCCTCGAGGCTGGTACCACCTGATTCGGTACTTAAAAAGTTCCGGCTTGTTTCATTGAAATAGACCAATTTCGGACGTGCTTTTCCGGAAGGATCTGCTTTGGCAAGGGTTCCCTTTAATTGATCAAAAAGTGATAAAAAATCCGGATCATTCCGTTCTGCGTACCTGCCGATCACCAAAACGTTTGATTTATAATGGCTTCCCAGGTATTCGGTGACTTTTTGCACCTGTTGTTCGGGTTTAAGCCGGGTTTGAAAAACATAGGGATTGCCACTGGCAAAATCAATGGAAGATAACGGGTTGACCAATGGAATCTGGCGGCTATTTGCAAAGGGCGCCACAAGTTCAAGTTCACTCCGGAAAACCGGACCGATAATCAGGTCGGCATCGTTAAGTTTCCCGCTGGAAATAATATTCCTCACCGTCTCAGGGTTTCTTTCGGTATCCAGGACTGTCAGGTTCATATTGAGCCCTGATTGCCTCAGGGAGTCAATGGCCAGGTAAGCACCTTCCAGGAATTCAAAAAACCTGAAATGGTCCGTTTCAAGGGTATCACTATAGCTAATAGTATCATTTTCAGCCAGATTTAAGGGTAGAAGAATGACCAGATTGAAAACATCTGTTTTATGAGGAATTGCCTTTGAGCCGCATGGCAGGCTCCCTGAGCTTTCCACCGGCAATTCCTTCTCTTTTTCAGCAGCTTCATTTCTGGCCGGAGCTGTGGTCTGTCCGGTTGCCTCCTGGCGTATAGTAATTTTATCTTTTGGGATTTTAACCTTCTGCCCGACAGACAATCCCCAGCGGGAATCAGGGTTAGCCATGCGAATGTCGTCAACCTTGATGCCATATTGTCTGGACAATGAGGACAGCGTTTCCTTCTCCTGGACAATATGGATCAGGAATTCCTCCCGGGCGGAAGGCAAGGCAGGTACCTTGATCACAAGCCCGATGGCCAGGGATTTTGTCCGGAGAACAGAATTGGCTTCAGTAATTGAAGCTTCTGTAACCCCGTAGGCTTTTGCTATACTGTACAATGTGTGCCCCTGATGAACCTCATGGAGATAGAAATCTTTTCCATTGACTGTAACCAGGTTATCGGATTTCTTAACCGCGGTAGGTTGAAACTGACCGGGCAAGGCGGTAAAACCAATGGCGAGGAAGAGCTGAATTATGATCAGCCTGCAGGAGAACTTCATCAGGACAAATGGTTTTGTAATCACAAGTCTGTGTTTCTGAACCGCAAAGTTATTTAAATATTCAAGCGGTTCAAAATCTACCTTTCCCGTTAAGGATAGCGGCCTTTAATTGTCCCTGAGGACAAATTCATCATATTCAATCTCAAACCGGAGCTTATGCCTGGCTTCTTCCTGAGCCAGGGAGAGAAACAGACTCTTCAGCCCGGTTTCAGTTACCTGTTCCGCAAGCCTTGAGTACAGTTTAAATGCGGCTTTTTCCCGGCTCATTGCCAAGACCAGTGCATCCCTGTAATCCATATCCGGAGTCGGTTGCACATCTGCCGTATAATCACTGATTTTCATATCCGTCACCTTGATTCCGGCTGTTTCCATCACCCCCTCATCCCGGATCTTCATCAGGCGGGCTTTATGCCCCATCTCTTCCCTGGCAAATTGCATGAATATCTCTTTCATCTCGGATATGGTTGTTTCACCGGCCAGCCGGGTATAAAGATCTATTGCGCCTTGCTCGCCTGTCATCGCGAACTCAAGTATTTCCCTGATTGAGTTGAATGTTTTCATTTTTGTTTTATTGTCAGTTCATTGGCGTAAAAGCAGCATGAAATTCATCGTCAAATAATTTAACAAGAAAATCGCAGCCATGATTAAATAGGGGATTGTAATTGTCTTCGCCTGTAAAAATAAATGTTTCAGGGACCTCCTCATGACCCGCGATTTCGATTAATGCTTCATTCCGTGCATCCAGACCGTCATGGATTCCATTGATCCCGAATTCCTTAAGGATCCCGGCCAGCTGAGCAATGCTGTCAGCTGCGACAGGGCTTTTCCGGACCGGCCCGAATTCCTGAATCCTTTTCTGAGTGTTGGTGAAGCTGCCGGATAATTCAAATGGCAGGCTGGCTGGCAGCACCAGGTTGGCCATGGCAGCAGTGTCGGTCATGAAATAGTCCTGGACAACCATGAAATTCGTTTGTGAAAGCCAGATACGTGCTTCATCGGGATCGGAAGCACATCCTATAGGGTCTTCGCCGAAAACAAAAACATTGCGTAGTTGACCTGCCATGAGCAAGGCCAGGAGGTTGTCCGGGTTGCCGGTGGCCTTGCCGCCCGGGTAAAATGAGGGATGGATGCCCATATCCCAGATCCCCTGAGAATTATTTTTTTCTTTAAGGCAAATCAGTCCGCTGGCCGTTTTACCAAGTTTGCCGGAAAGTAGGGCCAGGTTTCGCAGTTCGGCTGCCTCATTGGAAGAGAGTTCTGCCTCCGAAAACACAAGTACCGGATTCATTTCAAGGGTAAAGCTATCAGCGAATTCCCGGATCGTAGTGTCATCTGCAAAGCCAGCCAGCTTAACAAGTTTGCGATAATCGAGCTTCAGAATCTCATTCCGGTATTCTTCAAATCCTTTCACATGATCCCTGATGTAGAGCCCGTTTTGTTGATCGGTCTTAAGCAGGTGGTGAATAGCTGCAAGGATAAAGTAAAAGTAGGATTCAATATGAATGTTCTGGTCACACTTTGGCTCAAGTTTGCTCCCTTCATACAGGGTTATATTGACGACCGGAACCTTGTTTCTGAAATGTGTCTGATTCACCATAAATCCGACTATGGCATTGTCTTCATGGATTTCAGTGCCGAGAAGGAATATTCTGGATGCCTTCTTGATTTCTTCAAATGGCACATTTTTTTCGGAAGCCTGCCGGTAGCCGGCTCCTCTCCCCAAATAATGAAAGCTGTGAATATTCTGGCTGCCGACCGCCTTCCGGGCGAGTTTCTGGATCAGGTACAATTCCTCGTTACTGAGCCTTGCTCCGGCAAAGAAGACGTTTTCCTCCGGCATAACATGTTTTGTTCTCTCATGGATGAGTGAAAAGGCCCGTTCGAAGGATATTTCCTCCCAGTCTTCTCCTTTGCGGATCATAGGAACCGTGATCCTGTTCGTGGCATTCAGGTACTTATATCCAAATTTGGGGTATCTGCAAATTGTTTTTTTGGGATTGACCATTCCTTCATGTCCGGTAACCTTCCACACGAAGCCACCGCCGGATTGGAGTTCAATGGAGCATCCCACCGCGCAGAAATTGCAAATTGACACTTCACTCTCCAGCTTGACCGGACCCGGTTTAAACACAAAATTCTCGGTGATCGCTCCGGTGGGGCAGGCTGAAATACAAAGTCCGCAGGATTCACAGGCAGTGTCCGTCAGGGATTTCCCCATCGAGGGTGCCACGCATGATTCAAATCCCCGGTTAAGCAAGCCCAGTGCATGGGCGCCGGCAACTTCGCTGCAAATCCGGATACACCTTGAACAGAGGATACATTTATTGTTATCAATTTCGATGTAGGGATGTCTGAAATCCACCCTGTGCTCTTTAAAGGTGCCGGAGAATTTTTTCTGATCCGCCCCGTACTCATCGCATAGACTTTTCAGGTCACAGGTAAAGTACTCCTGACAGCCGCATTCCAAACAACGGGCAGTTTCCTTGACAGCCATCTCTTCGGTAAATCCGAGTTCGACCTCATTGAAATTGATTCGCTGATCGGCGGGAATCAGAGGCATTTCCTGACGCATCTGATGGCTGAAATGACCATGATACAGACTCTTTTCCTGTTCCCTGAAGTTATCCTTACGGCTGATAAATTCCGGTAAGGCCGGCTCTACCGGCAGGTCCGAGAGGTACTGATGGCAGCTTCTTGCAGCAACCCGTGCCTGTGCAATGGCCTCAATAAGGGTGGCAGGACCGGTAACCCCATCTCCTGCGGCGAAAACTGAAGGAATGCCGGTCTGGAGGGTTTTCCGGTTTGCATCAATGTCCCCCCATTTTGTAATCTTAAGCTCCCCGTGAGAGCTGAAAGCATTGACATCATGGATAAAGTCGACCTGTGTTTTTTGTCCGATAGCCGCCAGTATATAATCAACTGTCAGGTTGAATTCCGATCCCACAACCGGAACCGGCCGCCTTCTGCCGGATGCATCGGGTTCACCCAGTTCCATGCGAATGAGCCGCATCGATTGTAAAACTCCGCTGCTGTCCTTTGTGATTTCCACCGGATTGGTCAGGAAGAGGTACTCAATGCCTTCCACCTTTGATTCATGAATCTCTATCGGGTTGGCCGGCATCTCTTTTTCGGTCCGGCGGTATACTACATAAACCTTTTCTGCTCCCAGGCGACGTGCTGTCCGGCAACAGTCCATGGCCGTGTTTCCACCCCCGACAACCGCTACGATTTTTCCCTTGAAATCGGGTTTCTGGCCGGTCATCTCAATGTTTCGGAGGAAATCGATACCGGGGAATACGTTTTGCGCATCATCTCCCGGACAACCTACCCGTGTTCCGCCCTGTGATCCTATGGTCAGTACCATGGCATCATATTTTCCGATAATCTCCCCGTAACTGAGGTCAGCCCCCAGTTTGCGCCCATAGAATATGTTAACCCCCAGGTCAGTAATATTGGCCGTTTCCTGATCAATTATTTCGTTTGGAAGCCGGTACGGCGGAATTCCGTACCGAAGCATGCCGCCCGGATTCGGACTGGCTTCATAGATATCCACTGCATGTCCTTCCCTTCGCAGGAACCAGGCCTCAGATAAACCACCCGGGCCGGCACCGATAACGGCAACGCGCTTTCCTGTATCGGGTTTCAGATCGGGTTTGAACCTTCCGGTTGATTTCAGATCAAAATCAGAGGCGAAGCGCTTAAGGTAATCAATACCGACGCCGGTTCCCTCTTCCAAAAGAGTTCGCCTGCAGGCCACCTCGCAGGGGCGGACACATACCCTTCCGCAAATGGCGGGAAGTGGATTGACTTCCTTGATTAATGCCACGGCCTCGGAGTATAGTCCCTTTTCTATCAGTGATATATATCCCTGAACGTCAACACCGGCAGGGCAGGTTTGTTTGCACGGAGCCACGCAGTCAGCGTAGTGGTTGCTCACAAGCAGGTCAAGGGCCATCTTCCGGGCTTTTCTTACCTTCTCATTGTTGGTGTGAATGGTCATGCCTTCGGATACTCGCGTGGAGCATGCCGGCTGCAGGCCTTTCATGCCCTCGATCTCAACCACGCACACATAGCAGGAAGAGTAAGGATCGAGCCTCGGGTCATGGCAAAGGGAGGGTATTTTTATGTCTTGTCGCCTGGCAGCATCGAGAATACTTTCACCGGCGAACCCTTCGAATTTATTTCCGTCTATGATGATATTAATTTCAGTCATGGGGATAATCAGTTCATGGTTAGTTTAATGGACGAGAATAGCTTCGAATTTGCATTTAGTAAAACAAATCCCGCATTTGATGCACTTTTCCTGATCGATGAAATGCACTTCCTTGCGGCTTCCTGAAATGGCATTGACAGAGCAATTCCTGGCGCAGACCATGCATCCGGTGCATTTATCCGGGATAACCTCATAGGTTAACAGTGGCTTGCAGTTTTTTGCCGGACATTTTTTATCCCGGATGTGTGCTTCATACTCATTCCGGAAATACCTGATGGTTGTCAGTACCGGATTGGGCGCAGTCTGGCCCAGCCCGCACAGGGAACTGTCCTTTATCTGGTAGGCAAGTTCTTCCAGCTTTTCAATGTCGCCTTCCTCGCCTTTTGCATCGCAGATACGCGTCAGAATCTCAAGCATCCGCTTGGTTCCGATCCTGCAAAAGGTGCACTTACCGCATGACTCTTTCTGGGTAAAATCAAGAAAGAACCTGGCCATATCGACCATACAGGTTGTTTCATCCATGACCACCATCCCGCCAGATCCCATTATGGCACCAGTGGCATTGACGGAATCATAATCGATGTTGGTGTCGATCAGGTGCTCCGGAATGCATCCCCCCGAAGGGCCTCCCAACTGTACAGCCTTGAATTGCTTCCCGTTGGCAATACCTCCGCCGAGTTTGTAAATAATATCGCGGATCGTAATACCCATTGGAACTTCCACCAGTCCGCCCTTCTTGATCTTTCCCGTCAGGGCAAAGACTTTTGTTCCCTTGCTTTTCTCGGTACCGTAAGCCGCGTAGGCAGCAGACCCGTTATTGATAATCCAGGGGACATTCGCGTAGGTTTCAACATTATTTATATTGGTAGGCTTACCCCAAAGTCCTTTTTCAGCCGGGAACGGCGGGCGCTTGGTGGGCATGCCACGCTTGCCCTCTACAGAAGCCATCAGCGCAGTCTCTTCGCCGCACACAAACGCGCCTGCACCCTCCTTTACCGATATATCGAGATTAAAACCGGTGATGCCTGCAATTTCCTTTCCCAGGTACCCTTTTTTTCTAGCCTGATCAAGTGCAATATTCAGCCGGTGTATGGCCAGGGGATATTCGGCACGGCAGTAAATTACGCCCCCGGTGGCTTCTATCGCATAGGCAGCAATGATCATTCCTTCAATAACCGCATGCGGATCCCCTTCAAGCAGGGAGCGGTCCATGAAAGCCCCAGGATCCCCTTCATCCGCATTACAGATTACATATTTTTCATCAGATTTGTACTTATTGGCAAACCTCCATTTCATACCTGTAGAGAAGCCCCCGCCACCACGTCCGCGAAGCCCGGAGTCCAGAATGGTCTGAATGACAGTCTCTTTTGAAACTTCTTCAGAGGTTATTTTTTTTAAAGCCTGATATCCATTCCGGGCCTCATATTCCTCCAGGCGTTCCGGATTGATGTACCCGCAATCACGAAGGGCAATTTTCACCTGTCCGGCAAAGAAATGCTCATCTTCCGAGGGAAACAGATCGGATTTAACCAAATAATCCTTAACGGGATTCTGGTTGACAATATGCTGATTAATAATTTCAAAGGCTTTTTTTTCATCGATCTCACCATACAGGTAAGAGCCGGTTTCATCGATAACCTCAACCAGCGGTTCGCGAAAACACATCCCGATGCACGAGGTCTTGTCGAGGATAAAGTCCAGATTGTCGGCTTCCTTCAGCGACTTAATCTGCTGGAATACCTTATTCCCGCCGGCGGCAATGCCGCAACTGCCAAGGCCTACTATTACTTTTGTCTTTTCCATAGTCGTTTGTGATAGAATGAGGGGAAGTTTACCGGGAGACCGATTCGCGGATCTTGATCTCCTTAATCACCTGGACGGCGGATTTTCCGGTTAGTTTGCCATAAGTCTCTTCACCAATCATCATGACCGGAGCCAGAGAGCAACAACCCAGACAGGCAACGGATTCCAGTGTGAAAATCCCGTCAGGAGTGGTTTCACCGTCTTTGACTCCCAGGGCTTCTTCCACGGCTTCCGTGATGGCAGTGGCGCTTTGGACGTGGCAGGCGGTGCCGTGACAAACCTTTATGATGTTCTTCCCAACCGGGCTTAACCTGAATTGTGCATAAAAGGTTGCCACCCCATACATGTCGGTCACCTTGAGACCCGTATGTGTTGAAATGATCTCAAATGCATCAGCAGGAATGAACCCGTAAAGGTTTTGAGTGCCCTGTAACAGGGGAATGAGGTTTCCCTTCTTCCCTTTGTATTTTGCAATAACAGGAAGCAGGAGATCCAGATCAACCACCGGAATGGTCAGATCTGCGACCGGTACAGAGCCAGCAATTCTTTGAACACGCATGCAGAGATAGGTTTTAGGATTAACAAGCGGTTAAAATACTTGTTCCTGCCCAATCAGCAATGACTAAAATCAGGATTCATAAAATGAGTGATAACCTTTCCAGACAACCCCGGATATCTTACTTTAGCCGGAAATATTCTGATCATGAAAAGAATGATATTGGCTGGAATAAGCCTGTTCGCTTACCTCGCAGCCCCGGCGCAGGAGCCTGCTCATCCATTGCTGCCGGCAACCTGGGGAATAAAGAGTGAGGAGTTGGTAGGGGTGGTTAAGGAATTGGCGGATCCGAAATATGAAGGCAGACTTACCGGTTCGCCCGGTTTTACGAGGGCAGCCGAATACCTTGCCGGCCAGTTTGCAGCCCTTGGATTGCAAAAGCCTTATCCGGAATCCGGATATTTCCAGAACTTCACAATTCCTTACACAGTTGTTCTGCCCGGTTGCTCACTTGTGATTCAAGACGGTGGAAGTACTGTCAGCTACCATTATTATGATGAATTCATGCCCGGGAGTACCTCCGGAACCGGAGACCTGACAGCGGATGTTGTTTTTGCAGGATATGGAATCAGCGCACCGGAATTGGGGTTTGATGACTATGCCGGTTTGGATGTCAAAGGCAAAATAGTATTAATTCGACCTGAAAGTCCGGTCTCACCTGCAGTGGGAGAGGATAAATTCGGGCCCTGGCTTGCCTATTCATTGCATCAGTATAAAATGCAGAATGCTGTTAATCATGGTGTTGCTGGCGTTTTGTACCATTACGGGCCTTTGGCCAATACTAATAATGATTACCATCCTGACCTACTTTTGACCATGGTAGGCAATAGGGTGGTTGAAGATCTATTCCGCGGAACCGGCAAGGACTATGCTGCTATCGTTGCCGGTATCGGGGCTGGCTTGAAGCCATCCTCATTTCCACTGGGTAAAAAGGCTACCCTGCGGAATAAAACGGAATATCATCCCAGGGGGGTGGGAATGAATGTAATCGGAGTTCTTCCCGGGAGTGATCCGGTGCTAAAAAATGAAGTGATCCTGATCGGCGGCCATCTTGACCATTGCGGGATGTGCTGGGAAGTTTGCCCGGGAGCCAACGATAATGCGTCAGGAATTGCTGTGGTTGTAGGAGTTGCAAGGGCTTTGGTTCAATCAGGATTTACCTTTAAGAGGACCCTGGTGTTTATTGGGATTGGCGGCGAGGAATCGGGGTTGGTGGGGATTACCAAATATGTAAATGACCCGCTTTTCCCGTTTGACAGGACTGTAGGGTTTATCAATCTTGATTGTGTTGGAATCGGACCCAACCTTTTTGCCGGAGGAGGTCAGAGCTTTCCTGCTCTTTTTAGCCCGATTGAGGCTGCGAACCGAAACTTTATACATCGGGTGCTGGGATCCTCTGTTGCCGGTGGTGCCGGCCGGCCCCGTTCAGATGCTGCGGTCATGACCAAAGCAGGAATTCCAAGCGTGAGCTTTTCGTCTTATGGGGGATCAGGAGCCTATCACACGCCGGGCGATACCCCGGAAACCATCTGGCCTGAAACACTTGAGGACCTGGCATCCATGCTGACGCTGGCGCTTGCCGACCTGGCCGGCATCATCCAGAAATAAACTATTGACTAGTTTATGCCGAAGACCAGTTTCCCCAAGAGGTAAACGGCACCGGTGATAATAATTGCCCCTGTGAGGTTAAGCCAGATTCCGGTTTTGGCCATTTCTGCAATTGTAATCCTTCGGGTACCAAAAATAATGGCGTTCGGGGGGGTAGCTGCCGGGAGCATGAAAGCCATTGATGCTGATAAAGTAGCCGGTATCATATACAATAACGGGTGGGTATCCGTGGCAATGGCTACTCCGGCCAGTACTGGCAGGATCATCTCAGTGGTGGCGGTGTTGGAGGTTAGCTCCGTCAGAAAGGTAACCAACAGGCTGATAATCAAGATTATTACAATCGGAGGCAAAATGTCCAGGCCGGCCAGCTGACTGCCAAGCCACAGGGAGAGCCCTGAGTCCCTGAAACCGTTTGCCAAAGCGAATCCGCCGCCGAACAGAAGAACAATGTCCCATGGGAGGTTCTTCGTTGTTTCCCAATCCATGAGCCTACAGCCTTTTTTACCTTTGGCCGGTATAAGAAAAAGGGGCAGCGCTACAGCAATGGCAACGGTGCCGTCGTTTATGTAGGCAGGATGATTAAAGAGAGAAGCCCAACCTTTGATTGTTACGGAGCCAATTGTGAGGTCAGACCGGGTAATCCAGAGAACTGCCAGAAGGACAAAATCGAAGAGGACGATTTTCTCTTCCCGAGTCATTTTGCCCAGTTGTGTGATTTCATCGTGAATCACGAAATTTTCAGTTGACAAACCGATGGACTGTTTCCTCGCATACCGGAAATAGATCAAAATCCAGGCGGCCAAAAGCATAAGCAATCCCACGGGAACCGCAACCAGCATCCACTGCAGGAAAGTTATCTGGGGAGCTTCAGGAAACATAACCTGATAGATTCTCAGGAAGGAAAGATTCGGAGGCGTTCCGACCAGGGTCATGACACCTCCGATCGAAGCGGAGTAGGCTACCGCCAACAACAATCCTGTTGAAAAGGATTTTTTCCCCGTGAATTCCGGCTCAATCTGCGCCACCACCGAAATAAGAATCGGTACTAGCATCATGGCTGTTGCCGTGTTTGAAATCCACATGCTGAGAAAGGCCGTTGCAACCATGAAGCCCAGCAAAATCCTTGCCTTGCCTGTTCCTGTGAGCCTGAGAATTGAAAGGGCGATTCGCTTGTGAAGGTTCCACCTCTCCATCGCGAGCGCAACCACAAATCCTCCGATGAACAAAAAAATCACATGATTGAAATAGGCCGATGAAACGGTTTGACCGTCCATAATTCCCATCAGGGGAAACAGCACCACTGGCAGAAGGGAAGTGATGGCCAGCGGAACAGCCTCCGTTATCCACCAGATGGCCATCCAAGCCGCTGCGGCCAGCGTATATCCAATTTCGGGGTGCTCCGGGTCCGGCGAAATAAGGAAGGCCAGAATTGCAGCCACCAAAGGGCCGGAAACCAACCCGATCTGTTTAGCCCCAGGACGCTTTTGCGTCATTTTGCAGTATCCAGAAAGTTCCTGATGTTATTTTCAATCCGCGCCATCACATTGGCGGCATCTGCCCTTTTGAAAGCCTCACCGGTAATCTGCTCATACAATTCGATATACCTTTCAGAGATCTCGCTGACAAACGAATCGGGCATGAAGGGTACCGTCTGACCCTCTTTCCCCTGAAAATTGTTTTCAATCAGCCACTGGCGGACAAATTCTTTCGAAAGCTGCCTTTGCTCGAGTCCCCTGGCGAAGTTTTCGGCATAGGTGTCGCCATAAAAATAGCGGCTTGAATCAGGGGTGTGAATTTCGTCAATCAGGTAGATGCGTCCATCAAGAGTACCGAACTCATATTTTGTGTCAACCAGAATCAGTCCCATCTTTTCAGCCATCCCGGTCCCCCTCTGGAAAAGCTGATACGTATACTTTTCCACTTGTGTGTAAATGTCCTCCGGTACCAGACCCTGGTCAATAATTTCTTCAAAACTGATGTCTTCATCATGACCGACATGAGCCTTTGTAGTTGGAGTGATGATAGGTCTGTCGAATTTCTGATTCTCCTTCATCCCTTCAGGAAGAGAAATTCCGCATAATATCCTTTTCCCCGATTTGTATTCGCGCCAGGCGTGGCCGGTAAGGTAGCCCCGGATGACCATTTCTACAGGCAGCGGTTCCACTTTCCGGCCAATGGTTACCATCGGATCCGGCGAAGAAATCTTCCAGTTTTCAACAATATCGGATGTGGCATCCAGGAATTTCTCGGCTATCTGATTCAATACCTGTCCTTTATAAGGAATTCCTTTGGGCAGGACAACGTCAAATGCTGATATCCGATCCGTAACTACCATTACAAGATATTGATCGTCAATGTTATATACGTCCCTAACCTTACCTTTATACAAACTTAGCTGTCCGGGGAAGTTGAAATTGGTTTTGGCAATGGCTTCCATATTCTGATTTTTATTAGATTATTTCTTTTCGTAAGCCCTGACTATCTGCTCCACGAGCTTGTGTCGAATGATGTCCATTTTATCAAAATCGATAATGGCAATTCCGTTAATATCACTGAGAATGGTCTTTGCATGAATTAAACCTGATTTGTTTGCATCGGGCAGGTCAATCTGTGTAATGTCTCCGGTTACCGCAAACTTTGAAAATTCACCCATGCGGGTGAGGAACATTTTCAACTGATTAATTGAAGCATTCTGGGCTTCGTCGAGGATCACAAACGCATTGTCCAGGGTTCTGCCCCTCATAAAAGCCAGAGGTGCAATCTGGATGACGTTGTCTTCCATGTATTCCTTCAGTTTCCTGGCAGGCATCATGTCCAGCAGCGCGTCATACAGAGGCTGGAGATAGGGGTCAAGTTTTTCGCGAAGGTCACCGGGCAGAAATCCCAGGTTTTCTCCGGATTCAACGGCTGGCCGGCTGAGTATGATCCGCTTGACTTCCCGGTTTCGCAGGGCTCTAACCGCAAGTGCAACGGCAATATATGTTTTTCCTGACCCGGCCGGACCCGTGGCAATCAGCAGGTCATGGGTCCGGTATTTTTCAACCATTTCGCGCTGGTGTGGTGTTTTGGAGCGTATGGGTTTCCCGTTGTTACCAAAAATCAGGATATCCTCATCATTCACTTCATCACGTTCGGAGGATCCATTTTCAAGGAGAATGCCTTCCAGTTCGGCTGCCGTGAGGCGGTTGTATTTGTCGAGAAAGGCAAACAGTTTTTCCATCTTGTCCTCAAAACGGGTAATCTCACTTGATTCTCCGATTGCCTTGAGCTGATCGCCACGGGCGATTATCTTTATTCTGGAAAAAAACCGGCGGATGATTTCAAGGTGCTGGTTATTGGCACCATAAAGCAGGAGAGGGTCAATGCTTTTTAAATAGATGATCTTTTCAATCATGCAGTTAAGATAAAGTCGTATTTTTGGGCCTTTCAGCAAAAATAGCGATTATCACGGATTTCGAAACTCCTTTTTATGTATGGCCCTCATCACCCTGACCACCGACTGGCAAAGCACCGATTATTATTCGGGCATGATGAAGGGCAGGCTATCCAGCCTGATTCCGGGTGTGGAAATCATCGGGCTATCCAATTCCATTGAGCCGTTTCATGCCATTCAGGCGGCCTTCATATTGAGGCAGGCTCTGGCCGAATTTCCACCCGGGACCATTCATCTGTTGTTGGTTAACCAGGGCCATCAGGAGGATATCTGGCCGGCAGCAGCCTATTATCGAGGACAGTACCTGGTTGGGTGGGACGATGGAATTCTTTCGCTGATCATGGAAACGGAACCCGATTATTTTTTGCGGCTTGACCCGGGAATTCTTGATCTGATGGACGAGAAGACAAATCCAGGAGAAAGAGCCAGAGTCATTCAGCCTACATTTCCTGAGTTATCGGTATTTCCGAGAATCGCGATGTTTCTGGCCTCCGGTGGGAGCCTCAATGAAGCAGGTCCGGATTCAAGAGATTTCCTTCGTCCTAATCCATGGCTCCCAATGGTCGGGAAGGGCCAGATCGACGGGCAGGTTGTTTTTATAGACGGATATGGCAATGCAGTCACCAATATATCAAGGCAACTGTTTGAGAAAACCGGCAATTCCGCCAAAATGGAGATTACCATCAAGTCAAACCGCTATCGTATCACCACTGTTTCCAATTCCTATATGAGTGCTGATCCCGGTGAATTGACCGCGTTGTTCAACGCTTCGTCTTTCCTGGAGATATCCATTATCCAGGGAAATGCTGCTGAACTGCTTGGCCTTGAAGCGGGATCGCCAATTAAAATCAAATTTGAACATGACCAACCGGGAGGAAGTACTGCAGTCTTTCAGGCGACTGCTTGAGATTATGGACGAGTTGAGGGAAAAGTGTCCCTGGGACCGTGAACAAACACTCGCGAGCCTGAGGACGTTGACCATTGAAGAGACCTACGAACTGGCGGACGCTATCCTTGATGAGGACCTGGACGGGATCAGGGAAGAATTGGGTGACATTCTGCTACATATTGTTTTTTATGCAAAAATCGGGGACGAGAAGGGAGGGTTTACGATCAGGGAAGTAATCGACGGGATTAATAAGAAGCTGGTTTTCAGGCATCCACATATATTTGGGAATATTACTGTTCAGGATGCCCGGGAGGTGGAACAGAACTGGGAGAAGATAAAACTTACCGAGCATCAGGGTAAAACCGTATTGGGAGGTATCCCGGCTTCTTTACCCGCGATGATCAAGGCGTACCGGATTCAGGATAAAGCCCGCGGGGTGGGCTTCGACTGGAGCCACCGGGATCAGGTATGGGACAAAGTCGAGGAAGAGATAGGAGAACTCCGGAGCGAAGTAGGGACAATGGATTCCCAGGAAAGGATTGAATCGGAATTTGGTGATGTTCTTTTCAGCCTGATAAATGCAGCACGGTTATTTGGCATCAATCCGGAGAATGCACTTGAAAAGACCAATCTGAAGTTTATCCGGCGCTTTAATTATCTCGAACAGGAAACAATAAAAAAGGGGATCAGCCTGAAAGAATTGCCCATTGAAGAGATGGATCGTTACTGGAATGAAGCAAAGAAAAGTGAATCCTGAAGCTATTCTTCTGCGGGAGAACCGGTGAAGTCAACTTTTCCTGAAGTTACAAGGATATTATACCAGATAAGAACTTTCTTAATATCAGAAACATAAACCTTTAGCCGGTCGTATTCGGGCACTATCGTTGCGAAATAATCCCTCAGTTCATCGGAGCCTGCCTTTTTAGGGTCTGGCACAGCCTTGCCCTCTTCTTTCTTGAAAATTTCGAGAAAAATATCCTTAAGCGGCTTGTCTTCACCTTTCGTGAAGAGGGCGATCTCTTCCAGGGAACTAACTCGGTTAGCTTCATGAGAAGGCATCCTCTGGCCGGTTTCCAGGTTTTCCACAATTATAACATTCTTTCCCTGAGAAATTAGCTTGTACAGTCCCGGCATTCCGGCTATTGAAATATAATCTTTTAAGTCCATTTTCGTAAGTAAAGTAATACGTGCACAAATATACGATTTCTAGTTCATTCCCCTGGATTTCTTGATCTTCTCATAGGCCTCGTTCAGTTTCTGGAATTTCTCGTTCGCCTTGTTTTTAATTCCATCTCCCAGGTAGGCCACTTTATCCGGGTGGTAGGTAACCGCCATTTTTCGATAAGCTTTCTTGACCTCCTCGTCCGTCGCGGCTGAATTGATCTCCAGGGCTTCATAGGCCGATTCGAGGTTGTCGGAGTATAACGCACGGATTGAATGAAAATCCTCGGTTCTGATTCCCATATAATAGGAGATTCTTTCAACGGTTTTCTGCTCTTGCTCCGATACGAGTCCATCAGCCTTGGAAATCCCAAAAAGCAGATGAATGAGCTGCAGGCGTGTACTGTAATCCATGTATTGGCCAACCTGACGGCTGATATCTTCGACCGGTATGTTTTGGTCGAGGACTTTTTTAAGGATCAGTAAGGCTTCGGCAGAGGCTTCCTGGCCAAAAGACTGAAGGAAATACTGTTTCACAAAATCAAGTTCCGATTTTAAAACCCGGCCATCGGATTTCATTACTGCAGCAATCAGGACTATGAGACTGGAGAGGAAATCACCCTTGGTGGTGGGGCCGTATCCTCTCTGACCCTGAAATCCCTGGCCATTGTCATTGCCATCCAGCATCGCGCCCAGCGCGAATCCCAAAAGACCGCCCAAAGGGCCCAGAAATGCCCATCCCAGACCGCCTCCCAGCCATTTGTTAAACTTTGCCATTTGAATTTTTTAGAAGTTGAGTATGTATGTTTAATACAGCCGGAACCACCGGCTCCTTTCCGTCATTTTTGATGATGAAACCCGCGAGGGGTATCTTTTGTTCGTCTGGAAGTTGATTTTTCAGACGTGCCCTGACCTGGTCTTCATTTGTCCCATCGCGCCGGGCAACTCTTTGAACGCGGATCTCCTCAGGGCAAACGATCAGGATGTTAGTGTCCATAGTCCGGTAAAATCCTGATTCAAAGAGGATTGCTGCTTCGTGAATCACATAGGGCTTGTCCCGGTGATACTCACTCCAGGTAGTGAACCTGTCCCGGACACGCGGATGAACAATCCCATTCAAACGGTTCAGCGCTTCCTTGTCATGAAAGACCATTCCTGCAACTTTGGGGCGGACGAGCATTCCATCTGAAAAGTACTCAGGTCCAAGCCATTGGAGAAGTTGATTTTTGATGACGGGATCCGTTTCCGTGAGAATGCGGGCTTCCTGATCCGCATCAAAGACGGGAACGCCCAGAATCTTGAAAACCGATGATATCAGCGATTTCCCTGAACCCATTCCCCCCGTTAGGCCAACAATCAGCATGGTTAATCAGAATTTCCGGAAGCCTTTTTCACGCCTGGTTTCGGCGCAAGGTCCAGGATCAGAAAATCCGGATGTATTCCGGTGACCGAAATATCTCCAAGAGACTCTGAAAAGATTTTAGCAAATCCGTTAAGGCTGACAGTATCCCGAAATCCTGCTTTTTTTCTTGGCATGACAGGCTTAATATCTTTGAAATCAATTGTTAGGGGAGTCTTTGAAAAATTCCAGTTATGCTTGAGAACTGAAAATCCAAGCGCTTCGACATCAAGTTCCAGGCGATTGGGCAGGGGATGTAGTAAAACATAATCATCCGGCAGGTTGGTGTACCTGACCGGATGATTGATTTGTGTTTCGTACGTGTTTTCAAGTGCCCTTAGAAACCAAAGGGCGGTTGCGATCATAATGCAGAACAAAAGGATCGAAACCTGTCGCCTCTTCCTTTTTCTTCCGGGATTCGCCGGCTCACTTTCAGGATTGCCGGGAGCAGCGTTCATGCTTACTGTTTGGGCTGATCTGGAATATCTTCAGCGGTTCTGACAATCGAACCCTTGTCAACTTTAACGCGGACATTCTGATCAATTTCGAGCAGAATGGTACGCTCGTTAATTTCTGAGATCCGTCCGTAAATACCTCCTGCGGTTACCACCTTATCACCTTTTTTGAGGGCTTCGCGGTAGTTCTTCAGTTCTTTCTGTTTTTTCATCTGCGGGCGAATCATGAAGAAATAGAAAATCACGATGATAGCCGCAAAAAAGATCAGGGAAGAATAAGGACTGGGCTGCTTGGCAGCAGTCGTTTGAAAAAGAAAAGCTAATGTGTACATGTTTTAATTATTTAATTATTTCTTGCTATCGGGAACATAAACCTCTGCGCTGATTTCCAGCTGGTTTGTGTTTGGTTGCGTATTTGCCAAAATACTAACTGTCTTGCTTACGGATCCGGTTCTTCCTCCTGAATCGAACTGAACCTCTATGGATCCGTGCCCGCCTGGTTTCACAGGCTCTTTGGAGTAGGTTGGTACAGTACATCCACAGGTGGAGGATGCCTGTGAAATAATCAGGTCGGTACCCCCGGTATTGGTAAACTTAAAGTTATAGGAGAGCTTTTCTCCCTGCACAACGAGGCCAAAGTCGTGCTTGGATTGTTCGAATTCCATAACCGGCAGTTCAGTTTTGGATTTCTTACCGGAAGCGGTAACCGGGTTGGTGACAAGTGATGGGGAAACTGACTTGTCGGAGTCTGACTTCCCTTTGCAGCCAGGCAAAAGGAAAACCACGACGGTCAGGATCAGAAAGATGTATTTGATTTTTGCCATTAAGATTGTTTTTCAATATCGGTGCAAAATAAAGAAATTCCTGTCACCTGTCAAATCTCTCCGATCAAGCCACGGCCGGTTTTTTGGATTTTATTATCGGTTTTCAGTTGAATGAATATTTTGTCGAGGATTCCGTTAATGAAATGGCTGCTCTTCTCGGTGCTGTAATACTTAGAAATCTCAATGTATTCATTCAGTGACACTTTTGTGGGTATCGACGGGAAATGAATGGCCTCCGTAATCGCCATCTGCATGATCAGAATATCCATCCAGGCCAGTCGTTCGAAGTCCCAATTTTCACTGAATCTCTTTATAAGCTCCTGATATTCATCGGAATGTAAAATGCACTTTCTAAAAAGGTTGATAACAAAAAGACGGTCATCCTCATTACTGTACATCGACAAAAGATGCAGACCCGTTGATTCCTTCCACTTACTGAGTGTTTTGAGGACCATGGACCCGATGGCCTCGATATCATCATTCCAGTAAATGCTTTGCTCCTCAAGCACCTGCATGAAGGATTCATCAGGTAGTATCAGTTCTCCGATCAACCGCGCAATGAATTTTTTATCCTGCTCAAAAGAGTCTTCTTCCTTGATCATATAATCCTGGTAGACATCCCATTCGAGGATACTCCGGTAGAGCGATTTTATAAGTTCTTCCTGATTCGTCCAGCTTAATTTCCTGGATTCGATGTATTGCCTGAAAGATTTGCTTTCTTCAATCTGTGCAATCAGTCGGTTGTCAAGAAAACGGGCATTAGGATTCGCCTCCTCTTCGGTTGGGAAAAACTTTGACCGCGCTATCTCCATTCTTTGCCGGCCATACAAGGTTAGGTCAGTTAACAGAAGAAAGATCAGATGATAGAGGTCGTAGCTTTTTTCTATACTGAAAATCAACTCTTTTTCGGCTCGGTTTATGCTTGGGTTTTCAGTTGCACGATAGGCATATAGAATCTGTAATGCTTTGACCCGTAATAATCTTCTGCTGATCATCTTCTTAAAGAACTTTTTTTATTGGAGGTCAGCAAAGGTATGGTTTTTTTTCTACTTTTGACCGTTAACAAACCAAAAGCATTGATAAATCAAACCTGGAATTATGTCTGAAAAAGAAAAAAGTGAAGATTTGGATCGCCAGGACAGGGATGAGATTTATTCCAAAGTGGTGAGAGCTGGGAAGCGGACCTATTTTTTTGATGTCAAGTCGACGCGCAAAGATGATTTCTACCTGACAATAACCGAGAGTAAAAAGGTTTTTGACCGGGAGGGGCAGCCTCATTATGAGAAGCATAAGATCTTTCTTTACAAAGAGGATTTTGATAAGTTTGCCGAGGGTTATCAGGATGCCATTGATTTTATAATAAAAATAAGAGGACAGGTGGGCTTTGATGAGAAGCCTGCTGAAGCTGTGGAGAAGGCATTCAGCAGTGTGGAATTTGAAGATCTCGATAACGAGGGAAAATAAAATCAGAGGCCGGTCAACCGGCCTTTTCTGTTTTATAGTTTGCTGTCAGGGAAGGATTAAACTTAATCAGGTATGGGATTAACTATCCGTGAAGTAATTAGCGGTAAGGATCTTCGCGACTTCGTCAAGTTGTCGGCAAAGATCCATACGGGGCATAGCAACTGGATTCCCCCCATTTACATGGATGAATGGAGTTTTTTCAATCCAAGGAAAAACCGTTCTTTTAAAAGTTGCGACCATATACGGCTTTTGGCGTATCGTGATAACATTCCTGTCGGGAGAATCATGGGCCTTGTTAGCCACAGATACAATGAAATTAAGGACGAGAACAACGCCCGGTTTAGTTATCTGGAAACCTATAATGACCAGGAAGTTGCTCACCTGCTGCTTTCTGAGGTTGAGCGATGGGCAGCCGCGCTTGGCAAGGATAAGGTGGTGGGGCCGCTGGGATTCTCTGACAAAGAGCCACAGGGTTACTTAACCGAAGGATTCGACGAACAGATTGTTCTGGCTGCCAATTGCAACTATCCCTATCAGGTTGACCTGGTTAAAAACGAGGGGTATGCTCCTGAAATCAATCTGGTGTCCTACCTGGCAGAAATTCCGGCTACCACACCTGCAGTGTACCAGCGGATAATTCCACGGCTTGAGCAGCTGAATTCGGAATTCAGGGTCATTGAATTCACTACATTGCTGCAGCTGCGAAGGTATATCCGGCCGGTTCTTTCACTGACGAATCGTGCTTTCCGGCAGATTTATGGAGCCCTTCCCTATGATGAGCGGGAAATGGATGATTTTGCCAACCGGTTTATTATCTTTCTGAATCCCAGGTTTATCAAGATCATTGAGAATATGAAAAGAGAGGTTGTTGCCTATGTTGTGGCCATGCCTGACATTAGCCGTGGCCTGCAGAAATGCAAGGGTTATTTGCTGCCCTTCGGTCTTCTGACGGTACTCCGCTCAGGCCGGAAATCCGACCGGATAGTGAGCCTTCTTGGTGCAGTTGATGAACCCTATCGGGGAAGGGGTCTGGATGTAATCATGGGCCTTAAGATGTTTGACTCTGCCAGAAAAACTGGCAAGAAGTATATTGACAGCCACTTAGTCCTCGTATCCAATACGGCCATGTGTGCAGAATATGAGCGCATTGGCGGCAAAATTTATAAACGGTATCAACTTTTCTCAAAGAATCTCAGGTAATCATGAAAAAACTGATTTTAGCCAGTTTCCTGATGTGGTCAGGTCTGACAGCTTTTGGCCAGGATATGAAGTCATGCGGGCTTTCAATACAGGATGGCCTGGTAATCAATTATATGGATCGTGAGGATGGTTCCAGGCTGACTGTTAACATGCCACTGATCAGCTTCAGGATAGGGGAGACTCTCTTTGATACCCGGCAGTTTAAGGTCATCAGCACAAAGGATTCCGTGATAGCGAGGCTGGATACCAGGCTTGAACTGGTGTTCAGGCAGGATGAAGGATTCCGGCCAGGCTGGAGAGGAACCATCCGCCTTAAAAACCTGACACAACGTGATACACTGGAGGTATGGAATATTGTCCCCTTTGGGGAGAGCCCCGAAAAGGTTTATATAACGGGCCTGGGGAGGCACCGGTTATCAAGGACGCACATCTTCAGGCCCGGCCTGGTTCCGGTAAATGTTATTGTGCCTGACAACGCCTGGAATCTGGGTTATTCGGAAGTTCGGATTGCTGGTGCGAATATCTGCGCCCTCTCCAGAAGGACAGGGTCCGATAAGGCGCAGGTCCGGCGGTTTGAGAATATCCTGATTCCCGGAAGTTCGGTGACCTATACCCTGTATGCAGATACCTTCTCCGGTGCCTGGCAGGAAGGTCTTCGGGTGATGTTTCAGGACCGGATGCTGTATGACCTCGAATCCTTTGACAACACGCTGTATGAAAGGGAAGACCTGAAATGGATACGGCATACTTACGCCTCCCACCTGATCTATGGATGGGATCATCAGTATTTTGACAGCAAGGAATTGAAATATAATCTGGAGAGTTTTCTTGAAAGAGGGGAAAAATGGTACGGAGGCGATGATTTTATCGGGATCTGGCCAACCTGGCCCTCTCTTGGCCTCGACCAGCGAAATCAATGGGACCTGTTCCGGGATATGCCTGGCGGGATTTCGCAGATCTCAGCTATTGCCGATATGTGCCGCTCACACGGCGCGAGGTTTTTTATTTGTTATAACCCATGGGATGCTGATACACGCGCGGAAAACCATTATACCGGCATGGCTGAAATGGTGGGCAAAATCGGGGCCGATGGCGTGGTCCTGGATACCAAAGGCAGTTCATCGATGGAGCTCCAGCATGCTGCGGACAGTGTCAGAAAAGGGGTCGTCATGTACAGCGAAGGCATGGCAGTTCCGTTGGATATGCCGGGAATTGTTTCAGGAAGGGTGCATAATGCACTCTATTATCCACCCTTGCTCAATCTGAACAAGTTAATAAAGCCCGATTTTGCGATTTTCAGGGTAGCTGAACTGGCATTTGAGCCCATCAGAAGGGAATACGCTACCTCATTTTTTAATGGATACGGCACAGAGCTTAACATTTTCAAGCCGGGAAGGCCGGACTGGATCGCGGAAGATTACCGTTTCTTTGGCAGGACGCTCAGAGTGCTGAGGGAGAGTACCTCCAATTTTGTTCAATATAATTTCGTTCCCCTCATACCCACTCTTAATGATCAGGTTTACGTCAATTCATGGCCGTTAGGAGGTAAAACTGTATATACCATCCTCAGTCTTGTTCCGGAAGGATTTGAGGGCCCCTTGTTTGAAGGGGAGGCATCATCGGGATATCACTGGGTGGATATATGGGAGCATCGCGAATTGCAGCCGGTGTTGCTGGATGGGAAAAGCTATATTCCGGTAAGGACCGATGCGTTTCACCGTTCCTGGCTCGGGACTAATAACGAAGGTGCGGTAAGTTCTGTGATTCGTTTTCCTGAAGTGCTCAACGTCAGCCTGGTCATTGACCGTTTGACTTTTTCAGCGAAAACCGGAGACGAAATCCGGATTTGGGCTGGTGATCCGGACTATGAGAAAACTCCGGAAATATTCAAAACATCTGTTCAAACCATTAAACTTGGCGATTATTTTGGCCGTTTTGAGGGTGATTTTGTGATTCAGCTTTTCAGGGATGACGAGATTCTGGATGAACGGGTTGTAACAATCAAACCGGGTGAAGCCAGGCTGATCAGCCACGTTGAGTTGACGTCCAAGGCATCAGAGACTCCGAAAGGAATGGTGATGGTTCCTGAAGGACAGTTTACCTGGAATACTACCCATGGAGATGATTTTATAGGTTATCCGGCAAATCCTTACACCGGTCCGGTAAGAGTCAACAGCTTTTATATGGACAAGTATCCGGTTACCAAGAAGGAGTATTACGGATTTGTGCGGGCTTCGGGATATGTCCCGGACGATACTGTCAACTATTTAAAGGACTGGGTTAGCGGCAAACCTGCTAAGAAGGAGGAAAACTGCCCGGTTGTCTATATCTCGCAGGAAGACGCGAAGGCTTATGCAAAATGGGCTGAAAAGAGGCTGCCCACCGAACTGGAGTGGCAATATGCGGCCCAGACCCCTGACCTTAGAGCATGGCCCTGGGGTTCGGACAAAGGGCTTGTTACGGAGGATGAGTGGGTTACCAACACCCTGACTGTTAAGCGAATTAAAGGGATGGACAGTACTTACTGCAACCCGGGTAACGGAAAGCTGGAACCGGTTGGCAAGCATCCCAAAGGCGCGAATCCTTATGGTCTTGAGGACCTCGTCGGATCCGTATGGCAGCTGACCAACGATGAGTATGATGATGGTACCGTATATTATGTGATGATGAAGGGAGGAAGTTATTTTAATCCCGGTTCGAGCTGGTGGTATGTTCAGGGTGGCCCGCGTGAATTGCAGTATCGACAGATGCTACTGCGCGTATCCAGGGGGTTTGAGCGAAACTCTACAGT
The DNA here is from genome assembly GCA_001769295.1 of Bacteroidetes bacterium GWF2_49_14. Lineage (GTDB taxonomy): Bacteria > Bacteroidota > Bacteroidia > Bacteroidales > UBA12481 > UBA12481. The sequence goes on along the minus strand of MEOR01000159.1, from coordinate 44,339 downwards.
GGGATTCCGCTGTTTAAAGGATAAATAAAAAAAAGGCCGTAGTTTTTACGGCCTTTTTTTCTATCCAAATGCAGGGTCAGTCTTTATAAAGGATTTTACCGCTATCGGCCGTTACCTCGATGATACCCTGTGAAACCATCTGATTGACCAGTTTTTCAGCAACGGTATCGTCCTCCACCGTTATTTTACTGATCATTTCGATGAGCTTCGGCAGGAGTTTTGGTCTTTTTACTTTCTGCATCCCGAACAGGTCTTTGAATACGGTGGCATTATTACCGTCTTCTATCTCAAAACGAGCCAGTTTGGCATTAACCTCTTCCACTGTTATCGGTTTTTCCGCTCTGGGCTTGCTGGGTTTCGGTCCTTTTTCAGTTTTCGTTTTCTTTTCCTTTGCAACTTTAGCTTTTTTTGCCGGTTTCTTTTTAGGTTTTTTCTCAACGACAGGTTTTTCTTTAGCTGGCCGGCCTCTTTTCTTGGGAGTTTCCGGGATAGCTTCGGTTATGGAAGAAGCTTCTTTCTTTGGGCGTCCGCGTCTTTTGGGCGCGGATTCAGCCACTGCGGCTTCTTTCAGTTTCTTAACCTTTTTCTTTGTTTCTGGAATGACAATTTCAGGAACTGCTGCCGATTCTTTTTTTGGCCTTCCCCGTTTTTTCCCGGATTCTTTTTCAGTGGCGGCTTTTACTTCTGTCTTCTTCGGCCGGCCTCTTTTAGCGTTACTTTTTGATTTTCCCGGAGCTGGTTTTTCAGGGCTGCCGGAAATCAGCTCAGCGGGTATACCCTGATTCCTTAAAAATGTTATGGTTTTTTCAAGTTTAGCGGAGCGGGATACGATGTAGAAATTGATCTCTTCTTCAGGATCCACCAATTGCCCGATGGTAAGGACTATATGATGTGAAATATCCTGTGTATCCATATAAGCGGTATCTACCCAGATTAAATTATTCCCATATATCGGGAGTTCCTTGATTAACTCCTTGGGTATTTTAATGTTGGTAGTGTCAGCATAGATGTAGGCAAGGTAATAGTCCTCGTGGGTCAGGATCCGGTCCTTTATCAGCTTAAAGTCCCTTGATTCAGTGAAGAAAATTGATGTGGCCATAAATTATTAGTAATTAATTCAAAAAAATGCGTTAGACTTTTACAAAGATTATATTAATTCTGATAAAAATTGATTTTTTTTTGATTATTTTTATTTTAATTCTATTTCTGGTTGATTTTAACAAATACTCACAATAAACCACCATTTGTCAAGAAGGTGGAAAAGTTGTGGAAATTCGCTTGGGTTAATCATGGCTGAGCCTCGCTGGATTTTAGTAATTTTGCGGGCAAATAGAATCCTATGATCCTCTTTTACGAGACCCCGGTTGAAATTTTTGCTGTAGGTGTAAGGCAGGCTTTGGCAGAGCATGACCTTCAAAAACTCTATTGGCTTTTTGGTAAAGCAAACCGTTTGGAACGGAACGCTCTTGACGGTTTTTTTGTCGGACCTCGTAAAGAAATGGTGACCCCGTGGTCGACCAATGCAGTTGAAATTACCCTTAATATGGGGATTTCCGGTATTCAGAGGATTGAAACTTTTTTGCGTGCAGGAACCGGGCATCCACACTTTGATCCGATGCTTCAGGTGGTCTACCGGGGATTAAACCAGGATCTGTTTACCATCAGTCATGACCCCGATCCCGTTATTGAGATTACCAATATTCAGGCCTATAATGAGTCCGAAGGACTGGCATTGAGCCAGGATGAGGTTACCTATCTTGATGACCTGTCAGCCCGGATTGGCAGAAAACTGACCGATTCTGAAGTATTTGGATTCTCTCAGGTGAATTCGGAGCACTGCAGGCATAAGATCTTCAACGGAGAGTTTATCATTGACGGCGAGACTAAAATAGAATCCTTATTTGCCCTCATTAAGAAAACTTCTACCGTAAATCCTAATCGTATATTATCGGCCTACAAGGATAACGTAGCATTTATTGCAGGACCTTCAATGGAGCAATTCGCCCCTGCAACACAGGACAAGCCCGATTTTTTCACCATCAGGAACAGAGATTCCATAATTTCCCTAAAAGCGGAAACACATAACTTTCCAACAACAGTTGAGCCTTTTAACGGTGCGGCAACCGGGTCGGGCGGTGAGATCCGCGACCGGATGGCCGGCGGGAAAGCCAGCATTCCACTCATCGGCACAGCCGTGTATATGACCTCCTACCCCAGGCTTGGGGGGGGCAGGGAATGGGAACAAGCGATATCCCCGCGCAACTGGTTATACCAGACCCCTGAGGAGATCCTCATTAAAGCTTCGAACGGTGCCAGTGATTTCGGGAATAAATTCGGACAGCCGCTTCTTTGCGGCAGCCTTCTGACATTTGAACACCAGGAGGATGGAAAGACACTCGGATTCGACAAAGTAATCATGCTTGCAGGGGGTGTCGGTTTTGGAAACCGCGAGGATAGCCTTAAGGATACCCCGCAGCCCGGTGATATCATTGTTGTACTCGGTGGGGATAATTACAGGATTGGAATGGGTGGAGGAGCTGTTTCATCCGTTGCCACCGGGGAATTCGGCAATCGGATTGAATTGAATGCCGTACAGCGGTCGAACCCGGAAATGCAGAAAAGAGTATATAACGCAATACGGGCCCTCGCTGAGTCAGGGGTAAATCCTATCCGCTCCATTCACGATCACGGAGCAGGAGGACACTTAAACTGCCTGTCCGAACTGGTGGAGGAAGCCGGAGGCGAGATCTACCTGGAT
>MEOR01000159.1:37167-41569 GCA_001769295.1 Bacteroidetes bacterium GWF2_49_14 | reverse complement strand
GGCGACCCTACCTTGTCCGCAAAGGAGGTGATCGGTAATGAATCTCAGGAACGAATGGGTATGATCCTGGCTGAAAAGGACCTTGGACAGTTAAGGGAAATTGCCAGTCGTGAGAGGGCTCCCATGTATGAGGTAGGTAAAATCACCGGCGACCACAAGTTGTTGTTCACCGACCGCCGGACCGGTGAAAAACCCATTAACCTGGTACTTGAGGATTTTTTTGGAAAGCCTCCCAAAACAATTTTGACAGATCAGACTGATCACAATACTTTTATGCCACTTGAGTATGATCCCGGCAAGCTAGAATTATACCTGGATCAGGTATTACAGCTGGAAGGTGTTGCCTGTAAAGATTGGCTGACGAATAAGGTTGACCGTTCCGTAACCGGGAAAGGCGCCATGCAGCAGACTGCAGGAGAGATACAATTGCCACTCAATAATCTGGCCGTTGTATCTGTTGATTATCAGGGTAAAGCGGGTATTGCCACATCCATCGGCCATGCACCGGCAGCCGCCGTAATTTCGGCGGAATCAGGATCCAGGCTTGCTGTTGCGGAGGCACTCACCAACCTGGTATGGGCACACTTGGTTGAAGGACTGAAGTCCGTATCACTTTCAGCCAACTGGATGTGGCCGGCAAGGAATCCCGGCGAGAATGCACGGCTCTATCAGGCTGTCAAGGCGCTGAGCGATTTTTGTTGCGACCTTGGGATCAACGTTCCAACAGGCAAGGACTCCATGTCCATGACCCAGAAGTATCCGGATGGCACGGTCGTTTATTCGCCTGGAACGGTTATAGTCTCTTCAGCTGCTGAAGTGACAGAGGTGAGAAAAACCGTAAAACCCGTTCTCTGCCAGAATCAAGCATCAGCTATCTTTTATATAGATTTTTCCGACGGAAAATTCAACCTGGGAGGCAGCAGTTTTGCACAAATCCTGAACCGGCTCGGTAATGAAGCCCCGGATGCCGCACCCGCCGCCGGGTTCAGTAAAGCCTTTGATGCCATTCAATCACTTGTCGGTAGTGGAATGATCCTTAGCGGGCATGATGTATCCGCCGGCGGCCTGATCACGACACTACTTGAAATGTGCTTTGCCAACCAGTCCGGAGGAGCATCCATTGACCTTAGCCCCCTTCCTGCCACCGATCTGGTGAAAGCCTGCTTTTCTGAACAGCCATCATTGGTCATCCAGGTTGAAGAAGTTGACACGGTCAGGAATATTCTCACGGAGGCCGGTGTCCGGTTTTACCGGATCGGCGAGCCGGTTCCGGACAGAGTTTTATCAATCACGGCATCCGGCAAAAGCTTTACTCTCGATATTGACTCCCTGCGCGACCAATGGTACAAAACATCGTACCTTCTGGATCGACAACAATCAGGTCCGGACCATGCCCTGGAGCGATTCGACAATTACAAAAAGCAGCCACTCGCGTTTAGATTTTCATCAGACTTCAGTGGCCATTTTGCCGATTTCGGGATTAATCCCAAGCGTCGGACGGCTTCAGGGATACGTTCCGCCATTATCAGGGAAAAAGGCGTAAACGGCGACCGAGAAATGGCCTATGCGATGCATCTGGCAGGCATGGACGTTAAAGACGTTCACATGACGGATCTGATATCGGGGCGTGAAACCCTTGAGGATATCAACCTGATTGTTTTTGTCGGCGGGTTCTCGAATTCTGATGTACTTGGCTCTGCAAAGGGATGGGCCGGTGCATTCCTGTATAATCCAAAAGCCAAAAAAGCCCTTGAGAACTATTATTCAAGGCACGACACTCTGAGCCTCGGAGTTTGCAACGGGTGCCAGGTAATGATGGAACTCGATCTGGTATATCCCGGCAGGAAAGACCATCCGAAAATGCATCTGAACAGGTCAGGGAAATTTGAGTCAGGGTTTGTCAATGCTGATATTCTGCCCAATAATTCTGTGATGTTGGGATCTCTGGCCGGCAGCCGGCTGGGCGTCTGGGTTGCACATGCCGAAGGTCTCTTTGTGCTGCCTGAACCGGTGTCGGCCTACAATGCCCCCGTACGGTTCAGCTATTCCAGGTATCCCGGAAATCCAAACGGATCGCCTGAAAACGTTGCGGGATTGTGCTCTGACGACGGGCGCCACCTTGTTATGATGCCGCACCTCGAAAGGGCATTTCTGCCCTGGCAATGGCCATATTACCCGACTGGCAGAAATGAAGACCAACTTACGCCCTGGCTTGAGGCTTTCGTCAATGCCCGGGAATGGATTAAAACCTGCTAGAACCGTCCCAGCAATGGGTACAGAGTTTCTCCTTGGGCAGGCCGATTGCTTTAACCAGGTCGGGAAGATCCTGATACATCAGCGAATCGAGGCCGAGGTTTGTCGCGATCTGCTGAACCATAGCCTTATATTTAACGCTGGCCGGGTCAACATAATCCGCAAAATTCTTCTGCTCTCCCTCCAATTGGGTAATGGCCTTTCGTGTAGCCAGTTCCATGGTGCTTCTCGACTGGGAAAAGTTCAGGAACATGCAGGGAAAAGTCAGCGGGGGACAGGCAATTCGCATGTGAACGGCTTCTGCACCACAGGCATGAAGGTCGCGGGTGTTATCTTTCAGCTGCGTTCCCCTGACGATCGAGTCGTCGAGAAAAACGATGCGCTTACCTTTTACGAGGTCAGCATTCGGGATCAGCTTCATTTTTGCAACGAGATCACGCGTGTCCTGATCCTGGGGCATAAAACTCCGCGGCCAGGTCGGGGTATATTTTGTATAAGCCCTCTTGTACGGAAGCTTTCGCTGGTTGCTGTATCCCAAGGCATGCCCAACCCCTGAATCAGGAATGCCGCAGACAAAATCTGCTTCAACCTGATCCCTTTTGGCTAGTGCCGCCCCGCAATGATACCGGGATTCATCTACATTGATGCCTTCATAATGGGAAGGCGGATATCCATAATACACCCAGAGAAATGAGCATACCTGCATTTCTGAATTGGCTGGACGTAAGGATTCCATCCCTTCAGCGGAAAGCCGCACAATCTCACCGGGGCCTAAATAATAGTGAGTTTCATATCCCGTATTGGAAAATGAGCAACTCTCTGAGGCGGCACAGAATCCATCCATATTCTTACCGATAATAACCGGGGTTCTTCCAAGCTTGTCCCTCGCGGCTATCAGATATCCTTCAGTGAGGATAAGCAGGGAGCAGGAACCCTGAATGTGCCGGTAAACATTTTCAATTCCTGAAACAAAATCTTGTTCCTGACAGATAAGCTTGGCTATCAACTCTGTATGGTTGGTGAACCCCTGAGTTGTTTCCATAAACTGGCTGCCAAGATCAAGAAACATGTCAGTCAGCTTGTCTATGTTATTGATTTTACTCACAGTCACCAGAGCAAATTTCCCCAGATGTGAATTCAGCAGGATGGGCTGGCTGTCGGTGTCACTAATAATACCTATGCCTAGATTCCCTTTAAACCGGGGTAATTCCGATTCGAACTTATTTCTGAAATAGGCATTTTCAAGGCTGTGGATGGATCGCTGAAACCCATCCTGGGGATGGTAAAAGGCCAATCCTCCCCTTTTGGTTCCAAGATGGGAGTGATAGTCAGTGCCGTAGTATACCTCGTTCACCACATCACGGGTCGAAACAGATCCAAAGAATCCGCTCATCTTTTTAGTATAAATGTTGAAAATGGTTGAAGATAAATGGCTCCTCCTCCAGACTTGAAAACACCCTGTGTAGCATAAACCATACGGAACTCGCCAATGTCCGGCGGTGCTGGTATACGCTGCATCTGGCTGCTGATATTAATCAGGACCATGACGGTTTCATTTTCAAACATTCTGAGAAATCCGATAACTTTTCGGCCATCCAGCATCAAAGGCTGAAATTGACCCTGCCTGAGAGCAGGAGAATCATTACGGATTTTGATCAGGCTTTTGTAGTGATGATACAGAGATTGCGGATCTTCGGTTTGAAAGGTTAAAGGCTTGACAGTCTGAGAGCTGGTAGCATATGGGATCTCCCAGTGTGTTTGTCCTTTATCTTCTCCCTCAACATTCCATAAAAAGGGCTCGCGGATATACTCATCGGGTTTTTCTCCAAGCATCCCGATCTCTTCACCGTAGTAAATAAATGGGTTCCCTGGCAATGTCAGGAGAATGGATGCAGCAACCTTTACCTTATTTGTTTTATTTCCTACCTCCGTCATGATGCGGTTCATATCATGATTGGAAAGAAAAATAGCATCCTGGTGCATCCTGTTTTCCTTGTCATACGTATCTTTAATCTGCATCCAGGTCTGCAGGATATAATGGTCTGTCTCTTCCTGAAGGCTCTTCCGGATACTGTCTGCCAACTGAAAATTAAAACAGGCCGTCATCCGGTTGTTGAGATAGGGTGCGATCTCTTTTGAATTACCCCAG
>MEOR01000159.1:4837-37160 GCA_001769295.1 Bacteroidetes bacterium GWF2_49_14 | reverse complement strand
CGAAAATGAGTGCATCCTTTTTTATTTTCGATACCTCAGTGCGGAATTCTTTCCACCATTTCAGGTTTTTCTCGACCTGCTCTGAAGGATAGATGAACTTGGCGGCATCAAGCCGGAATCCATCAATTCCAACATCCTTAAGCCAGAAGGAAGCAATATTGAATATCTCCTGTCGCACCTTCGTGCTTTCGAAGTTCAGATCGGGCATTTCCCACCAGAAAAATCCGTAGTACCGGGGACCTGCCGTTTGTTTTCCTTGCGAATTTCGTACGGCGTGCCAGTGAAAGGGTTCAGCATCAAAGTCACTCTTCTTATCAGACCATATATAATAGTTCCTGTAAGGATTTTCCGGACCTTTCGAGGCTTCCTGAAACCACCGGATACGGTTTGATGTATGATTGATTACAAGGTCGAGCAAAACAACCATGCCGCGTTTATGTGCTTCGGCAACCATTTTCCTGTAATCATCCAGTGTCCCGTAATCAGGATGTATTGAATAATAGTCACTTACATCATATTTATGATAGGTTGGAGATGGATGGACAGGTAGAAGCCAGAGACCCCCGACTCCCAGGTCCTGCAGATAATCGAGTTTTGACGTCAGCCCGGGAATATCCCCGATGCCATCGCCATTGCTGTCATAAAAGGACTGAACAAAAACAGAATAATAAACCCTTGTGTCGTGGGGGACCGCTACTTCCTGGGATTTACCCGGATTGTTCATCGAAAGAACAGATACAAGTGCCAGAAAAAAAATCGATTTTTTTTTGATCATAAACAGTTACTTCTTGGTTAAAACCATGTATCCCCATGGACCCAGCTTGATTTCGACAGATGAAGGTTTGACTTTTTCCCTCGTAAAATAATTGACAAAGGTGCCTGATGTCATTTCCGGATCGAGTTTAACGGATACCTCATCGGGGCTGAAATTAAGAAGGGTCAGAACTTTATTGGTCTTGATTTCCCGAAGATAAGCCATTACCTTTTTATCGTTGCCGGTTGTGAGTCGCGTATAATTCCCACCATATCCCGGGTTCCAGAGCGCCTCATTCTCTTTTTTCAGGGCATTGAGTTTTTGATACAAGGAGAAAAAAGGATGATCGTTCCATTCAATCGGGTCATGCTCGAAGAATTTCAATCTCTTTGATGAACCGGCTTCCTGGCCGCTGTAAATCAGGGGTATCCCGGGAATCGTATAGGTGAAAACAGTCATGGCTTCGGTGGCTTTGCCCATCCGCTCCCATTCGGTACCGTTCCAGGAATTCTCATCATGATTGGAAGTAAAATACATCCTGATATCATGACTGTTATAATCTTTTGCTGCTCTTTCAAAGTATGCATCAATAGCTGAGACATCTGCTTTTTCCTGGGCAACCTGGTTCATGATATGGTGCAATTCCCATCCGTACGACATATCCATGGATTTCTCATGAAGGAAGCGCTGCTCGGCTTCGGCCAGCATCAGCACATCGGGCTTTACCTGCTGAAGGGCGGGGCGTACATCATTCCAGAAATCAACGGGTACCTGGTGGGCCACGTCATAGCGGAAACCATCAATGCCCACGTCGGTCAGCCAGAATTTCATAACATCAATCTGATATGCCCGGATTCCGGGTTGCTTATAATCGAACTGGACAACATCGGTCCAATCCCAGGGTGAATACATATTGCCGGTGCTGTCCTTGGCATAAAACTCAGGATTACTGGTTATCAATGGGTTATCCCATGATGAATGGTTTGGAACCCAATCAATGATCAGGAACATGCCCAATTCATGAGTTCTTTTTAAAAGGGCCTTAAAATCATCCATGGTACCGAATTCCGGGTTTACATCCTTGTAATCCATCACACTGTAATAGGATCCCAGGGGGCCTTTCCGGTTTTTAATTCCGATAGGGTTAACAGGCATCAACCATAAGATTTCAACGCCAAGCTCCTTAAGCCTTGGCAATTTCTGCGTGAATGCATTGAAGGTGCCTTCAGGGGTGTATTGCCTGATATTCACTTCGTACATGACGGATGACTTTATCCAGTCCGGGTGAACCACAGAAGTAGAGGGGCCGGTTTGGGGTACTTCAACCTGCTTTACCGCACATGATGCGCTGATAATGAGGATTAAAAGCAAAGCCAGGGAGAATTTGATCCGTTTCATGATTGTCCTGTTTTGATGATAGAATAATGCTAGCCGAAGTGAATAAAAATAGTCTTTTTTCCTGATGTCTGAAATAATAAGCAAATTCACCAAATTCTAACCAGCTGATGGAATACGATTTTGTCATAATGGGATCCGGATTTGGCGGATCAATAACCGCAATGCGTTTAGCAGAAAGTGGTTATAAAGTTTTGTTGGCGGAACAAGGCCGAAGGTTTACCCCTGCCGATTTTCCAAAGCGTAACTGGAACCTTGTAAAATGGTTGTGGGTACCCGGCCTGAGATTTTACGGCTTTTTCCGGATCCGGTTATTTCGACATATTACCGTCCTGGCCGGGGCAGGCGTCGGGGGTGGATCCCTCGTCTATGCCAATACCCTTCCCGTGCCTGAGTCTGTTTTTTTTACATCGGGTTCCTGGAAAGATCTGGCAGACTGGGAGCAGGAGCTCCAACCTCATTATGGCACGGCCAGGCAAATGCTGGGTACGAAAACCAATCCAAAATTCGGTCCGGGTGATGAGGCACTGGAAAGGTTGTCGCAGATTATTGGAAAGAGGGATTGTTTTCATCCTACTGAGGTTGCCGTGTTCTTTGGTGAACCTGAACAAAAGGTTGTTGACCCTTATTTCAATGGTGAAGGACCTGACCGTGAGGGATGCCGGTTTTGCGGTGGCTGTATGGTTGGTTGCCGATACAATGCAAAGAACACACTGGATAAGAACTACCTGTTTCTTGCAGAAAAAGCGGGGGCACGGGTCATGGACCGGACGCGGGTTGTGGATGTCAGGCCGATCGGTAAAAGCGGCAGCGGGGGTTACCGCATTGCGGTTAAGAAAACCGGGGGGTTCAAGCGTCAGGAAATTGAGACAAAGGCATTCATTTTCTCCGGTGGGGTGCTTGGAACGGTTCCCCTTTTGCTTCGGTTGAAAAAATCGAGCCTGCCTGATTTGTCTGACCTTGTTGGGGCTGGGATCAGGACCAATAATGAAGCATTGATCGGCGTGGTCAGCAAAGATAAAACTAAAAAATTCTCGGAAGGGATAGCCATTGGCTCGATTGTGCACACCGATGAATTCAGCCACCTTGAACCCGTGCGTTATCCGTCGGGGTCAGGTTTCTGGCGGCTCCTGATGGCACCCATGATTTCCGGAAGAACCCTTCCCGGAAGGATAGGCCGGATTCTGAAAGATTTCCTGGTGCATCCGGTCGCCAATTTCCGGGTTTACTTTACCGGCAACTGGGCCGACAGGACCCAGATTCTTCTGTTCATGCAGACCCGTGATTCAACCCTTAGGCTAAGCCGGGGTTTTTTTGGACTTCGTACCCGGGTGGAAAATGGAACGGCACCATCCGCCTTTATCCCCGAAGCCCAGATGCTTGCAACTGATTATGCCAGAATTATCGATGGCAAGCCGCTTGTTCTGCCGACGGAGTCTTTATTCGGAATACCGACTACAGCTCACATCCTGGGCGGTGCATGTATGGGCAAGGATTCCGGGAGCGGTGTGATTGACAAGAACCACAAGGTTTTCGGATATGAGAACCTGTTCATTATTGATGGTTCAGCCATATCGGCAAATCCCGGGGTCAATCCCTCCCTCACCATTTCAGCCCTGGCCGAACGTGCCGCCCAGAAACTTTTGGAACAATACGCAGAAACCAAAGGAATGGATTAAAAAAGGGGTTTCCTATGCAGAAAAGATCATTAAGGAAGAACCCGCCAAGGAAGTGAAACAGGCTATAATTCCAGTATGACGTTGCCTTTCTTTGGCACCGCCCTGTAAATGGCTTCAGCATCCCTGGAATTGATTACCAGCGAGATGGTTGGCTGGTAAGGTGCTGGTTTGTTGCGGATCACGCTTCTGGTCAATTCCTTCAGGTATTTGTAGCGATCGCGGTAATCAAAACGGAAGCGTGGCCAGAACTGCGGAATCGAGTCGGGTAGCTGACCCGTTATCTGAACCCGGATCCCATGATTGAGATAGAGCCTGTACATCACAGGTTCGGTGAGGGTGGTATCAGGAATGATTTCCGTCATTTTGGCTGCTTCAATGGTATCTTTTGGAGCGATCACTTCCTGAAACTGATCCTTTGAAATGGTTGCGTCATCCTTCTGGATCGTAAGGGGGTTGTGGAACAGGACATATTTTTCGGCAACAGACAGGTGCTTAAAAAAACTGCTTGATTTTTGCTCAAGAATGGGAGTTTTGTGCAGTACGATTCCTTTGATTTCCAGATACAGGAACTTCTCCTTCAGGTTGATCCGAAGCCCGATGGAATCGTCATCCGACATTGCGAGCCTTGAATCGAGTCTGGTTTTCCTCTCAAGAAGGTCGTCCGGATAGGAAAGGATGACCTTGTTGTTCTTGATGCCGGCCATTTCCGTTTTGAACTCCTCAATAAAACTGTGAGGGGCCTTCATGGCTGAAATAAGGAGCCAGGAAAGGGCTCCAAGAATCATCAGACCCAGCAACAAGGCTAATATTTTCAGTGTTTTCAAAACAGTAGAATTAATAGATTATCACTTTAGATCCGATGGGCATGGTATTATAAACAACTTCAAGGTCCTCATCAAGCAGCCGGATGCAGCCATGTGTCACAGGCAGTCCCATTCTTCGCTTGTATAAAGTTCCATGAACCATGTAGCCATCACCGATTGCAAGTTTGTAATCACCAAGAGTATAGGCATCAAACCTTGATTCATGACCTGGCGGGGGAATGGGAAGACCTTCTTCAATAAAGGCCCAGTCGGGTTTGGCCCAAACGGGGTTTTTTTGTTTCGATTGAACGGTATGAACACCCCTTGGGGTTTTAAACTCATAATTCCTTTTCTTAGCGATTAACCGGGTGTTTTTACCGGTTGAGCACCTTCCCTCCCGTATGAGTTCTTTCCCACTATAAAGGTAGAAACGGTTATCCGTGGTATTAACTATCAGGTAAGGCCCCTGGGTAGTCAGTTTATCGATCTTTTTCTCCAGCAGTGCGATCTCTTTTTTGACTTTGACCGAGTCAACCGCGATTTTTGTAATTGTTAAGGAAGTATCCTTTCCGATACCTCTTGCCAGGGCAATCTCGGGCCCTTGAGGGATCACGACAAACAGGAGATAGAGGCAAAATGTGAAAAAAAGAATTACTCCGATGAAAGTGGCAAGCCAGCCAAGTATTCTCCTGCCCAGTGATTTCAGGGGTTTGGGAGGTTGACCTGATCCTGCCGGTTGAACCGGTTCTACGGAATCAGCCAGAAATTCTCTTTCGGTCATGGTTTTGGTCTTTTAATTACTTCTGTTAACGGTTGAAGGGATCCTACTATTGTCACGGTCGTACCCACAGAAACAAGACGGTACAGGGCTGCCATCTGGTCATTGTCGAGTGCAACACATCCGTCTGTCCAATTTACTCCTTTTCCTCCTCCTCCGTGAATCTCGATCAAGCTGCCGATTTTAGCGTTCCGGTGAATGGTTTTGTTGCGGATACCTTCCTGAAATCTTCTCTTATCCTCGTCGTTGGGATAGTTCAGGAGCAAGGCCAGGGAGTACTTAGTCTGCCTGCCATCTTTCTTCTTTGTGATCTTGTATTTACCCTCCGGTGTAGCCTTGTCGCCCGAATATTTTTTCTCGCCGATCCAGTTTTTCCCAAGTTCGACGTCATACGTTGTTTTCAGGACTCCGTTTTTGTATAGAAAGCATTTTCCTGCGAATTTATCTACAACTATGGCAACGGATTGATTCTGTGATGATTCTTTGATCGTTTGATCGACCCATCTTTTCCACATCGATAAATTAGCAAAATAGTCGGTCAGGAGGTTTTGCGTGTGCCGGGCCACATCAGATAGATTTGCCTTGGCTGATTCAAGTTTGGTTCGGCAAACTTTATAATTCTTTTGTTCAAGGTTCTGGATTGCTTCGTTAAGCAGGAGAAGACCCTGGGAATATTTTTTATTAATGCTGGTTGGCAGAGGGAGCCGGCTGTATAATTGCTCTATTTGAGCGGTGTCCTTTTTTGCCTTTTCAATGTCGGACTCAATTGCGGCCAGGAATCCCACCGAATTCTGGTTCGCTATTTTAGGACTCGCCAGAGCAAGTTGTTCCGCCCGGATTGCAAGGGTACGGATCTTACTGTAATTCCGTTTTAGAATAAATTTCTCATTCTCTGTTCTCCAGTATACCATTGCGGAATCGTAAAGTACTGCTGCATCGCGCAAAGCCTGAGGAATAAAATCAGGCGAAATGGTGTTTCTGGCGATGGCAATGGCACTATTTGCCTTTTCCAGTTCCTGATCCGGAGGTTCCGGTGTTCCCCAGTAAAAAATACCTGTTATAGTGAGCGGAATGAGCACCACAAAAGAGATGAGGGCAATCCGGTATTTTCTTTTCAGTCGACGGGCCATTCAGTGCGGTTGATTTAAAAAACCCCGGAACCTTTGTTGATTCCGGGGTTTACTAAAGATCAAAGTTTATGCCTATTAGGGCTTATCTTTTTTTAACTTTTGCCATTACTTCGGTCAACTCGGTGTTGATACCCGTTGCTTTTTCTTTCAGGGCTTTTGCCTGATTAGCAGCGTTGATGATATCATCGCTGGCGAGTTTGTTGTTTACTTCGCCTACACCGGTTTCGATGGTGGCCAGTTCAGCTGCGATAGCTTCGAGAGCTGCTTTGCCTTCTTTTCCTTTAGGAGCTTTGGCAAGCATTTCTTTGTTCTGTTCCATCAGGGTAGCAATTTCTACCAGATTAGCTGCAGTTTCCTGCTTCAGCTGTTCTTTCTTGGCAGTAGCGTTGTTAGCAACAGTCTGAGCCATAGCGGTGGTAGCGGTCAGCTTGGCAACTTCGTCTTTGTAGTTGGAGAAAAGTTTTGATTTTTCTTTTTCAACAGCTGCAAGAACAGTGGTCAATGAATCCTGAAGAGCATTGAATTCTTCGGGAACATAAAGATTAGCCTGAACAGCTCTGGTAGCTTCAACTGCAGCATTAGCAGCATCAACTTCAGTCTGGGGATACTTCTGGCAACCAGCAAATACGAGAGCCAGACCTACGATTGCAACACCGGATAACAATTTGATTTTCATTTTTAAATCCTCCGTTTAAGGTATTAGTAGTAATGATGATTAAATTCTGAATAATGTTGTAAAAGAAACAAATATTACTATCAGGAATCCTTTTAAAATTCGCTACAAAAGTATTGTTTATTTTTATACAAATTCAAAAATGATAATTTATTTTTTCGCAGAACAGTTTTGTTACTAACATCAGTGTTGATAAAGTTAGTCAAGTATCAATATATCAGTAGTATAGGTTTAAATTTTTCCTTCAAGCCTGAACTTTGTCCGAAACTGTTTTCCGTCACGATTAATTCGAAGATTCACGCTTTTTCCTTCTTCGCCATGGAGAATATGATTAAAATCATCTAAGGTCAGGCTATAGGCCGGAATAAAATTGATGTATTCAATCTGGTCTCCGGGTTTAATCCCTGCCTTGTATGCCGCCGAGCCGTCCATAACGCTGTAGACCGCGAAAACGGGCAGCTGCGGGAAGGGTTTTTCTATCTCCATGCCACTACGGTTATAGCTGAAGGAGGAATAAAACCATTTATTGGGTTTCAGATACATGGCGCCACCACTGAAATCCATATAGACCGTAAAGCGCCGGAGTATATCATTCCCCATGCTGCCATGGCGCTCACTGTTTAGGGCGATTTCTCCAACCGATGCAGAATCCGGGTACGCAACCAGGGGCTTTCGGAAGCTAAACGGACCTAACCTTGCCTGGAGCAACCGGCCGTTTATGCCTGTAATATCTCCGTTCAAACCCTGACCAAGCATGGCTTTAACTGTTTTGGTGGGAATTTTGACTTGTGGATCCGACTTTGCCGAGATCCAGAAAGAGAGACTGGCCCCGGTATCAATAAGCAGGTGAGTCAATAATTCGGATCCGTCCTCCTGAACAAAACTGACATCCACGTAGGCTTTCCCCGCTTTGATGGTAAGGGGTATTCTGGAATAATTCCTTTTCAGGCGTTTATAATTGAATGTACTGCGGTCGTGAAAAAGAATCGTTTTTTCTATCGGGTCAAACTGGATGATGAATTGATTAAAAAGTTCGGAACCGATAAGCCCGTTCACCTGAAACCCCAATTGCTTTGAAAGTTCGAACTGGTCGGCAGTAAGTACATATACCTCACCGGATTCCTTGACGAGGCCCCGCCCAAGGCCGTCCGGGTGGTCAATTGTCAGCCGGTTTCCCGCAGAATAATAGGCTTCTGCTGATGAGCCCTCCCCCAAACCCGTTACTTTCACCAGCCGTGCAAAATTCAGCAGCAGCGTGTCCACCCCGGTCAATTCTGTGATAATGGAGTTACTGATTCCGGAATCAAGGACAAATCTCAGGGGGGGGGATTGATTGATCCTCATGGGGATGATGATCAGGTTCTGCGAGAAATCAAAAGGAATAGTCAGGCTTACGTCTTCCTGCACCATGAAACGGAACTTCGGATCACCCTGAGGTTGTCCGGAAATCCAGGAACACATCCAAAGTAAGCCAAGAAGTGTAGGTAATTTCATAATTGCACCTTGAGTATATCTTCACCTTTTATTGGATACTCAAACGAGCCAATCCTGATTTTTGTTTCCCTGTAATTACGGTCACTGATTATAATGGAATCACTGGTGATGTTTACAGAATACAGGCTTTCACGGAAATGAACGGAAAAGGAGAGGGAAGTCCAGCCTTCCGGCAAAACCGGATTGAAATGCAACTGGTTGGCAGCGACCTTCATTCCGGCAAATCCCTCAACCACTGCCATCCATGTTCCTGCCATACTGGTAATGTGACATCCCTGGTGGACTTCATGGTTGTAATCATCCAGGTCGAGCCGGCTTGTCCTGAGGTAGAGATCATAGGCTTTTTGACTATAGCCAAGCCGGCTTGCTAAAATGGAATGCACGCAGGGGGACAGGGATGATTCATGTACACAACGCGGCTCATAAAAATCAAAATTCCGGCGGACAGTATCGGTGTCAAAATGATTTTCAAAGAAATAGAGAGCCTGGAGAACGTCGGCTTGCTTTATGAAGCAGGAACGGAGTATGCGGTCCCAGGACCAGTTCTGGTTCAGTGGTCGCTCAGCAGGATCCAGATCTTCAACACAGAGTTGTTCTTTGTCCAGATAACCGTCCTGTTGGAGAAAAATTCCCCTTTCCTTGTTTGTCGGATAGTATATGTTTTCCTGTATGGTCTTCCATTTATGGGTCTCGGCTTCAACATTCAGGTTCGTCAGATCAAGCAGCCGGGAAAAATGTCTGGGATCGGCCGCACGGACGGTTTCCATGCATTCCATGGTATAAGAAAGGGTCCATGCGGCGATGTAATTGGTGTACCAGTTGTTGTGAACATTGTTTTCATACTCATTCGGACCGGTAACCCCCAGCATTACATAAGCCTGCTTTTCATCGGAATAGGTCAAGCGCTGAGACCAGAATCTGGATATGCCGATTAAAACTTCGAGGCCATAATCGGTCAGGTAAGATTCATCCCCGGTATGCCTTATGTAATTAAATATAGCATAAGCAATTGCACCATTTCTATGTATCTCCTCGAAAGTGATTTCCCATTCATTATGGCACTCCTCGCCATTTACGGTAACCATGGGAAATAGGGCGGCCCCTCCGGTGAAACCCAGTTTTCCGGCATTCTCTATTGCTTTTCCCAGGTGGTTGTGCCTGTAAAGCAGTAGGTTCCTGGCCACTTTTGCATCAGTGGTGCTCAGGTAAAATGGAAGGCAGAAAGCTTCGGTATCCCAATACGTGCTGCCTCCGTATTTTTCGCCTGTAAATCCCTTTGGTCCGATGTTTAACCTGGGATCGTGCCCGGTGTAAGTCTGGTTGAGGTGAAAAATATTAAACCTGATTCCCTGTTGGGCAGAAACGTCACCGTCGATTTTGATGTCACAATTTTTCCACTTTTCTTCCCAAACCTTTATATGTTCTGATCTGAGCGTGATGAATCCCTTTGCCTGTGAAGAAGCCAGAATCCCTTCAGATTTATCCAAGAGTGCCAACTTCTTGTAATCACGGGATGTGGTTACAGAAACCAGCTTGGTTAAGATCACCTGTTCGCCCTGGTTAACCTTCTGGCAGTAATGATGGCCAACGCTGTCGCGGGTGGAATAGCATCTGGCAGGGATCGTTTTACCGTTGTTGCCGCAGGTCATGCTGGAATACATCCCGATGCAAATATCAAATTCGCTTTTCCGGGTGCGGCTTTGTAGAAATCCAATGGGACCCCTGAAGGAATGGCCCATGGTCTCCCAGAATCTCTCATCGTAGTTTGAATCCTCGTTAGTAACTGCTCCGTCAATAAAAAGATCAGCAACAAGTTCACCATTGAAATTCAACGGAGTGATCATAAACCGTATCGCCGCCAGCTCACGATTGGCCATCGAAAGAAACCGCGAGGTTTCAACCCTGACACACTTCCCATCAGGCCATGCTGCTTCAAATTCGCGATACAGGACCCCTTCTTTCATATTCAGGGTTCTGCGAAAATAACTGACCGTCATGGTGTTGAGGTCTAGTTCGGCCTGTCCAAACATGATTCTGAACCCGATCCAGTTTGGAGCGTTCAGCACTTTGGCAAAATATTCAGGATACCCGTTTTTCCACCAGCCTACCCGGGTTTTGTCGGGATAATAAATGCCGGCTATGTAGTTCCCCGGCAGGCTCTGTCCTGAATAGGTCTCTTCGAAATTTGCCCGTTGCCCCATGTGACCGTTACCGAGACTGAACAGAGATTCGGATTTCTTGTGGCAGGAGGGGTCGAATCGGTCTTCAATGATCAGCCATTCGTCTTCAAGCAGATACCGGTGCATGGGTGACAATTATTAAAACAACAGGATGTTGAGGTTGATTTCTATAAAGCCGGGAATAACCTTGTCGGCAGTTTTAAGGACACCGGGATCTCCGACGCCAATGCATTTCATGCCGCCGCGATGGGCTGCCTCGATTCCAGCCAGCGCATCCTCAAAAACAACGCATTGTTCTGGTGCCATTCCCATGGAGGAAGCCGCTTTCAGAAATACTTCAGGATCCGGCTTGGCATGGGTAACCTGGTATCCATCGATCAGGCAATCAAAAACGTGTTCCATGCCGATCTGCTTAAGGATCAATCCGGCATTTTTGCTGGCCGTGCCCATTGCCGCCGGAATTCCTTCTGCTCTCAGAAGTTCCAGGAAATGTGTAACCCCGGGGAGTATTTCGTCGGGGGACATTTTCCGTATAAATTCCAGATACCATTCGTTTTTTCTGGCAGCAAGTATCTCCTTTTGATCAACCGGCAGATCCAACCCGCCGGTTTCAAGAAGGATGTCGAGCGACCTCATGCGGCTGACTCCCTTCAGGAGTTCATTGTCCGTTTCGCTGAAAAAAAAGCCCAGTTCTTTTGCAAGGCGGTTCCAGGCCAGGAAATGATATCGGGCCGTATTTACAACCACACCGTCAAGATCAAAAATGCAGGCACGAATCATTTTGCCGCTCTTTTCAGATCATCCCGATCCGTTACGAACAGGACAGATGCAGCAGCGATCAGCATGGATACCCCGCCGAAAACCAACGCATAGACCGCATGTCCGCCAAAGAGATGCTGGGTGAGAAAACCGAGAATTGTGGCAGCCAGAATCTGGGGTATAACGATGAAGAAATTGAATATCCCCATGTAAACACCCATTTTGGAGGCAGGCAGAGAACCGGTCAAAATGGCATACGGCATCGAGAGAATACTGGCCCAGGCCAGTCCGATACCGATAAAAGGAATTAGCAGCAGGTTCTGGTCTTTGATCAGGTAAATGCTGCAAAGACTTAATCCACCTACAATCAGCGCAATGGCATGTGTTATTTTCCGTGAGGTCATACGGGCGAGAACGGGAAGAAGAAATGCAAATAAAGCAGCGGAACCATTGTAAACACCGAAAAGCACACCTACCCAATCGGCGCCGTCATTGTATAGTTGGGAGGTGGTATCGCTGGTTCCAAATACATGGTTGGTTACTGCCGAGGTGGTATAAATCCACATCGAGAACAGTGCCAGCCAGGAAAAGAACTGAACAATAGCAAGTTGTCCCATGGTTGTGGGAATTCTTTTTAAATCAGTAAGGATTTCGGTGAGTCCGTTTACAACCTTCCGGTCAACCATGTATGCAGCAAGCAGTTGCAGAATTCCGAAAACAGCGAGTCCTAATCCCAGTATGTACAGCTCTTTCTCAAGCTTCAGAAAATAGATCAGGCTGGCAACGAGGAGTCCGGCCAGGGTCCATACCAAACCACCGTTCCTGAATTTAAATGCCGGATATTCCTGCGTGTACTGAACCTCATTACTAGAACCGGGCTGCTTGTCTTCAAAGCTTTTCAACTCTTCAGGAGAATACTCCTTCGACCTGATGACCGTCCAGAGCACTGCGCCGATAAAGACAATGGCGCCGAAATAGAAAGACCATTTCACGGAGGGAGGGATAACCCCTTCCGGTGCCGTATTGGCGATTCCAAACCAGTTTGTGAATACATAGGGCAGGAGGGAGGCCACTACGGCTCCTACCCCGATAAAAAAACTCTGCATGGCAAACCCTTTTGTGCGCTGTTCGGAAGGGACATTATCGCCGACAAAAGCACGGAAGGGTTCCATGGAAACATTGATGGACGCATCCATGATCCAGAGCAAACCGGCAGCCATCCAAAGGGTTGGTGAGTTTGGCATGAGGATCAGTGCCAGCGATGCGAGGATGGCGCCGGCCAGAAAGTAGGGCCTTCTTCTCCCCAGGCGGGTCCAGGTTTTATCGCTGTAATGACCGATGATTGGCTGGATGATCAATCCGGTTACCGGAGCAGCAATCCACAGGATGGGGATATTGTCTATACTGGCTCCCAGCGTTTCAAAAATACGGCTCACGTTGGCGTTCTGGAGGGCAAATCCCATTTGGATTCCCAGGAACCCAAAACTCATATTCCAGATTTGCCAGAAACTTAATCTCGGTTGTTTGGTCATCGGTTTGTTTTTGAGATGGTCAATCAAATATACGGGAAAGTCAATCCATATCGGAAAACTAAGAGGATTAAGCCTTGCAGTAAGGGTTTTGAAAAGCCAGTAATGGTTGTTTCAAACGGTTGAGCAGGCCGGTAAAAAAAATCAGAACCTGGTCGATTCCCTGATAATCAGCTCGGTTTTTATAACCTGATGTATGAACGGCCGGACCACTGTCTGGTTCATCAGCCGGTCGAGTAACAACTGGACTGAAGTTTGTCCGATCTGGTAGGCATGCTGATCCACCGTGCTTAGCGCCGGATTGGTGACCTGAGTGATAAGTCCGTTTGAGAAAGCGAATACGGAGACTTGTTCGGGGATTTTAATTCCCATGTCATACAAAGCCTTCACAACACCGGTTGCAGTAAATTCGTTGACCGTGAAAAATGCATCAGGTGGATCCGGAAGGTTCATGAGTTGTTTGGTGCGGATCAGTGCCTGTTTGAAATTATCGCAATAAATAATGAGATCCCTGTTGATTTTCAGGTTATTATCCTTAAGTGCGTCAATATACCCATTCCTCCGGAAATCAGCGATCAGCAGACCGGGAGGCCCCGAAAGGTGCGCAATCTTCCGGCAACCGGTACGAATCAGGTGGCAAACAGCTGCATAAGCTCCCTGATAGTCATCCACGGTAACCTTGTCGGTAATGATTTCATCGCAAATCCTGTCGAAAAGTACCAGTGGTACCCCATGGTCAAGTATATTCTGCAAATGGTCGAAATTCCGGCTCTCTTTTGATAATGAAATCAGGATTCCTTCTACCCGGCTATTCATAAGAGCCTGAATAGCAATTAATTCCCTGTTGTATGATTCGTTGGACTGATAGATCATGACATTGTACCCTGCATCGTAAGCAACATCCTCGATGCCACTGATCACGGAGGAAAAAAAGTGATGGACGATTTCAGGGATCACCAAACCTATGGTTTTAGTCCGGCTGCTGCGAAGGCTCAGAGCTATGGGATTGGGATTGTAATTCAGTTTTTTTGCCAGCTCATTAACCCTGGCCCTGGTTTCAATGTTTATATCAGGGTGATTCTTAAGCGCTTTGGATACTGTGGACGGGGATATTCCGAGTTGTTCAGCAAGGTCCTTAATGGTGATGTTTCCTTTTTGCAGCATCGTGTCCGAAATCGTTTGAAATCTTAAAAATAGGTATAATCGCACCATTCCCAAAGGGCTATTTTCAAGGGTTAAACCCTGATCCGGGTAAACCGGGAACCATATTGGGTCTCCGGGCACCGAAAAATGCATTTACTGACTGTATCTACACGGTTAATGACCATTGTAACGCACTTGCTACCGGCATTCCTGCTGGTATTGTTAAAAAAAGAACGATCCGTGCATTTTTTCAGAAAACGATTGAAATCAGGCATCCCGGAGTTGTTGCAGCCGTAAAAGGCTTGATAAATGGCTGTTCTGGCAATTTTTGGGTGAGGCGGTTTCATTTTTCCCTATATTTACCCTAATAGTTACGTGAGTTTAACGATTAATTCATATTAACATTTACAAACAATGAAGAGAGATAGTTTTTCAGTTCTCGGAAAACTGTTCCTGCCAGTGCTGACCCTGCTATTTATAGGCCAAATGGCTTATGCCCAGCAGAGCATTACGGGAATGGTTACGGATGCCCAGAGTGGCGAGGCCTTAATTGGCGCTTCGGTCAGTCTGAAATCTGATCCAACCAAAGGAACCATTACCGGGGTCGACGGGTCATTCAGGTTTTCAGCTTCCCAGGGGCAAGTCCTCATTTTTTCCTATGTCGGCTACATCACCCAGGAAGTGACTGCCGGTCTGCAGACTACACTGAATGTAGCGCTGACACCGGCTACAGAAACCATTTCCGGTGTGGTGGTTATCGGTTACGGTACCCAGAAAAAGAAGGATGCTACCGGATCGGTTACTGCAATCAGTTCGAAAGATTTTAACCGCGGGAGCATCGTGTCTCCGCAACAACTGCTGATCGGTCGCGCCTCAGGGGTGAACATTACAACCGGCGGCGGTGCTCCGGGTGAAGGGGCAACAATCCGGATCCGTGGAGGCTCTTCCATGTCGGCAAGCAATGATCCACTGATTGTCGTCGATGGAATTCCTCTTGATAATGAAGGTGTTGCTGGTATGAGGAACCCGCTTAACGCGATCAACCCCAATGATATTGAGTCATTCACCATCCTAAAGGATGCCTCGGCTACCGCAATTTACGGATCCCGGGCTTCCAACGGGGTTATCATCATTACAACCAAAAAAGGGGCTGCCGGAAGCAAGATGAAAATAACCTATGACGGCAAGGCATCCTATTCAATGGTCGGTAAGACGATTGATGTCCTGAATGCCGAAGAATATAAGGCATTCTATCAGGAACTCTATGCCGGGAATGAAACCGCCCTCAAGGTGCTGGGAACTTCAGATACCGAATGGCAGAAGGAAATCCTCAGTAATTCTTTCGGTCATGACCACAGCCTGGCCCTAACCGGTTCGGCCGGAACCATGCCTTACCGTGCATCACTTGGATATTCCGATATGAACGGTATCCTGAAGACCTCCTCAATGGAACGCTGGACCGGCGCTTTGTCACTGGATCCTGTTTTTCTTGACAATCATCTGAAAGTCAGCATCAATGCAAAGGGGATGCGTGAGAATAACCGGTTTGCCAGCCGTGGTGCTATCGGAAGTGCTATCGGGTTCGATCCCACTCAGCCCGTTTATACCGATGGCGGCAAATATGGCGGATACTTCGAATGGCTGCAGCCAAACGGTGACCCGATTACCATTGCCACTCAGAATCCGCTCGCGCAACTGATGATGCGTGATGACCGTGCAGCTATTAACCGGCTCATGGGTAATGTCCAGGTAGACTATAAATTCCATTTCCTGCCGGAGCTCAGGGCAAACCTGAACGTGGCTACCGACCTGTCTAACAGTCAGGGCTTTATTTCGGTCCCGGATTCAGCCCGTCAGAATTATGATATTGACGGCGATGGTAATCCGATTGGTGGTATTGACGCTGAATACAAGCAGCAGAAGAAAAACGAGCTGGTCGATTTCTACCTGAATTACGTGAAGGAGTTCGGAAAGAGCCGGCTTGATGTGATGGGGGGATATTCATGGCAGCATTTCTACAGGAAGGGCAATTATTTTGAAGCCAATGCCGCCAGGACGATCACGAACAGCGACACAGACTATGAATCGGAAAGCTATCTGGTTTCCTTCTTCGGCCGTGTTAACTATTCCCTGATGGATAAATACCTGTTGACTTTCACCCTCAGGAATGATGGTTCGTCCCGCTTCTCGCCCGATAACCGCTGGGGCCTTTTCCCGTCGGCCGCCATTGCATGGAAAATCAAGGAAGAGAGCTTCCTGAAAGATGTGGATGCCGTTTCCGACCTGAAACTTCGTTTAGGGTATGGTGTTACCGGGCAGCAGAATATTACCTCGGGTGACTATCCTTACCTGGCAAGGTATACTTTCTCAGAAATCACGGCTCAGTATCAGTTTGGCAACCATTTCGTTACCACCCTTCGTCCGGAAGGTTATGATGCCAACCTGAAATGGGAAGAGACCGCCACGTATAATATCGGATTGGATTATGGGTTCCTGAAAAACAGGATTCTCGGATCGGTTGAATATTATTACCGCGAAACGAAGGACCTGATCAATACCATACCGGTACCGGCAGGTACCAACCTGACAAACCAGATTCTGACCAACGTAGGGAACCTGGTTAACAAAGGGGTTGAATTCTCAATCCTGGGCAGGATTTTCTCCACCGAAGAGTTGTTCTGGGAAGTTGGTTATAACATAACATTCAATAAGAATGAGATTACTAAGCTGACTGCTACTGATGATCCGAACTATAAAGGAGTTTTTGTAGGCGGCATCGGCGGTGGAGTGGGCAACACGATCCAGATTCATTCGGTCGGATCCCCGGCTTATTCATTCTATGTGTATGAGCAGGTATTTGATAAAGACGGAAAGCCGATTGAAGGGCTCTATGTCGACCGGAACGGTGACGGCAAAATCTCAGCCGATGATAAATACCTCTATCACAATCCTGCTCCGGCAGCCTTTATGGGATTCAACTCCCGTTTGAATTACAAAAACTGGGATTTCTCCTTTGCCGGCAGGGTTAACCTGGGTAATTATGTATATAACAACGTGAACTCCGGCAACGGCGTAAACGCCTATATGTATAATACCGCCGGTTATGCCACCAACGTGGTTCAGGATGCTCTGTACACCGGTTGGGTAAATCCGAAATACTGGTCCGATTATTATGTTCAGGATGCCTCCTTCCTCAGGCTCGATAACGTAAGTCTCGGTTATCAGTTCAAGAACCTGGCCAGCAAGAAGCTGGACCTGTATCTGTCCCTTTCCGTCCAGAATGCTTTCGTTGTTACCAAATACACAGGACTGGATCCGGAAGTATATAGTGGAATAGATGGAAACATTTATCCGCGTCCGAGAATATTCATGCTGGGACTGAAACTTGATTACTAACAGAAAAACATGAATCAGATTATGAAAAGATTTTCAAAATATTCGCTCCTGGTGGCAGCCCTGGTACTCGGATTTGCATCGTGCGTGAAAGATCTGGATACCGTGCCCCTGGATAAGGATGAAATAACTTCTGCTACCGTTTACGATAACCCGGCATCTTATTACCAGGTTCTCGCAAAGGTTTACGCAGGTCTGGCCGTGAGCGGCCAGCAGGGTCCGGCCGGTATGGCTGATATCAGCGGTATCGACGAAGGATTCTCAACCTACCTTCGCCAATACTGGTGTGCACAGGAACTTCCTACCGATGAGGCAGTTATAGCCTGGAATGATGGAACTCTGAGAGATTATCATGACATGGACTGGACTCCTTCAGGGGAGTTCATTACGGCCATGTACAACAGGATTTACTATCAGATTTCCCTCTGTAATGAGTTCATCCGTGAATCCTCGGATGCCAAGCTCGATGAACGGGGAATTGCGGGAGCGGACAAGACCAACATTCAGGGTTACCGTGCCGAGGCACGCTTCATGAGGGCCCTCAGTTACTATCATGCCATGGATATGTTTGGGAATGTACCATTCGTCACGGAAGAAGACGCTGTTGGTGCATTCTTTCCCGAGCAGATTCAGCGCGCCGATCTGTTTACGTATATCGAAAGTGAAATTAAGGAAGTTGAGCCGATGCTTCCAGCTCCTAAAGCCAATGAATACGGCAGGGCCGATCAGGCTGCCTGCTGGTCATTGCTGGCCAAGCTCTACCTCAACTCAAAGGTGTATATGGGTTCGGAGAAAAACACCGAATGTGTGACCTATTGCGACAAAGTAATTGCTGCAGGCTACAGCCTGGCACCCAATTACCAGCACAATTTTCTTGCCGATAACAATACATCCCCTGAGGTTATTTTCCCGGTTACATTTGACGGAACATATACCAAGACCTGGGGTGGGATGACATTCATTATCCATGCCGCTGTAGGCGGATCGGTAATGAAACCGGCGGATTTCGGTGTTGACGGCGGATGGGGCGGAACCCGCGTAACTAAATCATTTGTACATAAATTCTATCCGGATCTGACAGGTCCGCTTCAGGTTTCTCCCGTTTATATTCCAAAAAAATCGGGATATCCGGTTCTTTATGTCCCGGGTTCCTATCAGGGTTGGGATCCTGCAAAAGCTTCAACCGTGATTGCCTCTGCGAAGGCCGATGGAAAATATGAAGGTTATCTCTATTTTGCAGATGCCAACACACAGTTCAAGTTTGCCGACGGACCGAGCTGGGATGTAAACTATGGCGACGATGGTGCCAATGGTACCCTGGATCGCAACGGTGCGAACATTGTTGCTGCCGATGCCGGTTATTACAAAATCAATGTTGACCTGCCGGCCCTGACTTACACTTACCTGAAAACCGATTGGGGCATTATCGGTTCTGCAACCGCCAATGGCTGGGATGCAGATCAGAATATGACTTTTGATCCGGCAACGGGTATCTGGACAGCAGTTCTGGACTTAAAGGCCGGTGAGTTCAAATTCCGCGCAAATGATGGTTGGGATGTGAACTACGGAGATGACGGAGCAAATGGCACCTTGGAACAAAATGGAGCCAACATTCCGATTGCAAATGATGGTTCCTATACCATTACTTTGAAACTTGGCGTGCCGGACTATACCTATACCGTTGTTAGGGCCAGCTATGACCGGCGTGCTCTTTTCTTCACACAGGATCAGAACCTGGACATCAGCAACCTGTTTGCATTTAATGATGGATTTGCCGTTACCAAGTTTAAGAACGTAACCTCAACAGGAACAAACGGATCGGATATGACCTTCGTGGATACCGATTTTGCAATGTTCCGACTGGCAGACGTCTACCTGATGTATGCCGAGGCAGTCCTTCGTGGTGGGGGTGGCACCATTTCAAAGGCACTGGACCTGATTAATGAACTCAGGACCCGCGCTTATACCGATGAATCCGGTAACATTGCACAGGCGGATCTGTCACTGGAATTCATCCTGGATGAGCGGGCCCGCGAAATGTACTGGGAAGGAACCCGCAGAACCGACCTGATCCGGTTTGGAAAATTCAGCGGCGGAGCATACCTGTGGGAATGGAAAGGTAATGCTGCTGCCGGTGCTGCCACCGACAGCCGGTTCGACCTGTTCCCGATTCCAGCTACCGATATCGGAGCCAACCCGAATCTTATACAGAACACCGGTTATTGATGAAAACTATTAAAATAATTACAATGAGGAGATTAGCATATATCGCATTTGCAGGGATCCTGATCCTGGCTTCCTGTACAAAAGCTGAACTCGGACCGGTAATTTCGGAAAATCCAACCGCTCCGACCCTTACAGCTCCTGCTTCGGGTACCAATCTGGTATTTACCGAGGCAACGGCCAACGACAATGTGACCTTTTCCTGGACCGCAGCTGACTTTGGATTTGATGCCGCTGTAACTTATACGGTTCAGTACGACAAGGTTGGCAACGATTTTAAGGCACCTGTTACGCTAAAAACCACGACGGAACTTACTGCATCAACAAAAGCAGAGGATCTAAATTCGGGATTCCTGGGTGCAGAATTTCCTTTTGGCGAAGTAACCGGGATTGAAATCCGGGTTATGGCAACCATCAGCGAGATCATTCCGAGTATATACTCACCGGTTGTCAACCTTGGAGTTAATCCCTATGAAGTAGTGGTAGTTTATCCACAACTTCAGGTTCCTGGCAGCTATCAGGGATGGTCCCCAGAGGATAATAATACCGTCATTTTCTCAAAATTAAGCGACAAGAAATATGAAGGGTATATTTTCTTCAAGGATGCCGGGACCTTTTTTAAGTATACTGTAGGCCCAAGTTGGTCTGAGAATTACGGAGATAATGGGGCTGATGGTACACTTGAAAGTGGCGGTGCCGATATCCTGGCTGGGGATGCCGGAATGTATAAGTTAAATGTCAACCTGAACAATCTTACACATTCCTTCACAAAAACCGACTGGGGCCTGATTGGTTCGGCCACTCCCGGTGGATGGGACAATGACACCAACATGGAATATGATGCCGAAACCCGTCTGTTAACGCTTACAGTTAACCTGGTTGCCGGTGATATTAAATTTCGTGCCAACGATGATTGGGCCATCAACCTGGGAGACAATGGAAATAATGGGTCCTGTGAGTACGAAGGGGCAAATATTCCGATTGCCGCTGCAGGTAATTATACCCTAACACTCGACCTGAAAGGGCCGATCTACAGGGTGAAAATTAAGAAAAACTAAGGTCGTCTGAAATGAAGCCCACTTGACTGGAATCCTGGTTGAGTGGGCTTTTTTATTATTACTATGAAAACAGGAGTATGGAGAATTCTGCTTTTGATCAGCCTGATGGGTGTCGGTCAGTTTAGTTCTGCTCAAAGTACAGGCATACAGCATGTTGAACCGCCTTTTTGGTGGACCGGCATGAAAAACCCATCACTTCAGATCCTGCTACATGGACCCGGAATCGGGCAACTCGTTGCTGAATTCAGTTATCCCGGAATCGTGATTGACAGTGTGGTTAATCCCACGAATCCTAATTTTCTGTTTCTCTATCTCACATTGAAGCCGGAAGCACGGCCGGGTTCGTTTGAAATCAAACTTCTAAAAGAGGATAAGATCAACGCCAGGTACCAGTACAAACTGATTGAGCGTGAGCACGGATCCTCCCAGCGTCAGGGATTTTCAGCGGCCGATGTAATATACCTGGTTACTCCTGACCGGTTTGCAAATGGAGACCCTGATAATGACTATTCACCTGCAACCCTGGAAAGGCCGGACCGGTCAAACCTCAGTGGTAGGCATGGCGGCGACATTAAAGGCGTAATCGAGCATCTCGATTATATAGCAGACATGGGTTTTACCACTCTTTGGGTGAATCCGGTACTTGAAAACAATCAACAAAAGGCCTCCTACCACGGGTATTCTATAACCGATTTTTATCAAACAGACCCACGATTCGGGACTAATGAAGACTATCTCCGGTTAAGCCGCGAAGCATCAAAGAGAGGGATCAAGCTGATCATGGATCAGGTGATGAACCATTGCGGTTCCGGCCACTGGTGGATGGAGGATATGCCATATCCCGACTGGCTCCGGACCACCCAGACCGGCGGCCCGACCAATCACCGCCGTACAACCTTCAATGATCCTTATGCTGCAAAAACGGACCGGGATGTATTTGGGAAAGGGTGGTTTGTTCCAACCATGCCTGACATGAACCAGGGTAATCCGCACTTTTCCAGGTATTTGATTCAGAACAGCATCTGGTGGGTGGAATATGCAGACCTCCATGGAATTCGTCATGATACCCACCCCTATGCAGGTGCTGATTTTATGTCTGACTGGACCTGCGCCATCATGGGCGAGTATCCGGATTTTAATATTGTGGGGGAGGAGTGGAGTGAAAATCCGGCGATTGTCTCCAAATGGCAGCGGGGGTATCAGGGTGGCGTTAATCTCCGGTCGTGCCTGCCGGGCCTGATGGATTTTCCTTTGCAGATGTCGGTTACAAAAGCGCTTACCGAAAAAGAAACCTGGTCCGATGGATTTATCAGGCTATATGAAATGCTCGCCAACGATTTTCTTTATCCTGATCCGAATAATCTGGTCATTTTCCCTGACAATCATGACATGGACCGATTTTTCACCCAGGTTAATGAGGATCCGGAACTGTTTAAGCTGGGAATCGCATTTTTCCTTACAACCCGGGGAATACCGCAAATTTATTACGGGACTGAGATTTTGATGAAAAACTCCTTGCGGGGAAATCATGGAAATATCCGGTCCGATTTTCCTGGAGGCTGGACCGAAGATACGGTCAATGGATTCAATGGTACCGGGTTGACCGCCAGCCAGTCGGACGCTCAGTCATTCATGAAAAAATTGCTTAACTGGAGAAAGAATGCCGTGGTGATTCATTCGGGTCAACTAATGCACTATTCGCCCGCAAACGGTGCATATGTCTATTTCAGGTATTCAATGAATCAGAAGATTATGGTTGTCCTGAATAAAAATAACAACCCGATCATACTGGATACCAGGAACTACTCAGAAATGCTGGGACCCGGTGCCAAATTTCGTAATGTTTTAGCCGGAACTGAGTTTTCCGGGGACAAAATTCAGGTTCCCGCCAAAACTCCCCTTATCTTGGAGGTTAGATAAATTTACCGCATGTTAAAGACTAAGATTCTCATTATAAGCTTATTATTTGCTCAAGCGACAGTCTGGGGCCAGGTAGTAAGAACGGAACCTGCATTTCCGGCAGAGGGAGATTCCGTGACCATCATTTTTGATGCAACCCAGGGCAGTGCAGGACTGGCAAATTACACTGGCGACATCTGGGCGCATACGGGAGTAATCACTGATAAGAGCACCTCAGGAGGTGACTGGAAATATGTGATAGCCGGGTGGAGCCAGAATACGGATAAGGCTAAGCTCAGGTCACTCGGAAACAATTTGTGGGAGCTAAAAATCGGGCCATCAATAAGAACTTTTTACGGCGTTCCGGCCGGAGAGAAAATACTGAAGCTCGCATTTGTATTCAGGAATTCTACGGGATCCCTGGAAGGGAAAACCCACGAAAACGGAGATATTTTTGTCACCGTTTATGAAGCAGGATTAAATATTACGCTGACAGCTCCCGACAGGGATTTTCTGGTTATTGATGCAGGGCAATCGATTTCTGTTGCCGCCCAGGCCATAGCTGCCGATTCGATCGCTATTTTTCAGGATATGACCCGATTGTATAGTGCGAATGGCCTGGTCCTGAATTATACGCTTACCGGGGCTGCATCAGGGTTTCATACTATTGAGGTTGTCGGCTATGGGCTGGGGAATACAGTCAGGGACTCCTTTAATTATCTGGTCCGCGGAGGCAGTCTTATTGCCGAACTTCCGGCAGGTGTGAAGGACGGAATCAACTATCAGGGGGATCACCAGGCTACCCTGGTACTCTTTGCCCCCGGAAAAGAGTTCGTTTTTGCACTCGGTGATTTCAACGACTGGAAAATCGACCCGGCTTATCAGATGAACAGGACGCCTGACGGGAACCGGTATTGGATCACAATAACCGGACTGGAAACTTTGAAGGAGTATGTTTTCCAATATCTGGTCGATGGCGAAATCAGGATTGCTGATCCCTATGCCGATAAAATATCCGATCCCTGGAATGATCAGTACATTGATGCAACAACATATCCGGGGCTTATTCAATACCCATCCGGAAAGACCACCCAGGCGGCCGCAGTTCTTCAAACCGGGCAAACTCCTTACAGCTGGAAAGCCAATTCCTTCAGGGCTCCGGACAGGAAGAACCTGGTTATTTACGAGTTACTGATCCGGGATTTTCTGCAGGCCCATTCATTCAATGCATTAATTGATACGCTGCATTATCTTAAAGAATTGGGCATCAATGCGATTGAGCTGATGCCGGTGTCTGAATTTGAAGGGAATGACAGCTGGGGCTACAACCCTTCTTTTTATTTTGCGGTAGACAAATACTACGGCCCTAAAAATACATTCAAGGCACTGGTTGATTCGGCTCACCAGATGGGCATGGCAGTTATCCTGGATATCGTTCTTAACCATTCCTACGGGCAGAGTCCGTTGGTTCGGCTCTATTGGGATGCTGCCAACAACCGCCCGGCGGCCAATAATCCCTGGTACAA
The DNA here is from genome assembly GCA_001769295.1 of Bacteroidetes bacterium GWF2_49_14. Lineage (GTDB taxonomy): Bacteria > Bacteroidota > Bacteroidia > Bacteroidales > UBA12481 > UBA12481. Next base: position 12,744 of record MEOR01000159.1, on the reverse strand, counting down.
CGTAACTTCCCCAAATACAGCGTATTCGTGGGGGTATGATTTTAACCATCAAAGCCTGTCAACACAGAATTTCGTTGACAGTGTCAATACCTATTGGCTCAGTGAATATAAACTGGATGGCTTCCGATTCGATTTCACCAAGGGGTTTACAAATACCCCCGGGGATGGCGGCGGCTATGATGCTTCCCGGATAGGCATTCTCAAAAGGATGGCAGGTAAGATTTGGGAGACAAATGCTTCTGCCTACGTGATCCTGGAGCATTTTGCAGCTACCAGTGAGGAAAAGGAACTCACTGATGCCGGGATGATGGTTTGGGGAAACTCAAATTACAATTACCGGCAGGCCTCATCAGGCTGGTATTCAGGCGGAGGCTGGGATTTTTCAGGCATTTCATGGCTGACGCGGGGATGGAACCAGCCCGGATTGGTGGGATACATGGAGAGCCACGATGAAGAGCGGCTGATGTATGAATGCGTGAGGTTCGGAAATACCCAGAATCCTTCATATAATATGAAGGACCCCGGAATAGCCCTTAAGAGAATGGAATTGGCTGCCAATTTCTTTATTCCTGTTCCGGGACCCAAGATGATCTGGATGTTCGGAGAGCTCGGGTATGATGTTTCCATCAATGAAGGAGGGCGCGTGGGCAGAAAACCTATTCGCTGGAGCTATTATTCCGATCCACTCAGAAAACGACTCTATCAGATTTATTCTTCACTGAATGGATTAAAAAACAGTCAGCCTGTTTTTCAGACCGCTGATTTTCAGGTTAGTCTGCAGGATACCATTAAGAGAATTCATTTAAATCACCCCGATATGAATGCTACCATAATCGGAAACTTTGGAGTAAGGGCCAGCACCCGAAGCGCCAATTTCCAGCATGCAGGCTGGTGGTATGAATACTGGACCGGCGACTCTCTGGAGGTTATGGTTACCACAGGCCCTGTTACCCTGAATCCGGGTGAGTACCGGATATATACTGATAAAAAGCTCGTTAAACCGACTATACTTTCCGGCTATGAAATCAAGGAAAATCCTTCTGTTGCTGGTAGTTTATCCGTATACCCGAACCCGGTATCTGACCGATTGAGCATTTCCATTGAAGGAGGTGGGCAGGGACGTGTTTTGCTCAGGGACCTGTCGGGTCGGGTTTTATCAGGGCAAAATATCGGGATTCAAGAGTTCAGGGATCGTATCGAGTTGGATGTTAGTAGCTTACGATCTGGCATTTATTTTATTGAACTCAGGACATCCAATCAGAGATCCGTTTGTAAGTTTGTAAAACAATAAGCAAGCGGATTTTATGCGTTCCGATAATTTCAAAAATGAGATCCTTGAGGGGATTCCGGAGGTATTGCCTGAGGTTGTCCCTTTTGATCCGGAAGTAAATCATGCCCCCGGAAGAAAGGATATCCTGACAGCCGGAGAAAAGGTGCTGGCGGTGCGGAATGCCCTGCGGTATTTCCCCGGGAAATTTCATGCTGAACTTGCGACTGAATTCCTGGATGAACTGAGGACCTATGGCCGGATCTACATGTACCGGTTTCGTCCCCGCTATGAGATGAGGGCCAGGCCTATTGATGAATTCCCATGCGTGTCAACACAGGCAGCGGCTATAATGCTGATGATATGCAATAATCTGGACCCTAAAGTTGCCCAGCATCCGCATGAACTGATTACCTATGGGGGGAATGGTGCCGTATTCCAAAACTGGGCGCAGTACAGGCTAACCATGCAATATCTTGCCCGGATGACTGATGAGCAGACTCTGGTAATGTATTCCGGGCATCCCCTGGGACTTTTCCCCTCACATAAGGAGGCTCCCCGGGTGGTGGTCACGAACGGCATGGTTATACCCAATTATTCCTCGCCGGATGACTGGGAGCGGATGAATGCCCTGGGTGTTTCCCAGTACGGACAAATGACTGCAGGTTCCTTTATGTACATTGGCCCTCAGGGCATTGTTCATGGTACTGCGATAACCGTCCTGAATGCCGGGAGGATGAAAGCCTCAAGCCCTGCACCGGATCTCAAAGGCAAGATTTTTGTCACCTCAGGTCTTGGCGGCATGTCCGGAGCCCAGCCTAAAGCAACCGTCATTGCCGGGGGAATCTGCGTGATTGCCGAAATGAATCCCAAGGCGGCACGGATCAGGCATGACCAGGGTTGGATTGATGAGTTGTATACGGATTTAGATAAGCTTATAGTCCGAATGGAAGGAGCAAGGATGGCAGGCGAAGCAGTCTCGCTTGCTTATCAGGGCAACGTGGTTGATTTGTGGGAAAAGTTTGCCATTGAAGGCATCCAGATTGATTTGGGCTCTGACCAGACCTCCCTGCATAATCCATGGGCAGGCGGTTATTATCCGGCTGGTGTCAGTTTTGAAGAATCCAACCGGTTAATGCGTGAGGAACCGGAACGATTCAGGGCTTTGGTTCAGGAATCGCTACGCCGGCAGGTTCTTGCGATTAATAGTCTTTCCCGGCGCGGCATGTATTTCTGGGATTATGGCAATGCCTTCCTCCTGGAATCTGGCCGGGCTGGTGCAGATGTTTTCAAAAAGGACGGGACCTACACCTATCCTTCCTATGTGCAGGATATTATGGGGCCGCTTTTCTTTGATTATGGCTTTGGTCCGTTCAGGTGGGTTTGTACTTCTGATACTCCAATGGATTTGGCTGTAACCGACAAGATTGCTGCTGAAGTACTGGCAGAAATGGTGCTGGAGGCTGAATCAGAGATCAAATCACAGATCGCTGACAACCTGCACTGGATCCGGGAAGCAGGCCGCAATAACCTCGTGGTCGGATCCCAGGCACGGATACTTTACGCAGATGCCCAGGGCCGGATACGTATTGCCCAGGCATTCAACAAAGCTATCCGTCAAGGCAGAATCAGCGCACCGGTTGTGCTGGGCCGCGACCACCATGATGTCTCAGGAACCGACTCTCCATACCGTGAAACGTCGAATATATATGACGGATCTTCCTTTACCGCAGATATGGCAATCCAAAATGTTATCGGTGACTCATTTCGAGGTGCTACCTGGGTCTCAATCCACAACGGTGGCGGAGTGGGGTGGGGAGAAGTCATCAATGGTGGTTTTGGCATGGTTATAGATGGATCTGAGGAGGCAGAAAGAAGAATAGACAGCATGCTTTTCTGGGACGTCAACAATGGAATTGCACGCCGCGGCTGGGCAAGGAATCCCGGGGCAATTTCCGCGATCAGGGAAGCCATGAAAATGAATCCCAGCCTGCAGATCACATTGCCAAACCTCGTCGATGAGAAACTTTTATCGAATCTTGAAATAACTCATTAATAATCAATGCAATGAAATCCATCAGTAAATTAACTGTATTGGCTTGTATGGGACTATTCCTGGCAGGCTGTACGCTTGAAGAGGGAAACCCGGATCTTGCCGGTTCCTGGACCTGCACGGAAACCAGTGAGATTTTTGTTAAAAGCACCAAGGGTACGAGTGTTTACACGGTTACCCTGCAGCGTGATGCCGCTAATTTTGATAAATATTACATTGATAACTTCTACAAACTGGGCAATGGTGTCAGGGTTGCCGTTATAAAAAGCGGCTATCTGATTGACCTTCCCAAGCAAAGTTTAGATGGTTTTGTTTTTGAAGGCAGCGGCGAGGTCAATGAGACTTTTAATATTATTCAGCTTTACTACACCGCAGATGACGGAGGCGGGGTGGTGGATCATGTGACGGCGGAGTATGCGCGGTAGATGACTGGAAGACTTATAGACATAGAGACCTAGAGACTTTAAGACTTTAAGACTTTAAGACTTTAAGACTTTAAGACTTTAAGACTTTAAGACTGTAAGACTGTAAGAGGTGGAGGGTTTGGCTAAGTATTCGTCAGCAGGACTACTGCGTAGACGGCGACACCGTGGCTGGTTCCGACGAATCCCATTTTTTCCGTTGTGGTTGCCTTGATGGAGACCTGGCCGGGCTCAATAGCCAGGACTTTAGCCAGAGTTGTTTGCATCAGGGGGATGTAATCCTTTAATTTAGGCTGCTCAAGGCAGATGGTGGTGTCGATATTGCCGATTTCCCAACCTTTCTGTCGGATAATTTCCATGGTTCTGGTAAGCAGGATTTTGCTGTCAATATCCTTGAATTCACCTGCCGTATCAGGAAAGTGGAATCCGATATCCCGGAGGGCAAGTGCACCAAAAAGGGCATCGCATATGGCATGTATCAATGCATCGCCATCTGAATGGCCCAGGGTGCCTTTATGGTAAGGGATTTCAATGCCTCCGAGAATCAGCTTCCGGTTTTCGGCAAGCTGATGGACATCATAACCGAACCCAATCCGGAACATTACTTCTTGTTACTCAGCCCTGCAAAATCAAACAGCAGGCTGAATCTTAATGTGTTTGCCAGTGGATTGTTCTGATATATCGGGACCAGGTAGGCAAAGTCAAGTCCGAAAACATTCAGACGAAGTCCGATGCCAACGGTAAAGAATTTCCGGTTTCCTTTAGTGGCATGCTCCATAAAATACCCTCCGCGAATGGCAAACTGTTTGGCATACCAATATTCCATACCGATACTGTAAGTAAGCTCATTAAGTTCTTCAGCGAAACCGCCGGGGGCATCATAAAAGGAGTGAAACATACCAACCGGTATTGAAACATTCGGGTCAAAACCGGCTTCGATAACCGGATCTCCATTAATATCAACCGAATCTGCATAGTAATCCGGAGGTGTGGGGACCAGTAGTTTATTAATGTCGATTGCTGCTGTAAGACTGTTATAGTCGTCAAAATCAACCGTATAGGCAACTCCAAGTCGAAGATTGATAGGAATGAAATCTTTATCGGAGTTACTTGAATAGGATATTTTTGAACCGATATTTGACAAGTTGGCGCCAAAGGCAAAGGTTGCATCATAATCACCAGCCCGAAGCTCGTCATTTTGGTAAAACACCGATATATCGGATGCGTAAGCCATGCCAGGGTGAGATTCAACTCCTCCGACGGTGAATCCGCCTGTAAGGTTGGAGTAGATCAGGCGAAAGGAAAGGCTGCCCGAAAACTTGTCGCTGAAAGCTCTGGCATAGGCCGCATCAAAGGCAAATTCATTAGGATTGAACTGCTGCATCGTGTTGCCGACCACATCGGTAAAGGTGATATTCCCAAGGGAGAAATAGAGAAGTGAAAACCCAATGGTTTGATCCTTATCAATTTTCTTGTATCCGGAGAGGTAAGCCAGGTTAATGTCGGGAATCAGTTGCCTCAGCCAGGGGGTATAAGACATTGAGATCCCCATGTCATTGGGTGCAAAAGCATATTTTGCAGGGTTCCAGTGCATCGAGTTGGCATCCGGTGAAAGGGCAACACCAACGTCGCCCATTCCACCAGAACGGGAATCCGGTGCAATTGTTAGAAAAGGAACGGCCGAAGTTATAGTATTGATCTTCCCGGACAATTCATCCGTCGATATTTGTGCAAAGATGGGTATGATCAGGCTGGTGGCCACCAGCAGAGTAATGATGCGCTTATTGGCAAGTTTCATGAACCTAGAATTTTGTCGACAAATATAAAGATTTCTCCTAGTTAATAAGGGATTTTCACAAGTCTAAACTGATGAGGTGCCTTATTATTGTGTTAGACCACTGATTATTTCAGAATAACAAGCTTTTGGAAAGCATCCTTCGTTTTACCATCATTGGTCCTTACCCTCACCCGATAAAAATAGGTTCCCCGGCCGATGCGGTCGCCGAAATCATCCAGCCCATCCCAGGTTACAGGTCCAACCCGAAAGGAACCGGCATTAATCTGAGTTTGGTCAGAAGCCAGAAATTCGAAGCTTTTTACCAACTTTCCCCCGATGGTAAATACCTGAATGAGTACATCCAATGGCTGGTTTCCCTGATTATGTTCAAAATAGAAATCGGTCCTGGTTGTAAAAGGATTCGGATAGTTCAGAACATGGTCCAGAATGATCTCATCAGAATTAGTTACGTTAAAATGTAGCTCGGATTCTGTTGAATTATTTACGATGTCCCAAACTTTTACGCGTAGCAGGTGTTCTCCGTGACTTAGTTTCCCGAATGGATAGCGGATAGTTCCCGACCGGTACTCATCCAGGTCACTTTCATAATAATCGTTCAGGACAAGTACGTTTTGCTGATTACCGTCAAGAGTTGCCGTGATATCATGACCAATTCCGTTCCCAGTGGTATTGACTCCGCTTTCATCCTGAATCCTGATCAGAAGAACCGGGGTTTCATTGCAGATTCCACCGGCAGCAAATGTGGTATCATTCAGGAAAACACCGACTTGCGGGCCAGTCTGATCGTTTGATGAGGCACCTTCAGAACCGCCGATTCGCACCCGCTGGTCAACGCCGTGCCCGTCATAGGTATCGGTTTTTCCATAGAAGCTGAATTTCCCGGTACTGACCTGGTAAGCGATATCCTTGGGAACCATGAAATTAAAACTGAACTCACCATTTTTAACGGAGGCTTTGCCTCTGAAAAGAATACTGTTTCTGACCGTGAATTCCATGACCGGTCCCCCGTCATTGGCCATATTAGTAAGATGGATTTCCTTGTCGTATACCGATGGCATCACAATGCCGTTGAAGTCAGGTATTTTGTTGCCTTGCAGATCAATTATATGACCTTTTACCGATGTTCGGGACAGTGCTTTGATCGTATCGGTGAATTCACCGATCGGTTTCCCATTGATCTCATCCATGCGGATACCAACATCGGGATAGCTTAAGACCAATGCAGGGTCGCCCAGCAGGGTAAAATTCAGTTTATTCTGCTCTTCCCCAACGGCATTTTTGGTTATCCTCATGATATCACCAAGGGTATATCGGCTGCCGTCTTCGTGCCGCTTGAAGGCGCAATTGTAAAATTCCCTGTTTAGAATGAAATTCGGGGAGGAATAAACGAGACGTGAAGTTGAAAACAGAGCAATTCCCCCCCCGGTTGGATTTAGTAAAACCCATTCACCCGCGGAAACGGTGGTAGAATCGTCAAACCTGCTGAATTCGCAGGTAGCCGTCATAAACAGTGGGTATTGGCCAGGATTCTCCCAGTTTTTAATGTCGGAAACAGTTAGTATCTCTTCATGAGCTAACCCTTTCTTGCTTCCGTGACCCAGGTAATTCATAATCAGGGCGCCCTTCTTCATCCTGTCGTTGATTGCCCGGTTTACCTCCGGATAACGCTCACCCTGAGGTAGTGAAATCTGCTGGTAGGCGTCCAGAAATATCTTTTCAACATTGAAAGCGGGGTATTCGGCGCTCAGCATATCGGCCAGGGTATTAGCGTCCCGCATATGCGCATTGCCATCTTCATCGTCACCGATAAAGCAGACCAGGTTGCGCCAGTCACCCAGGGCGGAGGGAGAATAATATTGCCGGATTTTATCAATAATTATCGATGCTTCGTTTTCAGTAATTACCGGGAATCTGCCGATACCAATGTCAAGCAGACCTGGTTCCATCTCTTCCCCGGTGTCCAGCAGGCCGAAAAAATCATCGGTCACATAGGAGCTGGTCGGGTAGAGCGATTCCAGAGACTGATAGGTTGGCAGCATGGTCCTGAAATCCTTGGGAATATTCTTATTGTCATACGAGCCATCGCCGAAGAAGAGGAAATATTTAAGCATCGGGGAACCTGATGAACGATCATAGAACATTTTCAGAAAATCACGGATTGCGGTGGCATCCGTCATTCCGCTGGAGAACTCATTGTATATCTGGGAAGGTGATACAATTGCCGAAGTCAGTCCGCTGTTATTCTTATGAAATTGAGCCAGCTCGACAGCCTGTGCCTTGAGGTCGTCATGAACCAGTATCACCATTTCCTGCGATTCGAGCCCGTGCAGGTTCTGGGTCTGAACAGGACCCAGGCCTTCCCCGGTA
>MEOR01000159.1:4592-4819 GCA_001769295.1 Bacteroidetes bacterium GWF2_49_14 | reverse complement strand
TTTGCAGAGGCCGGGTCAAAAACCACATACTCCCTGAGTACATCGGCAGCTGCTGTGAATTCAACCCCATTACCGGCAACATTCAGGGCCAGTTGCCTGATATCACCCTGGCTGGTAACGTCCCAGACCATGTGATTGGCAGTTGCTTTATCGATATGGTACTTCAGCACCTTGCCGGGAGCTGTTTCCCTTGACTCCCTGAACGGAAGCTGACCACCGTCGAAAAT
>MEOR01000159.1:0-4553 GCA_001769295.1 Bacteroidetes bacterium GWF2_49_14 | reverse complement strand
GCCTTCGGACGCCGGATTACTTTGGAGGAACTGCAGGTTGATTCTGAAATTGTCAGCTGTAGGGGTGAACTTGCTGTTGGTAATGCTGGATGAAGCATAGAGGGATTCATAATTATTTGTGTATACGCCAGGCAATTCTACCGTGGCAAAACGGGTTTCTCCTTCCAGAAGATAGAATTTTGAGTTTGGACTTGTCCTCGGAGAACGCGCCCATAAGGAAGCTGTTACCTTTACCACCTCAGAGTTGACATGGTTTGGAAAGGAAAAATTGAAACCCCACTCCGGCATCACATCCCTGAAGTGTTTCCAACACCACTGCCTGCCGGTTTTTATCAGGTTAAGGGAATCCTTTTCCCTGAAATCATAGGCGTCAAAGCTTGTTACCGTAGACTGAGGAACCAGCCCCGTGGCAATTTGGACACCAACCCTTTTTCCTGATCCCAAATCTTCGGTGAGAAAATAATAGGCGTAATCAGAATAAAGGTGAAGGCGATGGGTGAAAATCTTCTGGCCGGAATCATATTTCCAAATTACCGGTCCCGAACCGTAAAATAGCACATAGTCTCCTTCATTAAATATACCATCTGTTCCCTTTTCAATATATATCTGGTTTTCAATAAGATCATCAGTCCGCTCCAACCCGGAGGAGTAAGGTAACTGACGGCCACCGTTTCCGTAAATCCTGATGTTCACAGGATTCTGCAGCCCGATCTTCTTCAGGTCGGCATAAGTAAGTTTATGGATACCCGTTTGCGAGACCTGAATTTTATACCATTTTCCCTCAGCCAATACGGAACGGCTTGCATAGGACCGAATTCCCCGGTTCGTTTTGAGCACAGGAGAAGGCCCCGCAACCGGCCTGATATCCGGAATGAAACTGATCAGTTTTTCAATCTTACCGTTATCCGGATTCTTACGGTAGGGAAGGATGGAATAAACCACAAAGGGTATTTTCCGTTCATATTGAACAGATGCCTTGATTTTAACAGCACCAGCTGGTATTTCAATGGCGCCTTTCAATAATTCGGATGCATTTTCTGATAGGGGTGCAAAAACAGCATCACGTAGTATGACTGACGGTTGTTCATCTGCACGGCCGGTCCATGCAAGGCGCTCGGAAAAGGCCGGTAATCCTTCGGAACCCTGGGGATAAATTGCCTGATCAAACCGGGCGTCGTCTGTCCACCGTAGAATCTGAACCCTGGTATCCTGGGCTGGCAGACTCAGGCTGAACTGCAGCATGGCACCCAGGATCACGGAATAAATTTTATAGTACTTTAATAATCTGATCATAACATCTGAATTCATGCGCAAATTACAATTAAGATCGTCTGTATTGATACGCGCGACTTTCTGCTAACGCCAATTTACTTTTGAAATTGTCCGGACACCCGGGTTGACTTATAATTATATTAACAATTGGGTTTGAAAAATAAACCGCTGGGGTATGCGTTATTACTCAGACTTTCGGTGAAATTTTAATAATTTCGGCCGGGTTTTGGACTGAAAGCCGGTGTGAGTCATAAAATTGGTTATTTTTACGGGTTGATTTAATATCCTTTGAAAGCTATGAAAATCAGATTGTTTGGTGTTGTACTTTTTGCAGTTGGCGCGGTTTTTCTGCTGGGTAGTTGCAAAAGTAACCTGAAATCCTCCAAAACCGGGTGGAATTACAACGATATGGATAACGGAGGTTACGATTATCTGGCAAACTATAATCAAGCAACGGGTCCGGGCCTTATTTTTGTAGAAGGGGGCACCTTTACCATGGGCAGGGTCGCCGATGATGTAAGATATGACTGGAACAACATTCCAAGAAGAGTCACCGTCTCCTCATTTTATATGGATGAGACGGAAGTGACCAATTCCGATTACCGTGAATACCTGTATTGGTTGAAACGCGTTTTTGCCGACTATCCCCAGGTTTATCAGCAGGCTCTGCCTGATACGCTGGTTTGGAGGGGGCACCTCGCTTTTAACGAGCCTCTTGTTGAGTATTACCTGCGCCATCCGGCCTACAATGATTACCCGGTCGTAGGAGTCTCCTGGCTGCAGGCTACCCAATACTGCGAATGGCGGACCGACAGGGTTAATGAAATGATGCTGATCAAGGAAGGTCTGCTCAATGTAGATCCCAACCAGGCCGGTGCCAATAATTTTAATACCGATGCTTATCTGGCTGGACAATACGTCGGTCAGGTCAGGCAGGATTTGCCCAACAGCGATCCCAATTCAGGTGTCCGTAAAGCAAGGATGGAAGACGGTTTCTTTTATCCCAAATACCGTCTCCCTACCGAGGCTGAATGGGAATTTGCCGCATTGGGGCTGGTTGCAGAAAAGGAATTGATTGACAACAAACGTGTTTACCCCTGGCGGGGAAATTATACCCGAAACGAAGAAAAAGCTGACCGTGGCAAGATCATGGCCAACTTCTCAAGGGGCAAGGGCGATTATATGGGAGTAAGCGGAGCACTGAACGATGGCTTTGCCTTCACTTCACCTGTAAAGTCTTACTGGCCAAATGATTATGGCCTGTATGATATGGCAGGAAACGTAAGTGAATGGGTTCTGGATGTTTACAGGCCTCTCTCTTCCCTAGATGTTGATGAACTGAGCCCTTATCGCGGAAATATTTTTACGGTTCAGGACCGCGATGCTTCCGGAAATCTTGCCGAGAAGGATTCATTAGGCCGGATTCCGCGCCGTGCCATGAAACCCGAAGAGAACCTGAAGCGCCAGAACTATAAGCTGTCTGATAACCGGAATTACCGGGATGGTGACCCGCGGTCAAGCATTGGCTATAAAACCGGTGAACAGAACAGCGAAAAGAGTACCGCCAAAATGTACGACAGCGAGATCGGGCTAACCAGCAGGATTTCCGATAAAGCCCGTGTGTTCAAGGGTGGTTCGTGGCGTGACCGTGCCTATTGGCTGGTTCCGGGTTCCCGCCGCTACCTTGATGAGGACAAGGCAACCGATGATATCGGGTTCCGCTGCGCCATGTCGAGGCTGGGGAGACCGGATGGCAAGTAGAATGTGACTGCTAAAGAATTTTATACAATTTTCCTGCGAAACCCGCAGGTTTGTACCGACAGCCGGAATATCACCCCCGGCTGTCTCTTTTTTGCCCTGACCGGTGACTCCTTCAATGGGAATCTTTTCGCTGCTGACGCCCTGTCATCGGGGGCTTCCTTCGCAGTGGTGGATGACCCTGCAGTTGTCAGTGGCTCCAACTATACTCTGGTAAAAAACGTTCTTGAATTTCTTCAGGAACTGGCTTCTTTTCACAGGAGCCAGCTAAACATCCCGGTTGTGGCGCTCACCGGAACCAATGGTAAAACAACCACCAAGGAACTGATTCAATCCGTGCTGAAACAGCAATACCGTGTTGTAGGGACCTCCGGAAACCTGAACAATCACATCGGCGTTCCGCTCACACTGCTGTCTGCCGGACCGGAAACTGAAATTCTGGTAGTGGAAATGGGTGCCAACCATCCGGGTGAAATAGCTTTCCTTTGCGATATAGCCCGACCTACCCACGGCCTTATAACTAATGTCGGCAAGGCGCATCTGGAGGGTTTTGGCTCGTTTGACGGAGTAGTGGTTACAAAAAGTGAACTTTTCCGGTTTGTGAGCCGTACCGGCGGGACCTGGTTCCTGAATTCCGATGACGAGCATCTTTCAGCCATTGCCGGAGATTATCCGTCCATTACATACGGATCAGACGGCTCTCCTTCAGTTAAAGGAATCGCGGAGGCAGGCGGATATCAACTGGCTGCCTCGGTTTCACTGCCTGATCAATCAGAATTTGTAGCAAAAACCAGCCTGACCGGAAATTATAACCTTTATAATGTTCTGGCCGCTGCCGCCGTGGGGTACCAATTTGGAATGAGTGCCGTGAAGATCAGGGCAGGGATTGAGGGTTATATGCCAAGCAATATGCGGTCGCAATGGAAAGTGACGGCTGGGAATCGGCTTCTTCTCGATGCCTATAATGCGAACCCCTCAAGCATGGCATTGGCGATCCGGCATTTTGCCTCACTGAACCTGCCGATGTCCGTACTGATACTGGGTGATATGTTTGAACTGGGAAACGAATCCGCGGTTGAGCATGCGGAAATTGTCAGGCTGGTGAGGACTTTCAGCTTTCATGCCGTCTATCTGGCCGGGAAAGAATTCTTCAATTGTGCCCGGGGCCCCGGTCTTCAGGCATTCCCTGATACAGAAAGCCTGATCGCTGAATTACAGCGAAATCCCCTGCAAGGCTGTACAATTCTCGTTAAGGGATCCCGGGGAATGAAACTGGAGAAATCGTTGAACTATCTCTGAATCCGGAGGTTACGGAAAAGCCGGATTCTTTTTAAAAAGAAGGCGACTACAATACTCCCATGATAATACCCCGAAAAGGTATAAGGTTCCCGGATTCCCGTCCCCTTGTAATTCCTGTATCTGTCCTTTCGCATTTTGTTGAATTCCGAGTGGGCTCGTAAAACGGCATTGAAATACCGGGGCTTGCCTTTTATAAGATATTGAATAGCTGCAATGCCGTCAAA
>MEOR01000158.1:18647-46719 GCA_001769295.1 Bacteroidetes bacterium GWF2_49_14 | reverse complement strand
CGGATTTACGGTGATCGACACGCTGCCTTCATAGGGATAGCCCGATTTCTGTGCGATCGAAATCTTGTTTGAGCCCAGCTCGACCGTGGTTTCACTCTGGACAAACAGGTTGACATACAAATTGTTATCCATCACGGCATAGATATATCCGGGAACCGACGGTATGAACCGGCACATGTTGCTCGGGCAGCAGGCGCAACCGAACCAGGCGCTGCGGGCATGCTGGCCGCGCGACTTGAGCGGGTTCGGGTAGAAGAAGCGGTCGCCCGAGAGGCCCAGGCCGCTCAGCACTCCATTATATAAGGTGCGTTCAACGATATCCAGATATTTTGCGTCCTGATGAAGCAGGAACATCCGGTAATTCCAGAATACACTGGCGATGGCCGCGCAGGTTTCGCAATAGGCACTCATGTTTGGCAGCTGGTAATCAACGCCATACGCCTCGCCGGCACCGGTTGCACCCACGCCACCGGTAATGTACAGTTTCTTGCCTACGACATTATTCCACAGCTTGTCGATGGCTCTCAGGTAGGCAGTATCGCCCGTTATGGCAGCGATATCGGCCATTGCGGTAAACATATAGTTGGCACGTACGGCATGTCCGTCGGCTTCGGTCTGGTCAACCGGTTTCAGGTGGGCCTGGTTGTACACCTCCCCGCCCGGACCGCGTACATCGAGGAAAAACTTGGCCAGGTCCAGATACTCTTTCTTGCCGGTGGCCCGGTAGAGCTTAACCAGTCCGATCTCCACCTCCTGGTGCCCGGGATAGTGCTCGCACTTGGTGTATCCGAAATCCTGTACGATCAGGTCGGCTGCCTTGATGGCAATGTCTAACATCGTTTTTTTTCCTGTAGCCTGATAATGAGCCACGGCGGCCTCGAAGAAGTGGCCGAGGTTATACAATTCGTGGCTGTCCTCGCTCTCCAGCTCCCAGCGCTCCTTGCCGGCCCACGGATGGGCACTGTCGCCCATGATGGTGCGGTTGGTGTACAGGTAGCCATCGGGCTCCTGCGCCTTGCCGATCCTCGCGATCAGGTCGTCGAGGTAGGCATCCAGCTTCGGGTCGGGGACCGTTTGCAGGGAATAGGCGGCTCCCTCGATGATCTTGTATACATCGGAATCATCGAACGGATAGATGGAGCAGAAGGATCCCTGCTCCACCCCGGCAGCGATATCGAAATTTTTGATTCTGCCGGTCTCCTCGCTCTGTTTGAAAGCGTAGGGAATGGTGAGCTCGGCATTCAGCTTCACGCGCGGCGCCCAGAAGCTGTCGTCCAGCTTCACCTGGTTAAAAGCCACAGGTGTCACGGCATAGTCGCCCGACTTGCCCGATGTTTGGGTCTCCTTGCAGCCCGTTGCCAGGAGGATGAGCGCTGATGCGGAAAGTGTGAGAAGGGTTGATGGTTTCATTTATTTTGGATAATTGGTTGCTATGTCATCACGGGCGCGCGCGGGGCGCCCGTACGGGTACGGTATGTCATCGCGGGCGCCCACCGGGCGCGGGTATGGTATGGGTATGCCATCACGGGCGCACGCGGTGCGCCCCTACGAGGATTGTCCATAATATGCGGCGGGGCCGTGTTTTCTGCCGTAATGTTTTTCAAGGATGGCGCGCTGCACGGGGTGCTCTTTTCCAAGAAGTACCGTGCGAAAGGCCATTTTTGCCACCTCCTCGAGGATTATTGCGTGTTTCACCGCTTCGGCCACGGTGGCTCCCCAGGCAAAGGGTCCGTGTTCTGCCACCAGAACGCCGGGAACCTCTTTCGGGTTCAGAAGGGTGAATGCCTCGCGGATCACCATGCCGGTGGCCAGCTCATACTCACCGGCAATTTCAGCCGGGGTTAAGAGCCGCGTGCAGGGGATCGGTCCGTAAAAATGGTCGGCATGGGTGGTACCCAGACAGGGGATCTCGCGGCAGGCCTGGGCCCACGAGGTGGCCCATTCGGAATGGGTGTGCACAATGCCCCCGATATCAGGAAAAGTCTTATACAGAAGCAGATGCGTGGGCGTATCCGAAGAGGGTTTCAGTTTTCCCTCCACGATGTTCCCATCGAGATCCACTACGGTCATATCCTCGGGCTTCATATCGGAATAATCCACCCCGCTCGGCTTGATCACAACCAGGCCCCGCTCCCGGTCGATACCCGAAGCATTCCCCCATGTGAGCTTCACCAGGCCGCTCTGGATGAGGGCGAGGTTGGCTTGCAATACCGATGTTCGTAGGGTTAAAACACTTGAGTTCATATGATATGATTTGTATTGTGGAAAAGTGGAATGTGAAAATGTGATAGGCTTTAGAGCCAACTATCACATTATCACATTTTCACATTCCACATTCCACTATTCTTCTTAAACGTCCACACTAAAATAAAACCCATTCGCAAGTGCTTCCTGGTATTTTTCCGGATTGAACCGGTAGAGCCAGGCTCCTTTTTTGGAGCTTGTTTTGTCTTTTTCTTCGAGTTTATCGAGCAATCCCATGGAGAGGATCTTCTTGCGGAAGTTCCTTTTATCCAGTTCCTTCTGATAGATGGCCTCGTACAGGGCCTGCAGCTGGGGCAGGGTGAAGGTATCGGGGAGCAGCTCGAAACCGATCGGCTGGATCCGCGCCTTCCTGCGCAGGCGGCGCAGGGCTTTGTCAACCATCACTCTATGGTCAAAAACCAGCTCGGGAATGTCGCTGATCCGGCTCCAGTGTGCATCGTGCTCCCGCACCAGATGCTTGTCGTAATCCTCAATCCTGATGAGGGCATAGTATGCCACCGATACCACCCGCTCGCCCGGGTCGCGTTCAACATTCCCGTAGGCATACAGCTGCTCCAGGTATACATCCACCAGCCCGGTGAGCTGCTTCAGTACACGGACGGCAGCATTATCCAGGCTCTCATCGTGCCGGGGAAAACCGCCCATGATGGACCACATTCCGGAGGCAGGCTCCATGTTTCGCCGGATCAACAGCAGTTTAAGATCTTGATTATCAAATCCGAAGATTACACAGTCAACAGCCAGAAGCTGCCGGTCCTCCAGGGGATAAAAGCGAGTCATAAAAAGATGTTTAAGTGTTAAACATACACTTTAGGCGGGATTTTTCCAAGAGAGTGGTAAAAGATCGGGAAAAATTAGTTTATCACAATCCGGGCGGAGAAGGATTTTTGGTTGCCGGCAAAACGGACCAGATAAAGGCCGGGGGCATAGGTTGCCACATTAAACCGCTGCAGGCGGGAGGCTCCGGGCGGCACAGGCCGATTTTCACAAATCCGGCCGTTCATGGCGATCAGCTGAATCCGTCCCGTACCTTCGGTCATGCCGGCAAGTTCCACCGTGAGCCATTCATCGGCCGGAACCGGGTAAACACGGAAAACAAATTCACGGGTTACCGGGTCGGTCCCGACGAGAAGGTTTGATCCACCCGGTGTCCGGTCCCTGAGGAATTTCCAGGAAGCCGATCCGTCGGGGATCCTTCCGAAGCTGATGTTGGAGTTTTGCTCGCCGAAACGTACATAATCGAGCAGGATCGTGTCGGGGAATGAAATCTGGAACAGGCCGATCTCTTCCCCCGCTCCGTTCAGCTTGAAGTTCAGGTGATCCGGTCCGAGCGTGATCTGCTCATCGGCCCAGAAGAGCTTGAATCCTCCGGCCGGAATCGTGGTTTTTTCGGGCATGCCTGACGGGATTCTCGACAGGGCCGGATACCCCAGCCGGTCGGTTAACCATAGCCCGCCTACATCTACCGGCAGGTCGTTCGAATTATAGAGCTCGATCCAGTCCTCATGCTGCTCCGTTTCGTTCTCGATCCCTCCCTCATTAAGTGCCAGGAATTCGTTGATATAGAGTCCGGTGAGCCACGGCTCGCCTTCCCGGTTCGGTGCTCCGGGGGTAGGGGTTGTAAAATGCTGCAGAAACCGGCTTCCATCGGGGTAGCGGCCATAGCTGTACCCCGGCTGGATGCCTTCGAGACCCAGCTCGCTTACGGTATGATACTCTCCCGACAGGTACTGGCCGGCAACAATGGAAGCATTTCCGGAGGCAAAAAGAAGGCGGCCGGGGTCGTTTATCTGGATAAAATTTCCCGGTGAAAGCATGCCTGCGCCGGGAACCAGCTGCTGCAGGCGGACCGGATGATCGGGGCCGGAAGAGCTGAAAAACAGGATTTTCTGCAGGTCAACCCCCTGGTGGCCGCTATTATACAATTCCAGCCAGGGACGGGAGCCCTCGGGCATCACTTCGTTGACACTCAGACCGGAACAGAGGCCCCTGTCGAAATAAAAACAGCCGATATCGGCAAGGGTGCCGTCCGGATCCGGCCCGGCATCCGGGTCTCCCGCATTGATGCACAGTGACTCCGGCACCAGCCTGAATTGTCCGGATTCCGCGGAAACGAGTCCCGGATCTCCGGTTCTGTTACCCTCACCGGGAAGGAGGCTCTGCTCATCGAAGGAGTAAGTCACGCTAATCTCTGACCAGGCGTCAGCCTCTGTTGCCGTCTGAATGGAACCGGCAAACAGGGTGTTTATCACCGCTGCCGTTCCGCCACCCCTGCCGGGATCCTTCTCGTAGCATCGTATTGCCGTGAGGTTATTGTAAAAGGTGTTCCGGTCCGATGTAAGTTCGGATCCCAGGTCTTTGATGCCCGCGCCGGTGCTGCAGTTCACGAGCAGGTTGCGCGACATCAGAACTTTTGAACCCGCGCCAATGGACACCGCCTTATCGGCAATATTTTCAAAGGAGTTTTTATCCAGATATATATTGGTGGATCCGCCAACATCCACGCCATCGCAGTTGATCCCCGTAAAACCGGAGAACCGGTTGTTCCGCAGTACGGCTTGGGTAACCCGGTCGAGATCGATGCCGTCCGTATCCACCGAGCCGGCCCCCCTCAGGATGCACCCTTCGATCAGGACGGTGTCTGCTTGTGTAACATGAATCAGGTTACAGGTGGATTCACTGTGGAGGACAGCTTCACTGAGGCTCACGCGGCAGGCTGTGAATCCCACCGGATTGCCCGATCCCTCTTCAATATGAAGCCGGTTCACACGCATAAAGGTGCGGTTAATGCTCAGGTTGGCATCAAACAGGACTGGATCGCGGGAGCCGACAGAGCCGTTGATCAGTACCAGGTTGTCAATATAGGATCCGGGCTCGCCGTGATCAATGACCAGGGCTCCCCAGTTTTTCTCTTCGAGGTTTCGGAGGGTCACCTTGAGTGAATCATCTCCTCCGACCTGAATGGTGCCGTACACATAAATGCTTGCTTTTGCAGGCAGGCGGATCTCAACACCCGGCTGAATTCTAAGGCTGGCTCCGGCCGGAACCACAATATCGCCTTTGGCCAGGTAAGGGGAGCCGGCCGCCGAGAGCACCACCAGTCCGCTGATGAAATCCGGCACTACCGATAGCCCCGAGGATGCAAATATCGCACGGATGGCAGTATCCCGATCAAAAAGCACGGTCGACTGCGCCCCACCGGTTAGTCCCTCCCAGCCCGCAAACCGGTATCCGGCAGAAGGCCGGGCCTCAAGGCTCACCGGCAGTCCCTTGAACCAGGTTCCGCCGGTTGAGGCGTCCGCCCCGTTGACATAAACAGAGCCGTGACTTGCCTCGATCTGCATCCGGAAAGTACCGGGCAGCTGGTATTTCCTCAGGAACTGGTCGCGGACCACCGCCGGCCGCAGACGTGCAAATTCGCGCATGATCTCAACATGCGTTTCCCACTGCTGCATTGAGGCAATGGTGGTGCAGCCCGCTCCGCCGCTGGTGACAGCCCCCTTCCAGCGCTTGATGTCGCGCGGCATCTCAGGCTCGATCACTGCTTTCATCCGGTTGATGATCCCGATCACACGGGCAGGATCGAAGGTGGTAGAGAGATAGGTTGAGAGTCGTTGAAGAAACTCGGTCCGGAACCAGGTGCATCTCATCAGAGAGCCGTAGAGCTGCCGGTGAAAAAGCAGCTTGTCCTCCGTAAAGCTCAGCATGCTGTGATAATAATCGTCTGTGCCGTAAAGCCCGAAGCCGCCCTCAACGTCAAAGAAAACCCACCGCCACTTTCCGTCTGTCGTCCGCGGCCTCCAGGCCAGCACATTATTCGAGCCCCAGTCCTCATTATTTACAACCATCTCCGCAATCTGGTAATTGATCAACTCATTGATATCCACCATTCCCAGCACCTGCTCCCAGTTCGCCGGATCATTCAGGTCGGCCGTGCGGACAAAGGCGAGCATCTTCTGGTACTCTGCATCGTCACCGGCCACGGCGCCCCCGTTGGTGAGGTTTTCCATGATATCCACCTGGTCGGGATCCACACCGTAGTTGCCGGCCAGATAATCCGTCTTGTTCCTTTCCCGCAGATTATGAATGCCCCAGTATTCTCCGTTTACAAAAAGAATGGTAGGCTGGTAGGCCAGATAATCGATATCCATCTCACCGATCAGCAGGGTGCTCAGCAGTTCATCGCGAAACATCGTGCCGTTGTAGCAGTCGCCCATTCCGTCAGCACCGCCCGGGCGGAGATAGAAACTGGAAAACTGTGTGACATCTTTCTCTTCAAAAAGCTTCGCGGTGATGGATGAATTTCCGTAACGGCCCCGAAAGAAAATTCCGAACGGCTTTTTGGGAAACTCGCAATTCATCCGGCCCTTAACCTGAATGCCTGCCTGCTCATTGATGATCCGTTCGCCTGCCTGACTGAAGTACTCAATATGAATTGGCCTTTCCCAGTCTTCCCTGCAACTGTTCCGGCTTTCCCGCGTTCCCGTGAAACCGGCCCCGTCGACATAGATTCCGTATTCATCGCTATAGAGCCACTCCGGATCGATGGAAACAGAAAATACGGGCAGCCTGAGGTACTCGTTGAGAAAATAGGTACCTGTTACGACCGGTCCGGGTATCTGGCCGGTACGGTAGAGCCGGGCTCGGAGAGGTGTGGTCTTTTCGAGAAACAGTGTACTGTCATAAACCGGAGAGCCGTTGCCGGGATCGGACCCGTCGAGGGTGTACCGGATCACGTCACCGGGTCGCTGATCCGGAACCGAAAGGGACACCAGGGTGCCGGTAAAATAGAGTCCGGGTGGCTGGCTGAAAACAACAGCCGGAGCCACCACCGGATGCGCGACTCCTGGGGCTGAATTGGCGGCGCCCGGGGTGGGTTCGCCAAAATAGAGCCAGGTTTCCGGGTTTGCCAGGCTCCGGCCGTAGGAGATATCAGGCTTCTGGGCGCTGAAATCCACCCGGTCCAGAATAGTGCCATACCGGTCGCCCAGGATCACTGACTCCCCCGCACGGCTAAGTCCGAATGAAGCATGCAAGCCCGTATTCTGCTTGTCAGCCATGATCAGGATAAATCCGCCCGCCGGAATGACCGCATTGTCCGGCAAATACCATTTGGCCGGTTTTTCCGGGTTGTCAGAAATCCAGAAACCGATCAGCGGCTGAGGCTCAGAGCTGTAGTTATACAGTTCGATCCAGTCGGAAAACACACCCCGCTCAGGATCGATATAGGTCCGGTTGTTCGAGGCAACAAACTCATTGATACGAATTTGGGAATATAAGGGCTCAACCTGAAAAAAGGATATCAGGATCAGCGGAAAAAAAAACGCAAAAACGCGTGCAGCCGTGAGGTTCATTGAGCCTGCAAGTTCGGCATTATTGGTGCATCCGTTAGCATTCTAACAGCAGCGCCACCGTTAAAAAATGTTAACAGGGCGGCAGTGCCGTGCATTTTAGTACTTTCGGTCATAAACTATTCCTTAAAATGAAAATCCGATATTTATTTCTGATCCTGATGGTTGCAGCCGGACTGCTGCCAGCTGTCGCGCAGGTTGAGAACCGTTCTCCCCTCGTCATCAAGGATTTCATGGCCAATAATTTTATCGGCCAGTCACCCACTCAGATCCAGTGGTCGCCCGACGGCAAATTTCTCTATTTCAACTGGAATCCCGACGGCAAGCCGTCGGATTCGGTGTATCGTGTGGATCCGGCCAACCCGGTGCTGGGGAAGGTTCCCCGGAGCGTGCTGGGAGGTTTGCGGACTGCGGTGAAACAGATGAATGCTGACAAGAGCCTGGAGATCCTGAATCGGGACGGGGATTATTATCTGATTAACAGCAAAAAAAAGGACACCTCCCTGATTCTGAGCATGGCGAAGCCCATCTCCTCGGTTGATTTCACCCATTCCGGTAAAAGGCTGGTACTCAATATTGAAAATAATCTTTACCTGTTGGACCCGGCATCCGGGATGTTCAGGCAGCTGACCAACTTCCAGGAAAAAAAACCTGAAGTGCCGGCACGTGCAGGCCAGCCGGCCGAAAAGCTGTCTATGCGCGATCAGGTGCTGATGCAGGACCAGGTGCGGCTCTTCCCGAAGGTTGCCGGCGGCGGCCGGGGCATGGGAGGCCGGATGGGAGATTTCAGGCAGGGCATGCGTCCTCCCGGCATGGGCCGAACCGGAGGGCCCGAGCCGGTTTATATGGAAGGATTCTCGGTAAGCGGCATGGAGCTTTCGCCGGACGAGAAGTTTGTTACTTACTCAAAGTACTATCCTACAGCAGCATACAAGGGCACTATCATGCCCACCTATGTGACCCGGTCGGGCTACACGGAAACCCAGTCCACACGCTCCAAGGTGGGTGATGATTCGTACCGTTCAGGCCTGGGAATCATCGACCTTGCAAAAGATTCCCTTTATGAGCTCCGTGTCCCTGAAATCCCCGGGATCACCGACATGCCCGATTATGTAAAAGATTATCCGGTCAAATTCAAGGATCGCAAGCCGGAAGTCCGCGATGTGGCGGTTGGGACTCCCGACTGGTCGCCCGACGGGCGGTTTGCGGTGGTCACGGTAAACTCTGCCGACAACAAGGATTTCTGGATTCTCGCATTGAACCCTGCAGATGGAACCGTACGCCTGCTCGACCGGCAGCGCGACGAAGCCTGGACCGGCGGTCCCGGAACGGGCCGCACAGGCTGGATGCCCGATGGCAAGAGGCTTTGGTATCAGTCTGAAGTATCGGGATATTCACATCTCTGGTGGGTGAATGTGGAGACCGGCGAGAAAAAGCAGCTCACCAGCGGAAATTTCGAGGTTTACAGCCCACGGCTATCGGAAAACAAAAAATTCTGGTATTTCAGCTCCAATGAGGTTCATCCCGGGGAACGCCATTTCTACCGGATGCCGGTTGAGGGAGGGCCGAGGGAGCAGATCACCGGTCTTGAAGGCGGTAATGAAGTGAACCTGTCGCCGGATGAAAAATGGCTGGCCATTGAGTTCTCAACCGCCAACCACATGCCCGAGGTATACCTGCAGAAAAACGTTGCAGGAGCCCCGGCCATCCAGCTGACGGACTCCAGAAGCAAGGCATACAAGGCTTACAACTGGCGCATGCCCGAGTATATCACCTTTAAGGCATCCGATGGCAAGGATGTGTACGCACGTCTCTACAAACCCGCCGCCGGCCAGTCGAACAAGGCTGCTGTTATTTTTGTGCACGGTGCCGGCTACCTCCAGAATGCGCACAAGTGGTGGTCGACCTATTTTCATGAGTATATGTTCCATAACATGCTGGTTGACAATGGTTATACCGTTCTCGACCTGGATTACAGGGGCAGTGCGGGTTATGGACGCGACTGGCGGACCGGCATATACCGTCACATGGGCGGCAAGGATCTGAGCGATAACGTGGACGGCGCCAGGTACCTGGTTTCGAACTGCGGCGTGGATGCGAAAAAAATTGGGCTCTATGGTGGCTCCTATGGCGGCTTTATTACCCTGATGGCCATGTTTAACGCTCCCGATGTGTTTACGGCAGGCGCCGGCCTCCGGTCGGTAACCGACTGGGCCCATTACAACCACGGCTATACCGCCAACATCCTCAATACTCCTATGGAAGACAGCCTGGCCTACGCCCGCAGCTCTCCGATCAATTTCGCCGAAGGTCTTAAGGGCCACCTCCTGATGTGTCACGGAGTGATGGACGATAACGTTCATTTTCAGGACATTGTCCGCCTTAACCAACGTCTCATCGATCTCGGAAAAGAGAACTGGTCGCTCGCAATTTATCCCCTCGAACGTCATAGCTTCACCGATCCGGATGCCTGGACGGATGAGTACAGGAGGATATTTGCGCTGTTTCAGGGGACGCTGCGCTAAGAAAATGGCCTCGCTGACGCTCGGCTAATTGACCTCGCTATCGCTCGGCTAATTGGCTCGGCTGACGCCTCGCTAATTGGCTCCCTGCGGTCGCTAAATGGCCTCGCTGACGCTCGGCTAATTGGCTCGGCTAACGCCTCGCTAAATGGCTCCCTACGGTCGCTAATTGGTTCGCTGCGCTCACAAATTGAGTTCTGGGGCAATTAGCGCGAAGCGCCAATTAGCCGAGCGTCAGCGAGGCCAATTAGCGACCGCAGGGAGCCAATTAGCGACCGAAGGGAGCCTTTTATTATCTTTGTCCCCTAATCTCACCGTTATGAGTAAATTTCCACTAATCCTCGCTGCGGCGTGCATGCTGGTTTTTCCGCGTTCTGTGGCACAGGAGGAGCCCTGGACGCTGACCCGGTGCATCACCTATGCGCTGGATAACAATATCAGCCTGAAGCAGCAGGCCCTGAGCGTTGATGCTGCAAAAAATAATCTTGCGCAGTCAAAAATCGGGCTCCTGCCTTCGGTGAATTCGGGAATCTCGCAATCCTTCCGGTTCGGCCGGTCGGTAGACCCTCTCACCTATCAGTTTACAACCGAAAACTCAAAAGGCGCCAGTTTTTATACGAGTTCCGATCTCGACCTTTTCAGGGGGTTGCAGAATTTCCGGACGATTGAGCGTAATCGGCTGGATCTGACTAAAAATCTTACCGACCTCGAAAAGGCTAAAAACGATCTCTCCCTGGGCATCGCGCGGATGTTTCTCCAGGTTCTTTTCAATGAGGAACTTCATGAAATAGCGGTCCAGCAATATGAGATCACCCGCCAGCAGGTTGACCGGACCCGCAAGATGGTGGATGCGGGGTCACTCCCGAAGGGCGATCTGCTCGAGATCCAGGCCCAGCTGGCTACGGAGGAACTGAATGAGGTGAACGCGAAAAACCAGCTCGACCTCTCCTACCTCGACCTGGCCCAGCTGCTGGACCTCAAGAATCCGGAGAATTTCAGGATTCAGCGGCCCACTTTTGAAGCCATCCGGGTGCTGGATAACCTGGGTTCCATTGATGGCGTGTACCAGTCGGCCCTCAACACCCTGCCGCAGATCCGGAGTGCGGAGCTCGGGCTCAAATCCCTGCAGAAAGACCTCCAGATTTCCCGTGGCCGCCGGAGTCCCACTCTCTCCATGAGCGCCTCCTACGGCACCGGCTATTCCGACCGGCTCAAGGATTTCGTGACCGGTGAAACCATGGTGCTGCGCGATCAGCTCGATTTCACCAGCCAGACCAGCCTGGGTTTTAATTTCAATGTCCCGATCTTCAACGGCTGGAGCACCCAAACCGGCATCCGCAATGCCAGGCTCTCCGTTGCCAATGGAAAATATAACCTGGAACTCGCTCAAAATCAATTATTAAAAGAAATACAGCAAGCTTTTGCCGATGCTAATGCCTCGCTGAACCGTTTCAGGGCAACTGAAAAATCGGTGCAGGCGCTGGAAGAGGCCTTCCGGTATGCCGACCAAAAACTGAACGTGGGGATGCTTACCTCCCTTGAATATAATGTTGCCAAGAACAACCTGACACGGGCCCGGTCGGAATTGCTGCAGGCCAAATACAACTATATTTTCAACACGCGGATCCTCGACTTTTACCGCGGTATTCCTATCGATCTGAAATAGAAACACATATATGAAAAAGAATAAAATAGGTCGCTACCTGCTCCTGGCCGCAGGTCTGTTTATCCTGATTGCCATCATCGGAAAAAAAGCCGGCTGGTTCGGAACCGGCCCGCTTACCAGGGTAGCGGTAGAAACCGTTCAGAAGCGCACCATTGTTGAAACCATCACGGCAAACGGCCGCATCCAGCCCGAGACGGAAGTCAAGATCAGCCCGGATGTCTCCGGTGAGATCGTCGAAATGGCTATCCGCGAGGGCGATTCCGTGAAAAAAGGTGACTTGCTCGCACGGATCAAGCCCGATTTTTATGCATCGAGCCGCGACCGTGTCAACGCATCCCTAAATTCGGCCAAGGCCAACCTGGCCAATGCCCGGGCCGCCCTTACGCAGTCGGAAGCCCAGTTCCGCCAGCAGGAGCTCTCCTATAAGCGAAGCACTCAGCTCCATGAACAGGGGGTTCTGAGTGACGCCGATTTCGAGACGGCCAAAACCCAGTATGAGGTGGCCGCTGCCCAGGTAGAGGCTGCACGCCAGCAGGTTTCTGCGGCCTCCTTCAGCGTTAAGAGCACCGAGGCATCCCTCAAGGAGGCCGAGGAAAACCTTCGTAAAACAACGATTTATGCCCCGATCGACGGGCTTATTTACGGGCGCCGCGTAGAGCTCGGGGAACGGGTGGTAGGGACCGGTCAGATGGCCGGAACCGAGATGATGCGCATAGCCGATCTCAACCGCATGGAGGTGCAGGTGGAAGTAAATGAAAACGATATCGTCAGGGTTAACCTGGGTGATACGGCGACCATAGAGATCGATTCCTACCTTGGGACCATCTTCAGGGGACTGGTTACGGAGATTGCCAATTCGGCCAACACAACCGGGACCTCCCTCGACCAGGTAACCAGCTTCAACGTGAAGATTCTGATTTTACCGGAATCCTATACGGAACTGATCGCCAACGGTAAAATGGGGAAATACCCCTTCAGACCGGGCATGACCGCCACCGTTGAGATCCTCTCGGAGACCCGCTACAATGTTCTCTCTATTCCGATTCAGGCGGTGACAACACGGCTGGATTCAACCAAGACCTCACGGATGAAGGATCCCACCCGGCCGGGTGCCGAGGAGGGTGAAGCTGAGGTAACTCCGCGCGAAGAACTTATGGAAGTGCTCTTCTCGGTCGACCAGCAGACCGTTTCCCTGCGCAGGGTCAAAACCGGCATCCAGGACAAGAGCTATATCGAGATCCTGAGCGGAGTGGAAGAAAATGAACAGGTTGTGGTAGCGCCGTACAATGCCGTCTCAAAAAAACTTGGAGACGGAGAAAAAATCGAGGTGGTTTCAAAGGAGGATCTGTTCCGCGACCCTAAAAAGAAAAAATAGCCCTTCCCTGATGGCCCTCATCCTGCACCTGGAAACCGCTTCACCGGTCTGCTCGGTCGCCCTGAGCCGCGATGGGGTATTGCTCGGCCTTCGTGAATCATCCGGCGAAAAATCGCACGCAACGCGGCTTACCCTGTTTATTGAAGAGCTATTAAAGGCCAACGGCCTGACCGTGAGCAGCCTCGATGCGATCTCGCTGGGAATGGGCCCCGGTTCGTATACCGGCCTCCGGATCGGAACATCAGTGGGAAAGGGTCTGGGCTACGGTGCCGGACTGCCTTTGATCGGCATCCCGACCCTTCTGGCCCTGGCAGCCGGATTCCTGTGGCTACATCCGGAAACTGAAGGACTTCTTTGTCCCATGCTCGATGCCCGCAGGATGGAGGTTTACACCGCTCTTTTTGGTAGCGGCCTCCGGGAAATTTCGCCAGTTGAGGCAAAGATCCTTAACGAAGAATCTTTCCGTGAAGTACTGGAAGCCGGGCTGGTTTGGTTCTTCGGCAGCGGCAGTCTCAAGGCTGGCGAGCTGATTCAACATCCCAACGCCCGTTTCGGCGGAGCCTTCCCCCTGTCTGCTGCATTCCAGACCCGGCTGGCCGAAACCGCCTGGACCCGAAAGGATTTTCTCGACACCGCCTACTTTGAGCCCCACTACCTAAAGGAGTTCATTGCGACCGTTCCGAGGAACAAAATGCTCGGGTAGAACGGAGGCTGGTTAGTGGGTACGAGGTTTTGGGTTTAAGGTTCGGGGTCGCATACCCCAACCCTCATACCCCATACCCTATACCCCATACCCCAACCCCATACCCCATACCCCATACCCCAACCCCATACCCCATACCCCAAATCCATCCCTTTACATATACGCTTTCCACTATGTACTAGGTATTTTCAGGGATTACGTTATTTTTGTCCCAAATTTTTAAGTATCATTTATGGCAACTACGGCAGATATCCGAAATGGCATGTGTATTGAATATAACGACGTTCTTTATGCCATTATCTCATTCCAGCATGTAAAACCCGGCAAGGGCCCGGCTTTCGTGCGTACCAAGCTGAAAAACATTACCAGTGGAAAAGTGATCGAAGTAACCTTCACTTCCGGTCACAAGATCAATGAAACCCGCGTGGAACGCAGGCCTTACAACTTTTTGTACAAGGATGACCTCGGATATAATTTCATGCACAAGGAAACCTACGAGCAGATCAGCATCGAAGAGGAACTCATCAATAACGTAGGACTGCTGAAAGAGGGCGGGGATGTGGAAATGGTTATTCATGCCGACACTGAAACCGCACTCTATGCCGAACTGGTACCCACCGTGGTGATGGAAATCACTTATACCGAACCCGGTGTCCGAGGCGACACCTCCTCCACCTCCTCACAGAAGCAGGCCACCATCGAAACCGGAGTCACCATCATGGTTCCGCTGTTCTGCAATATCGGGGATAAGATCAGGATAAATACTGCCGATAACTCTTATATAGAGAGGGTTAAAGAATAAGTAGAGACGCATATATGCGTCTCTTATAAGCCACAAGGCGCAAGGCACAAGGCACAAGTAAGGTATAAGTATTATGGAAAAAGGATGAAGTGACGGATGAAGTAGGAGGAGACCCTCCAGCTAAACTTCTACCTTATTAACTTCTTCCTTCTTCTTTACTTGCGCCTTGAGCCTTGTGCCTTGAGCCTTGTGCTTGAGCCTTATTCAGATCCATCGCCACCAATATCGCCATAAACCCCCACACACCCGCCGAAGCCTTGTCGGTATCGAGGAAATTATTGAGGATCCCATGGATAAAATAGGTAACCAGCCCAACGAGTAAGGCCATGGCAACCATTTTCATTTCGGGATCGGTTTGGGCATGGTAAACCCTGATGCCGGTCAGGATGGAGTAAATCACCAGCAGCAGCATCAGCAGGGCGCCGATAACCCCCATTTCACTGAGCGGTCCCAGGTATTCGGAGTGGGCATTGCCCCCGTCTGCAGCGTTGGTGCTGATGATCGTCTTCTGGGAATCCTTCTGGAAAGGGGCATATTGAAACATATAGGTGCCGGGGCCAAAACCCACCACCGGCCTCTTCTCCCACATCCGGAGTGCGCAGCTCCACCGGTTCAGCCGCTCAAGGTTGGAGGCGTCGGTGGTGATATTGGAGATCGACTGGACATGCTCGGCCAGATTATCGGATGAATCCTGGTCGTTTCCCTCCATCTGCATCAGCAGTGTCTTTCCGAAGGCAAAGAATGCAATCACCAGCACCATAACGCCAACAAGCACAGCCTTTCCGGAGATCCGGAAAACAATGACCAGCATCGCCCCGATGCCCCCGATCAGGCTGATCCACGCAGCACGTGCATACGAGAACAAGAGTCCGGCCAGCAGCAGTGACACCACAATCAGGGCAATTGCCTTCATCCAGACCTTAAAAGGCGACCGGATCAGGTACCCGGAGGCAACCGGAAGGAACAGCGCCATGATGGCGCCGTACAGGGTATGGTCGTTGAAAAACGGATCCACCGCGGGGTTTGAGGCTTTCTGGTCGAACAGCCCCAATCCGATATGCTTCATCGTGATAACCACAACTATTGCGGCCAGCGGAATCAGCAGGGCCCAGATGTATCTCCGGATATTAATGGGATTGTCGCGGAAAAACTGAATGGCGATAAAATAAAAAACCGACAGGAACCAGAGCCTCGAAAGAAGAAACTTAAAGGAAACCAGCGGCATCGTGGAGGTTATCGAAGTAATCACAATCCAGACCAGCTGCAGGAGTATGATCCGGGTTATGGGATGCCGGAGCACCTCACGGTCATAGCCGCCATCGATGGCCAACCGGAAAATGAAAACCAGCATCATGCCCACCAGCAAGGGTTCGGTGGGAAGGAACATGTTGATGTCGAGCCCGATGGAAAATTCTTTCAGGGGAATGGAAAGGGGAACAAAAAAGAGCACGATCCAGAACAGCCATTGAAACCGGTAAACTGCAATTAGGATGATCAGGATACCGGCTGGCAGCAGCGCCAGGTGCATCTTGTCCTTGGTTAACAGCCAGGAATGCGCCAATACAAAAGCCAGGCTTACCAGGTAAACCAGGGCTGTCTGTACCCGCTTGTCGCGAAGCAGGTTAAACGGGTTTAGTATTGTTGCGATTTTCGATGACACCGATTACCACCATTGCCATGATAAGTGTAAACAGCACCGACATCAGGACGATCACCGACCGCTTGGGCCAGGCTTTCTTGTCGGAAATGAAAGGAGGTGTAACCACCACGGAATAGGTAATCTCCTTGTTGCGTTCCCGGTATGCATCATTAAAGGCTTTTTGTGCCAGAGCCAGCTCGGTCATATAGCCTTCCAGACTGATCAGTAGTTTCTTTGACTCCGGGCCCTTTTCGGCGATATTCCAGAAAAGCTTTTCTATATCTTCATTTTTTCTCCCTGCGGCCACTGCCTGGGCATAGGCGGCTGAAACGCCTTCACTCTGACCCGTCAGCTCCATGACTCCGTATTCGGCACCGAGAATGGTCAGCTTTCTGGTGAGGCTGTCGACCGAGGCTTTCAACCGTCCAAGTTCACGGCTGCGAATGGAGAGTTCCTCGTCATACTTAAGATTATGGATTGAGCGAACCTTTTGGTCATAAAAGCGAATCAGCGAATCAACCATTAAACAGGCGATTTTCGGATCGGTATCGAGCACTTCTACTTTAATTGCCTCATTTTCAGTTTTCCTGTAAGAAACATTGTCTGCAAATTTTCCAAACAGGGCTGTTTTGTAGTATTTGTAAACCGATGGGATCTTATAATGATCATCCAATTTGAATGCCTTGATCATCTTATCCCGGATGTCGCTCGAATTCATAATTTCAAGCATCTGCTCCGTATAACTTTCTTCGGAATATTCCTTGATATTTACCGGATACACCACTGCGAAGGACCGGTATTTTGGCTTCAGAAAGGTGGGTGCCGAGAATACCACGGAAATAATAGCGGCAATTACAGCAATGACCCCCAGGTGGTATTTCCATTTGAGGGCCAGCTCCATCAGGGTTTTGTTGTTCAGGTAAGTATTCATGGTCATGTTTTTAATTCACGCGGATAAGGTAATACTGTTTTTTTCCTTTTTGCACCAGCAGGAATTTACTGCTGATCAGCCGGGTATGGTTAACGATCTCTTCGGGATCGGATAGTTTGTCCTTGTTCAGGCTCAGTCCCCCGCCCTGAATCATCCGGCGGGCTTCACCCTTTGAGGGAAAAACCTGGGTGTGCCGGGTGAGCAGGTCAAGCACCGGGATACCGGCTTCGAGATCCGTCCGGCTTAGCTCAAACATCGGAACTCCTTCAAAAACAGCGAGGAGGGTTTTCTCATCGAGCGCGGCCAGCGACTCATGTGTTCCCTTGCCAAACAGGATATTGGTCGCCTCAATCGCTCCGTCAAGTGCCTCCTGCGAATGAACAATGCGGGTAACCTCTTCTGCCAGTGATCTTTGCAAGACTCTCTCGTGGGGCGCTTCGTTGTGACGGGCGGTTAACGCATCAATCTCTTCTTTTGTCAGGAAGGTAAAAATCCTGATATAGCTCATGGCGTCGGCGTCGGCCACATTCAGCCAGAACTGGTAGAAATGGTAGGGCGAGGTTCTCTCCGGATCGAGCCAGACCGTTCCCGACTCGGTTTTACCAAACTTTCCCCCGTCGGCTTTTGTGATCAGCGGGCTGGTGAGAGCAAACGCCTCGCCGCCGACCTTGCGCCGGATCAGCTCGGTACCGGTGGTAATGTTGCCCCACTGGTCGGAGCCTCCCATCTGCAGGGTAATTCCGTGATTCTGATAGAGATGCAGGAAATCATATCCCTGCACCAGCTGATAGCTGAACTCGGTGAAGGACATTCCCGTATCGAGCCGTTTTTTCACGGAATCCTTGGCGGTCATGTAATTGACGGTGATATGTTTTCCGATATCCCGGATAAAAGCCAGGAACGAGAAATCCTTCATCCAGTCGTAATTATTCACCATGACTGCCGAATTCGCGGTGGTTCCCGAGAAATCGAGAAAATGCGAAAGCTGCTGCTTAATGCATTCCTGGTTAAAACGAAGAGAGGTCTCATCCAGAAGGTTGCGCTCTTCCGACTTGCCCGAGGGATCTCCGATCATGCCGGTGGCACCCCCCACCAGTGCATAGGGCTTATGTCCGCATAACTGGAAGTGTTTCAATATCATAATGCCGACCAGGTTCCCGATATGGAGGGAATTAGAGGAGGGGTCAAAACCGATATAAGCCGAAGCCATGCCTTTTTGAAGCATCTCTTCGGTGCCTGGCATGATATCATGGATCAGACCGCGCCAGCGTAATTCATCAACAAAATTCATCCGGAAAATTTTTGGCAAAGATAACTATTTGCGCGGTATGGACGGGCATCACGACTGCTTAGGCAGCTCATCCTTCTCCTTGCCCGCACTGCGCAGCTCCTCGAGTTTAAGGAAAGGCAGCAGGGAAGGAACCAGTTCCGACATCGTCTCGTAAAGCATGGATTTTTGCTGCACCTTTTCGGGGATTACCCGGTTCCGCTCATCAATGGCATCAAACACAAGCAGGATCACACTCACAAAGAGTGCTGACTTGAAAACGCCGGCAATGATCCCGGCCACTTTATTGATCCAGTTCATGGCCAGTGATTCAACCAGGTTATTCACCAAACCTGCTACAATCTGCATGATGATGGTGATGATCAGGAACGTAATAATAAATGCCACCACCGGCATCAGGGAAAAGGATAATCCGAACCCTTCGAGCAGGTCGGCCGTCCACCAGGAGAGCTTGATGGCACCCCAGATACCGAGTATGAGCCCGGCGAGCGACGCTATTTCCCCCACAAAACCATTCTTGTAGCCGGAAGCTACCCCGCCTAGCAATACCAATATGATTATCAGATCCAACCAGTTCATTTTTAGCGCTGTATAGAGTGAGGCCCAAAATTAGGGATAATTTTAGTATTTTTACTTCACCCGGAAAGCTCACCAGCATGCCCATATTAAGCTCCTTTGTTACCTGGCTCGTTACCAAGCGGAAATATCAGATTGATTTTTTTCGCAAGTATCCGGTTGAAGTTCAGAATGATACTCTCAACACTCTGATCAATAAATCCCGTCATACCCTTTTTGGCAGGGATCATGGCTTTAACCACGGCCTCACGTGGGAGCAGTTCAACAGCCAGGTGCCGGTGCGGGATTATCCTGCCATCAAGCCCTATATTGACCGGGCTATGAACGGCGAAGCCGATGTGCTCTGGCCCGGCGAAGTCAAATGGTTTGCCAAATCCTCCGGCACCACCGGCGACAAGAGCAAGTTTATCCCGGTAACCGCTGAAAACCTCGAAGAGTGTCACTTCCGCGGCGGAAAAGATACGCTGGCTCTCTGGTTTTCCAACCACCCCGATTCACGCCTCTTCCATGGCAAGAGCCTGGTGGTGGGAGGCAGCCATCAGGTCTCCGACATCAACAACGAGGCCTATTTCGGGGATCTTTCGGCTGTCTTGCTTCAGAATCTGCCCGCCTATGCACACTGGCTCCGAACGCCCGATTTGTCTATTGCGCTGATGAACGAGTGGGAGGAGAAGCTGGAAAGGATGGCTGAAAACACCATCCGTCAGAATGTGACCAGCCTGGCCGGCGTTCCTTCCTGGACCCTGATCCTCCTTAAAAAGGTCCTGGATCAGACAGGCAAGGACAATATTGCCGAAGTATGGCCCAACCTGGAAGTTTTCATGCATGGCGGTGTAAATTTCGGTCCCTACCGCGACCAGTTCCGCTCGATCATCCGCTCGGATTCCATGAAATATATGGAGACGTATAACGCATCCGAGGGGTTTTTCGGTATCCAGGATGACCCCTGCTCCCGGGATATGCTGCTGATGCTCGACTATGGAGTCTTTTTTGAGTTTATCCCGATGGATGAGCTGGGTATGGGAACCGACAAGCCTGTCACCCTCAGGGATGTGGAAACCGGCAGGAACTATGCCATGGTGATCACAACCAGCGGCGGCCTCTGGCGTTACCTGATCGGGGATACCATCCGGTTCACCTCGCTCACGCCGGTGAAATTCAGGATTACGGGACGAACCCGTCACTTCATCAATGCTTTCGGCGAAGAACTCATCATTGATAACGCGGAGCAGGCGCTTCAGAAAGCCTGTCAGGGTTCAGGCGCCGTCATCACCGAATATACGGCCGCGCCCGTTTACATGGGCGATGGAGCCGGTGCCCGCCATCAATGGCTGGTCGAGTTCAGCAAACCTCCCGAAAACCTGGAGTTTTTCGCCGAATTGCTCGACAATGCGCTAAAGGCCGTCAACTCGGATTATGAGGCCAAACGGTACAAAGGCATAGCGCTGCATCCCCCTGAAATCATCCCGCTAAAAACCGGGACCTTTTACATCTGGCTAAAGGAAAAAGGAAAGCTGGGCGGACAGCATAAGGTTCCCCGCCTCTCCAATGACCGGGTGATCGCCGATGAGATCCTGCAAATCCTTAAGGCTCAATGAGAAAGTTTCTGGCGGCCGGGTTGTTGGGGCTGGTGCTGGCAATATCCCTGCCGGCACAGGTTCCGTGGGAACCGAGGAAATCCGTCGGAGGAGTGAGTGAAGGAATCTCTGCCGATCCTCTCGGAAGGTTCTATATAGTCAGAAACGGCATGCTGATCAAGTATTCCGGATCCGGCGACTCCCTTGCCTCCTGGTCGGACCCCGCAAAAGGCGCCATCACCCGCATCGACGCTACAGATCCTCTCAGGACGATGGTCCTGCAGCAGGATTTTAACCTCATCCGGTTTCTCAGTAACCAGCTATCCCCCCTGTCGGACCCGATCGCCCTGGATCAGCTCGGGATCACCCATCCCCTCGCTGTGGCAAATTCCAACCAGGGAGGTTTCTGGGTCCTCGACGGCACCTCTCTCCGCTTGCGGCGTTACGATCACCAGCTTGCCCTGGTTTCGGAGTCGGCGCCGCTGAGCCTCCCGCCATCCTTCGAAAAAAGCCGTCTTCTTCTTTTCGAATCCGGCACCCGCCTCTGGCTGATCATTCCCGGAGCGGAGATTCGCCAGTTCGACCCTTTTGGCAACCCGCTCCGCCGCATACACATGGCGGTGGTATCCGCCTCCCCGGCCGGTGAAGAGATCCTCCTCACCTACCCCGATAAACTCGTCCTCTTTTCCGATCCTGCCACGTCCGGGATAACCATCCTCGATTGGCCGGGAGCTCCGCTGCTCGAGGGGTGCGTGCAAAACAACCAGCTTTGGATCCGCACGGCTCAGGAAGTGATCATTCTTTCACGTTAAAAAAAAATACCTTACAGGTTAGCGGTTTACTTTTTTCCGTACTTTCGGCTTACCCTAAACGCGAAAACTTTTAATATGCATATTGCGATCGCTGGAAATATCGGATCCGGCAAAACCACTCTGACTCGAATACTTAGCAAGCATTATGGCTGGGAAGCACATTATGAGGATGTGGACGACAATCCCTACCTGAATGATTTTTATGCCGATATGCAGCGCTGGTCATTCAACCTACAGATCTATTTCCTCAATTCCCGTTTTAACCAGATCCTGGAGATCCGGAAGAAAAGCAAAACGGTGATTCAGGACCGGACCATTTATGAGGATGCCTATATTTTCGCGCCTAACCTCCACTCCATGGGGCTCATGAGCACGCGCGACTTTGAAAACTATTATACTCTGTTTAACCTGATGGCTTCACTGGTGCAGCCTCCGGACCTGATCCTGTACCTGAGGGCATCGGTTCCGACTCTCGTCAACCAGATCCAGAAGCGCGGACGGAAATATGAGAACTCCATTCGTCTCGATTATCTCAAGCGCCTGAACGAACGGTACGAAAGCTGGGTGGAAACCTACCACGATGGCAAGCTGCTGATCGTTGATGCCGATTCCATGGATTTTCTCGGGAACCCCGAAGACATCAGCACCGTGATGGACAAGATCAATGCCGAATTACACGGCCTCTTTTAGCTGACAGAAGTCCCCTTTCTGATATAGCCTTTGCATTAAGGGCCTGCAACAATGAGAGTTTCAGGCCTTTTTTAATTTGCCTTTTACCAGCGTCCAGGTATCCGCCCCGATCTTGGGTCCCAATACCTCGATTACATGGGAGGCCAGCAGGTTGCCCGCCTTTCCGCACTCTTCCAGGGAGAATCCCTCCAGGTACCCGAACAGGAAGCCCGAAGCAAACAGGTCGCCGGCGCCGGTAGTGTCCACACAGTTTACGCGAAGGCCCGGTATCGCATGCTTTTCGCCCGCTGATTTAACCCAGGCTCCGTCCTTGCCGGTCTTTACGATGGCCAGACGGCACAGGGCGGCCAGCTCATCCACTGCTTCTTCCGGTTCCTTGCCCGTAAAGGCCAGCGCCTCCTCCTGGTTTGCAAAAACAATGTCCACATATTCGGGCAGCACAGACTTCAGGAACTCCAGGTTTTCCTCAACCACATTATAGCTTGCAAAATCGAGAGCCACCATGCATCCGGCCTCTTTGGCAAGCTCCAGGGCACGGTGAATCAGGGCATGATTCTGCATCAGGTACCCTTCGATATAAAAAACGGTCCAGCCTTCAAACATCTCCCGGGTAAGAAAATCAGGCCCCAGCTCAATGGCAGCCCCAAGGAAGGTTCCAAACGTACGCTCTCCATCCGGGGTCAGAAGTGCATTGGCAAGGCCTGTCGGCTTCTCCGGCCGGTAAAAAACCGGATCTATATGCTTCGACTTCAGGTCATTTATATAAAATTCGCCCCACTGATCCCGGCCGGCTGATCCGATAAACCCGGTGGCCACGCCCAGCTCCGCCAAGCCATGGATCGTATTGGCAGCAGACCCTCCCGAGATCATCGTGACCGGCAATCCCGATGTGGCTGTCATAATCTCGGCCATCCGAACCTCATCCACCAGCTGCATGCTGCCCTTCGGCAGGCGAAGCTGCTCAAGCAGCTTTTCATCGTTCACCCTGATCAGAACATCCACCAGGGCGTTTCCCATTCCGAGTACTTTCATATTTACGATTTACGATTTTGCCCCTTCTGTCATTCCTGCGAATGCAGGAATCCCCATCTTCAGGGCATCTGGCGGGGGATCCCGGCTTCTGCCGGGATGACAAAAGAATGTACACCGGCGCCAAATGTACCCAGATTTTTCCCGCCAAATGAAATTTCGGCCCGGCTTCCCACCGGAATTGTGACCTCAAGGTCCACCATTTCGTCCGTTTTCTCCCATTTTACCCGGATTTCACCTCGGATGCATATATGCGAAACATCGGCTGAGGTGAGGTCGCCTACAGGTTGAGGATCGATGATCAGATCGCGGTATCCTGCCGAACCCGGAGCCTGCCGGATGCCGCCGATCCCGCTGTAAAGCCACTCCATCAGGTGCCCCAGCATCATGTGATTGTTGGAAACCTCCCGCAGGGCAGCCCACGATTCCGTAAGAGCCGTGGCACCGTGCCGGAGCTGAAATCCATATCCGGGCACATCATCCCGGCAGTTCATTTTCCAGATCACCTCATGGGCGCCGGCCTCCTGCAGGGCCTTGACAAGGTACCGGTATCCCACATCACCGGCAGTGAGCACGTACTTATCCCTTTCAACGGTCTGTATCAGGTTTTGAAATACTGCTTTCCTGTCGGCTTCCGGAACCAGTCCCACCACCAGGGGCATGGAATAGGCCGTCTGGCTTCCGGTTGAAATCACATGTGTTTCGGGTACATAGAACTTACGCAGGAAGGCGACTTGCACCGAATCCGCCCGCACCGCCAGCGCGGCTCCTTCATCGGCTTTCCCCAACAGTGCAGCCATCCGCGACATCAGTTTCAGGTCATAGAACCAGATCGCCGTAGCCGTCAGTGCCCTGGGCGTAAGCTGTGCCTCACCCATCGGTCCGGGCCCCATGTCGAACCAGTCGCCCAGCCCGTGTGTAAGGATTCCGTCAGCAGACAGAGAATCCAGATATTCCATGTACCGGTTCATCATCGGCCAGGCTTTTTCCATCGGCCCGATATCCCCGTACCACTCATAAAGGTCCCACGGGATAATCACGGCCGAACTGCCCCACTCGGGGGAGTCCCTGAACCCTCCGGCGAAGGGAACAAATTCGGGGGCGATATCCGGAACCAAGCCGTTATCCAGCTGTGATTCAATCATATCGTCAACAATCTTGCCGTATAGATTACGTATATCATAAAGGTATGCGATAGAGTTGCCAACGAGGTGGGTCTGTTCCAGCCATCCGAGCTTTTCCCGGTGCGGGCAGTCGGTGGTGACGCTGGCCAGGTTGCTCCGTATCGACCAGTCAATCAGGGTATGAATCCGGTTAAAGAGCTCATTGGAACAGGTGAAAGATCCGGTAGCCGGTGAACTGTTTCGGGTATGGTGGAACACCACCTCCTCCGCAACCGGCAAGCCTTTCGGGTTGGGCTGTCCCTTGGGTACCGCTCCGCTGAGACCCAGGTAGCGGAACCCGTAATAGGTGAATTGCGGCTTCCAGGTGCGGCTTCCCGATCCATCGGGGGTAATATCGAAATACATCGGCCCGCCGGATGCCTTCTGGTTGATCGTGCCGTCGTCATTGATCAGCTCCCCGGGAACCAGCCGAAGAGTCTGGCCCGCCTGGCCCCTGAAACGGATCTCCGGAATCCCCGATGCATTCTGCCCGAAATCATACACCCAGGTGGAATCAGCCAGTTGAGTCACCTTGACCGGGCTGAATGATTCCATCGGCCTGAGCGGGTAGTCCGATTCACAGACCATCGACCCGCCCGGACCGGCAACTGCTATTGCATTCTTCCATTGGCTGTCGTCGAATTCCGGCTTTCCCCAACCATTCTGTTCCTTGTTGAAATCGTAATCCTCACCGCCGTAGATACTGGTGAACGTGGTTGGCGAGGGGGCAGTTTTCCAGCTCTCATCGGAATAAAGGAACTCCTCCGTACCGTTCTCATAACGGATAACCAGGCAGAGGCGCATCATGGGATTACCCCAGGTAGTTACCAGTTTCCGGTACCTTTCGCGGTTGACATTGAAAAACCCGGTGCCAACCGTGACTCCTATCACATGGTTCCCCTCGCGGAGCTGCGAAGAGACATCGTATCCGTTGTACAAACAGCTCTTCGCATAATGGGTCCAGCCGGGTGCCAGGAACCGGTCGTCCGGAGGAACCCCGTCGAGGGTAAGGGTATACTGTCCCAACCCCGATACAAAGAGCATGGCTTCCGCAACCTTCCGCTCCACGGTGAATTCCTTCCGGAATTGTGGGATTACGGGCCTCTGCAGGGCCAGGTTCCCCAGGTTATTGCCGGAGCCATGCACGCCCGGGACCAGCCGGAGCGAGTCGGGCAAGGCCTCATACCCGATCCATTCGGCCGGGCTCCACGCCTTATCGGGCAAACCGGTAACGAATCGTGCCTTCCGGCTCCAGGGGGAAGCATTTCCATCCCGGTCCCAAACCCTCACCTGCCACTCATAAGCCAGGGCGGGCCAGAGCTGCGGGCCTGAATAGGGCACCCAGACCTGGTCCGGGATCGGCTGCTTGCCGGAACTCCAGATGAGCGAAGATTGTTGCCGGTTGCCGGTTGCCGGTTGCCAGTTGAAGGCTGTGGTAAGGCGGATTTCGTAGAAGGCGGGTATAGAAGGGTTTTTGCTGTTTTTCAGGGTCCAGCGGAAAACAGGGTTGCCTTGGATGCCGACCGGGTTGATGCGGTTGTTGCACCAGAGCTCATCGATCTTCAGGGAAGTTGAAAGGTTGCACCCACCGATCAGGATAGCCAGTGAAAGGCAAAAGAATAGGGATAACGGCCGGTTTTGCATAGTTTTGGGTTTAAATCACGAATGTATGACAATCGAGAATATCATCAATTCCGTCGGTGTTTTTTTGATTTTACTGGCCTTCTTTCTGTTGACGACCGGTAAAATGAAGCCCGATAACCGCCTCTACCTTCTGATGAACCTTTTCGGCGCTTGCCTCGCCTGCATCGGTTCCTGGCTGATCCACGCCATCCCTTTTGTCATCCTCGAAGGCACCTGGGCGTGCGTGGCGGCGGCGGGGCTGGTGAGGAGGGCGGGGGGAAAATAGTTGCCGGTTAGTGCCAGAAGTTACTTTGGTGGTTGGGGACCGCGTACCAACTCACCACACTCATGCCCGCTTAAACCACTTCGGTATGGCATTCCCCAATATCAGGCCCACACAGATGATTATGACCAGTGTGAGGATGAGATTGATCAGGCCGGGAACCAGAGTGGCCTGGACCTGCACCTGGGGCCAGTAAATATTGGTGATATTCATGACCGCCGCCGTGAGTGTGGTAATGCCAACGAAAGCCATCGGGACAATGGTAACCCATGCATATTTCCTCCTCCCGCGGTTGATCACATAGGAGGTGCCAATGGCCAGGGCAATGGTGGCCAGCAGTTGGTTGGCGGTGCCGAACATGGGCCAGATGGTTGAAACGGTTCCGGTGTAGATGAAATAGCCCCATGCAAATACGATAATGGCGCTCGTGAACAGGTTGCCAGGCAGCCAGTTGGTTCGGCCGAGAGGCTTATAGAATTTGCCCAGTGTATCCTGAAGCACATAGCGGGCGATCCGGGTGCCGGCATCGATGGTTGTAAGGATAAAGAGGGCCTCAAACATGATGGCAAAATGATACCAGTAGCTCATCAGGTGCTTAAGACCCGGGATTGAACTGAAGATGTATGCCATTCCCACACCCAGTGACACTGCACCCCCGGTGCGTCCGGCAATTTTTTCGCCCACTTCGGCTGAAAGCTCCTGGATGTTGCTCTCGGTGAATCCCATTTCATGCAACTGTGGAAGTATGGCCTGGAATTTCTCAACCGGAACGTTTATCTGGAAATAGTCGAGCGGGAGCAGACTGGTTGCAGCGATCAGTGCAAGAATGCTGACGACCCCCTCGGTCAGCATCGAACCCACGGCAATGGTCTTGATATGCGATTCTTTCATGATCATTTTCGGGGTGGTTCCGGAGCTGACCAATGCATGGAAGCCCGATATGGCCCCGCAGGCGATGGTGATGAACAGGTAGGGGTAAACTTTCCCGGGGATTATCGGGCCGCCTCCGTGGATGAACTGGGTGAATCCGGGCATCTTAATTTCCGGACCCACGATCATCACTCCGACGGCCAGGAGCAAGATAACGGTGATCTTCATGATCGAGCTCAGGTAATCACGCGGTGTAAGCAGCAGCCATACGGGCAGCACGGAAGCCAGGAATCCGTATCCGCAAAGAAGGAGTGTGAGGGTTTTCCGGTCGAAAGTAAACCAGTGGGCGATGGAAGAATCCGGGATATGTTTTCCGTAAATTACTGCGGCCGTTAGCATGATCACGCCAAAAATGGTGGCCTCAACGATTTTTCCGGGCCTGATTTTGTACATCCAGAGGCCCATGATCAGTGCAATCGGGATGGTTGCTGCGATGGTAAAGGTTCCCCAGGAACTCTCCGACAGTGCATTGACCACGACCATACCCAAGCCGGCAAGCGCGACCACCAGGATCACCAGGATTGCCACGGATGCGGTTCCGCCGGCGACTTTGTTGATTTCCGCCCTGGCAATCTCGGCCAGTGATTTTCCGTCATGTTCCACCGAAGCGGTGAGAATGATCACATCATGAACGGCGCCGGCCATAACGGCTCCCACCAGCATCCAGATAAATCCGGGAAAAAACCCGAACTGCGCAGCCAGCACCGGCCCTACCAGTGGCCCTGCCCCTGCAATCGCGGCAAAATGGTGACCAAACAGAACCCATTTGCTCGTGGGAATGAAGTTCTGTCCGTCATTTAACCGGCCCGATGGAGTAACCCTTGCATCATTGGTTACGGCCACCTTG
>MEOR01000158.1:12011-18629 GCA_001769295.1 Bacteroidetes bacterium GWF2_49_14 | reverse complement strand
TAAAACCGGTATGCAAGCGCAAACAGGGCAATAGCCCCTACTAGGAATGGTACTGCGTTCATAACAGGGTGGGGTAAGTACTAAATCTTGATAAACTTAAATAAATAATTAACAATTGGCTCCCTGCGGTCGCTAAATAGCCTCCCTTCGGTCGGCAAAATGGCTCGGCTAACGCCTCGCAAATTGGCGCTTCGCGCTAATTGGGCCAAGGCCTAATTAGTGAGCGCAGCGAACCAATTAACGACCGAAGGGAGCCAATTAGCGAGGCGATAGCCGAGCCAATTAGCCGAGCGAAGCGAGGCCTCCTACTGCAAAAGCCTGCAAGTCTCAGCCAGCGCCGTTTTGCTGGTGGTGATAATGGTGAGCATATCGCCCTCCTCAAGAAGGGTTGACCCACTGGGTGCCAGGTATTGATCGCCGCGCTGGACAAGGATGATGAGGGACTGTTCGGGGAGATGCAAATCGAGGATTCTGCTCCCGGCAACCGGGGATCCTGCCGGAATCACCAGCTCAACCTTTTCATAGTGAGGATTACCTGCAAGGATCAGATCGGTGGGATGGATCGCCTTAACCCGCTGAGGTAATGTCACATGCAGCCATTCGGCCACTTTAACTAATGTCGTTCCCTGGATCAGAACCGAAATGACAGAGACAAAGAATACGATGTTAAAGATCATGCCGGCCTTCTCCAATCCAGCCAATAAAGGATAGGTGGCGAATACGATCGGAACGGCACCACGCAGGCCGATCCAGGATATAAACCAACGATTCCTTGGCTTCATGCGGAATGGGCTGAGGCTCAGGAAAACACTCAGCGGGCGCGCCACAAGTATCTGGAAAACAGCAATCAACAACCCGATTCCAATAACCGGCAAGATATGGCTCGGGAAGACCAGAAGTCCAAGGGTGAGAAAGAGAATGATCTGCATCAGCCAGGCCAGGCCGTCAAACATCTTGATAATAGTTCTTTTATGAATCAGGTCCTGATTCCCTAAATAGATGGCTGACAGATAGATGGCGAGGAAACCATTACCACCCAGAGCCATGGTTGAGGAGAAAATCATGAACATCCAGGCGATAGCTAATACCGGATAGAGACCCTCATAAACCAGATTGATCCGGTTAAATACCCATTTCCCGATATACCCCATGCCAAACCCAATTGCCAATCCGATGGCCACCTCCTGGAAAAAATGCGGAATAATGGTCCAGAAACTCTTCTCCGGAGAACCCACAAGACCTGTCAGGGCTATGGTCAGAAAATAGGCCATCGAATCATTGCTGCCGCTCTCAAACTCCAGAACCGGCCTCAGGTTCCCCTTGAGTGCGATACTCTTCGAACGCAGAATGGAGAATACAGCCGCTGCATCGGTGGATGAAACAATCGCACCAAGCAGCAATCCTTCGATAAGGCTGAAATCGGTAACCAGCCAGACAAAGAGACCGACCGAAACGGTTGTCAGCACCACCCCTATGGTTGATAATGAAATCCCCTGCCAGAGAACCGGCTTCACCGATCGCCAGTCAGTTTCAAGACCCCCGGCAAACAAAATCACATTTAAGGCAACTATGCCAATGAATTGCGCCATGCCCGCATTGTCAAAAGGAATTTTTCCGATTCCCTCGGAGCCGGCAAGCATCCCGATAACCACAAACAATATCAGGACCGGAATACCGGTACGATAGGATGTCTTTCCCGCCAATACACTGGCAAACAGCAGGATCGATCCGATAAGGAGAATATTTTCGGCTGATATCGTCATATGCGACAAATTACGAAAAATATTTTTCAGTCCGGAAAGCTGAAAACTCTGGTACAATAATTGACATACATATATCGATATATATTAATGTTTAAATAATATCTTTCTGTCATGTCAACCGGCGCAATTGTCATTATCGGGGTGATTATTCTCTTTATCGGATTCATTGTCATTAACCAGAGGAGGATGAAAAACCTTCCTGATGTAAAGCCCAGTGAAAACATCAGGGTTCTGAGCAACAAAAACTTCAAAGCAGTCACAGCCAGTGGGCTGGTCCTCGTTGATTTCTGGGCAGCCTGGTGCGGCCCCTGCAAGATAATGAACCCGGTACTAAATGATGTCGCCGATGAAGTCACCGGTTCGGCAATCATCGGCAAGGTCAATGTGGATCACAATCAGGAACTCGCGCAGCGGTTTAAGGTCCGCAGCATCCCCACCCTGATCCTGTTCAGGGATGGAAAAGAAGTTGCGAGACATTTGGGCGTAAAGCCGAAAAAGTTTCTGATGCTGGAGATCCAGAAATACCAGTAGCCTGACATATCAGTTAAGGAAAACGAGCCGTTTTGTTGTCAGATAACCAACCCTCTGACTCAAATGAAACTTACTCTGGCTCTGTTAGTAATGATTCTCATGTTTTCTCTTGCTGGCTTCTCCCAGGATCACCAGCGATTCCAGGCCTCTTTTTCTGCTGCATTCCGCTATCATCCCATGATCATGGGTGATGGCACCCCATCAGGCCGTACCACACCGCTGTTTTTTAATCTTGCTGACCAGCTGAACGGCCCGGGATTCAACGTGAGTCTGGGCTACTTCTTCCCGCAGGCTAACCTTTTACTCTCCCTTGACAATACTGTGCGGCATCAGATTATTGGGTTTCAGCTCGTTTACGCAATACCAAAACCCGATTCAAGGAGAATTGCCGTGCCGATATGGAGAGTCCTCTCCGATCCTTCGGTCAGCATTACCAAATATTTTGATTTGGGTTCGGTGGATCCCCTTATCACGGTGGGTGCGGTTTGGATGAACCGTAACTCCGGCTATTTTGTGCCCGACAGCAGTTACTACCTGAACCCCTCCGGCGGATACAACTTCAGCGGCAAAGGCGGAAACTTCAACTTCACGGCTCTGAAAACCGGCGCCGGGGTCCGCTACAACCACTGGATCGGCGAAGTTAACGTACTGTGGGGCTTCCAGCATGTTTATGATTTCATCGGCACTTTCATGCTCCCCGAGATCCGGCTGGGGTATGCGATAACGCGGTAACAGGCCTCGCTGCGCTCGGCTAAAT
Source organism: Bacteroidetes bacterium GWF2_49_14 (assembly GCA_001769295.1). Classification (GTDB taxonomy): domain Bacteria; phylum Bacteroidota; class Bacteroidia; order Bacteroidales; family UBA12481; genus UBA12481. Next base: position 15,578 of record MEOR01000158.1, on the reverse strand, counting down.
GGCTCCCTTCGGTCGCTAATTGGGGCTACGCCCTAATTGGTTCGCTGCGCTCACTAATTGGCCCTCCGGGCTAATTAGCGCGAAGCGCCAATTAGGGAGGCGTCAGCCGACCCAATTGGCGACCGAAGGGAGCCAATTAGCGAGGCGATAGCCGAGCCATTTAGTCGACCGAAGGGAGGCCAATTATTTACAGTTTATTGGGATCAATGATTATTCCTGTTATTATTGCGTTACTATGGCAGAAGAACCGATAAAAAAGGGCCTCGATATTGACGATGTCATGCGCAGGGCCAAGGCTGCGGCTGCCGCTTTCAGCAGCTACACCCAGGAACAGACGGATAAAATTGTAAAAGCCGTGTATGAGGCGGGATTCAATGCCCGGGTTACCCTGGCCAAAATGGCCTGGGAGGAGACCGGCATCGGGATCTGGGAGCATAAGGTAGCCAAAAATGTGCTCGCTACGCGGTATGTCTACCACGATATAAGGGATATGAAAACCGTGGGAATCATTAGGGAGGACCATGAAAACGAGGTGATTGAGGTAGCCAAGCCACTGGGGCCGATTTTTGCCATTACTCCGATTACCAACCCTACCTCGACGGCACTGTTCAAGATCCTGATCTCGATGAAAACGAGAAATCCCATCATTATCAGGCCGCATGGCTCAGCTAAAAAATGTACCAGCGAGGCAGCCCGCCTGTGCTATGAGGCCGCCATTGCCGCCGGAGCACCAGCGGATTGCATCCAGTGGATCCGCCTTTCGACCCCGGAGGAGACCCTCGAAATGATGGCCCACAAAGAGATCGCCCTGGTACTTGCCACCGGATCCGTGAGCCTGGTGAGGGCAGCCTACCGTTCGGGGAACCCGGCTATCGGAGTAGGACCGGGCAACGTTCCCGTGTATGTAGGCAAGAGTGCCGATATCCCGTTCGCCGTTGAACAGATCCTCCTCTCCAAAACCTTTGACAACGGAACGGTCTGTGCCAGTGAACAATCCATTGTTGTCCGCGACGTCAGGGCGGCCGAACTGGAAAGCGAATTTAAAAAGCGGAATGCCTGGTTCCTCAATGACGAAGAGAAGAAAAAGCTGGAACTGGTTGCTTTTAACAAGACCGAAAAAGCCATGGCCGTGGAGGTTATCGGTCAGCCTGCCTGGAAGATCGCTCAGATGGCCGGGTTCAGTGTTCCGGAGAATACCTCCGTCCTCATCGCCCGCCATGAAAACCATGAGGTGGGAATCAATTATCCTCTTTCGCTCGAAATACTTGCCCCGATCCTCGCCTTTTATGTGGCGAAGGATTTTCCCGAAGCCATCGAAATGTGCAAGAAGATCGACAGCCATGGCGGCGTGGGCCATACGATCAGCATTTTTTCCAGGGAGGAACATAAGATCATGTATTTTGCCGAGGTTACCAATGCAGGCCGCCTGCTGGTCAACACACCTGCTTCACAAGGTGCGATGGGCGGCACCTTTAACGGGCTGCGCCCTTCCCTGACCCTGGCCACCGGTTCGGGTGGGAAGAATATCACCACCGACAACATCACCGCCACTCATCTCCTTAATATACAAAGACTTGCCAGAAGACGCGTCAACTCCTGCGTTCCCGACCTTAACGCCTTCTATCTCGATGAAAACATGGACTCACATGCGGTTGACCGTGAGTGTGAGCGGCTGAGCCAGGAGGAGTGAGAGACGGAGAGACTGAGAGACCAAGAGACGGGAAAATGAGTCTTTTTAAGGAACGGAAATAATTAAAGATTAATTTGTCTTTATTTTATTTAGACTAAATTCAAACAATGCTATATTTGCGATTATCTTAACCTGATCGCAATGAAAAGAATTATTTACGCTCTGTCGATAATCCTCATCTCGTTTCCATCTTTCGCCCAACAGGACAACAGTCCGCAGAACCTTGCATCCACCCTTCTTTCCAAATCGGATCAAAGGCTGAATATTGGCGGTTATGCCACCATTGACATGACCACGCAGTTCCAGGAGGGCAAACGGTCAAATACCAGCCTGGATGTCTCCCGCATGATCATCAGCATGGGATACCGCTTTTCCGACAAAACGCAGTTTCTTACTGAGGTTGAATTCGAGCATGTAAAGGAAGTATTTGTGGAACAGGCATTTGTCAACCATTCTTTCAGCGATTTTCTCAATTTCAGGGCTGGATTGTTATTGGTTCCGATGGGGATAGTAAATGAATACCATGAGCCTACCACCTTTAACGGAGTTCTCCGCCCCATGATTGATAACCTGATCGTTCCTACCACCTGGCGGGAGATCGGTGCAGGATTCACAGGGCGGTTCCAGGAGATCGGACTGAAATACCAGTTGTATCTGGTGAACGGATTCAGCAGTTACGGCACCGATAACAAAGGCACTCTCAATGGTTCCGGCTTTCTCCGCAACGGGAGGCAACGCGGTGCCAGGGCCTTTGCCTCCGCACCCAACCTCTCCGCCAGAATTGACTATTATGGCATCATGGGCTTGAAAGTGGGTATGGCAGGCTATTTCGGCGATACTCAATCGGCGCTGTTCAACAACCTGGATAAAACAGATGAAGCGATGATGGCCCGTGCTGATTCGACGGTTGTGGGCATATCAATGGTTGGACTGGATGTCCGGTACAGCCTCAAGGGATTCCACATCCGGGGCCAGTGGATATTGTCGAAACAGTCCAACACCCAGGCCTATAACAGCATCACCCACAATGACCTGGCCTCCACGGTAACGGGTTATTATACCGAAATCTCCTACAACCTCCTGAAAACCACTTCAAGCAATCACCAGCTGACCCCTTTCTTCCGTTATGAGCATTACGACACCCACTTTTCGGTCGATCCGGGACTTACCCGTCAGGACAAATACAATGTCAATGAATTCATCTTCGGATTGGGATGGAAACCCGCAGAAGGCGCTGTATTCAAGGTGGATACAAGGCTCCGGAAATCTAAAACAGACGAAGCGTTTACCCCCTGGCTTAATGCCGGTGTAGGCGTTTGGTTTTAACAAACACAGGCTATGTTCCGATTCCTGATAATACTCTTGTTAATGGGTGCACCTTCCGGCATCCCTGACCAGCCCTTCTGGGCATCACACAATAAGCAGATTATCAAGGAACTGACAGTCTGGTCCCCAACCTTCGCCAAAGCGGAATATCAGAAATCAATAGGTACGCGGGAGTTTTACAAAATCCTCGACAAAGCTGGTGCAGCCGTTGGAACCCTGATCCTCACCGATGCGCAAGGCCGGCTTGAGAAATTCGATCTGATGGTGGTTGTTGACCCCACAAACAAAATCGGCCTGATCCGGATCCTGAAATACCGGTCCGAATTCGGATCCGAGATCACCAACAAGAAATGGCTGGCCCAGTTCTACAACCAGCCCGAAAGCACTTTTGTTTTTCGCAAAAACATCGATGCCGTCTCCGGCGCTACCTTCTCCTCCCAGGGCCTCATTAATGAAATCAACGCCCTCCTCCCTTGCTTAACCGAGATAAAATAAACAAATAATTGGCTCCCTGCGGTCGCTAATTGGCGCTCCGCGCTAATTGGGGCAAA
>MEOR01000158.1:0-12003 GCA_001769295.1 Bacteroidetes bacterium GWF2_49_14 | reverse complement strand
TAGTGAGCGAATGCGAACCAATTAGCGACCGCAGGGAGCCAATTAGCGAGGCGCAAGCCGAGTCAATTATAGAGCTCCCCGATCTATCTTCTCCCATGGAAAGTACGTAACCCCCCCCTCCTGATAGCTCTCCCGGCCCAGATGCCCGTAACTTGCCGTTGGCCGATAAACGGGATTCTTCAGGCCCAGATCGCGGATGATCCTGTATGGCCGGAGCGGGTAGTTCTCCAAAATGTGTTGTGCGATTGCGGACTCCGTCCATCCGTTATCCGTTGTTCCGAAAGTATTGACCAGGATGGAAACCGGATCGGGTTCGCCGATGGCATAGGAAAGCTGTATTTCCATCTCACGGGCCATTCCGGCAGCAACAAGGTTCTTGGCGATATATCGGGCTGCATAGGCACCGGAACGGTCAACCTTTGAGGGGTCTTTTCCGGAGAAGGCGCCGCCGCCATGCCTCGACCAGCCGCCATAGGTATCCACGATGATCTTCCGTCCGGTAAGGCCGCTGTCACCGTCGGGACCCCCGGTGATGAACAGTCCCGTGGGATTGATCTTAATCTTCATTCCATTGTTGAATAATTCACGGATATGGGGTGGAAGGGTATCCAGCAGCCGCGGTAGCACATGTTTTACCATATCTTCGTGGATGATCAGTCCCGGTTCTTTTATCCCCGGCATCGGATCATGCTGGGTGGAAACCAGCAGGGTATCCACCGAGCGCGGAATGCGGTTCTCATCGTAAAATACGGTAAACTGCGACTTGCAGTCGGGACGCAGGTAGGTCATCACCTTCCCTTCGCGGCGAACATCGGCCAGAATCCGTAAAATCCGGTGCGATAAATCAATCGCCACCGGCATGTAGGTTTCCGTCTGATTACAGGCGTATCCGAACATAATTCCCTGGTCTCCGGCTCCCTGATCCTCGGGATTCGACCGGTCAACTCCCATGGCAATATCCGGTGACTGCTTGTGGATATAGGACTGAATCTCCGCGGATGTATCTGAAAAATTGATTTCCGGACGAGTATAGCCGATGTCGCGGATCACCTGCCGAACAGTTTCTTCAATATTTACATGAGAAGCAGAGGTAACCTCTCCGGCCAGTACCACCCGGTTGGTGGTCACAAGCGTTTCGATGGCAACATGCGACTCGGGATCTCCCCTGAGATATTCATCCAGCAACGCATCGGAAATCTGGTCGGCCACTTTATCGGGATGGCCTTCTCCCACGGATTCACTTGTAAACAGGAACCCTTTTTGCAAATTCAGACTCATTACACAGTTGTTTTAAATTAATACTGTGCATCAACAATCGACGAGGGATAATTCAGAGTTGCGCTTTTTTGATCTGAAACGACCCACATCCTTTTAACCACCGTGGCGTGCCGCTCGGTTGGTTCCCCATTCGGGGGATCGTGATGCGGCGCAAAGATAAATATTTTTTGGTTTGATACAAGCAGGTGCTGATCGTGACGTGTGATGCGAAATTCCCTGAATCTCATTTTCAAAATTCGACACTCTGGGTTGGAATCTCAACGTTAAACCCTCGAACCTTTCATTAATTTAGTTGCCTAAACCTTCACACTAAATGAGCAAGCCGGCTTCTTCCTTCAACCACGCCTACATCCTTGGCATTTCTTTCATTTCCGCCCTGGGCGGGTATCTGTTCGGTTTTGATTTTGCCGTGATTTCGGGGGCCCTCCCCTTTTTGCGGGAGCAATTTGCACTGACCGCCTGGTGGGAGGGATTTCTTACGGGTTCGCTGGCCTTGGGCTGCATTGTGGGGTGCCTGTTTGCCGGCAACCTGGCCGACCGGTATGGAAGGAAACCCGGGCTGCTGATTGCGGCATTGATTTTTGCCATTTCTTCTATCGGGATGTCTGTGTCACCCTCTCTTAACATATTCATTATCATGCGATTTTCAGCAGGGATCGGCGTTGGGATGGCATCAATCCTAAGCCCGATGTACATCGCTGAAGTATCACCGGCCCACGTTCGGGGGCGAAATGTGGCTATCAACCAGCTGACCATCGTGATCGGCATCCTGGTCACCAACCTGGTCAACTATTCCCTGGCCGATAGCGGCCCGGATGCATGGCGCTGGATGTTCGGTCTCGGCTGCATCCCTTCAACCCTGTTCTTCTTTGGGGTTTTTCTGCTGCCCGAGAGTCCGCGTTTCCTGGTGAAAGCCGGGAAATCCGAAAAAGCCCGGTCGGTTCTTGCCCGGATCGGCAATCCGGAGTTTGTTCAAACCACACTCAGCAAAGTTGAAGCTTCCATGCACGATGCAAGCCGTGTATCCATCCGGGAAGTATTCATGAAGGCTGTGCGGCCGGCGGTGATTGTCGGGATCGGACTGGCCGTGTTTCAGCAGTTCTGCGGAATCAATGTGGTGTTCAACTATACCTCCACGATTTTTAAATCGGTTGGCGCCGATCTCGACCGGCAGCTTCTGGAAACCGTCCTGATCGGGGTAGTTAACCTGGTATTCACGCTCGTCGCCATGTGGCAGGTCGACCGCCTGGGCCGCCGCCCGCTGATGCTCTTCGGTGCCGCAGGTCTTGCCATCAGTTACATGGTCCTGTCGACCCTCCTCCGCGCCCAGGCCAGCCCGGCTCTCATCAGTATTTTCGTGCTGGTATCCATCGCCATCTATAGTACCTCCCTGGCCCCTGTCACCTGGGTTCTCATCTCCGAGATCTTCCCCAACCGCATACGAGGCAAGGCCTCATCAGTAGCCGTGGTATCCCTTTGGGCTGCCTACTTCATCCTTGTTTTCACCTTCCCGATCCTCGCCGAAAACCTCGGCACCTACGGTCCGTTCTACCTCTATTCCGCAATATGTGTGGCCGGATATATTTTCATCAGGTTAAAGGTGAAGGAGACCAAAGGGAAGACACTGGAGGAACTCGAAGGTGTAATGACGAGGTAAGAATTGAGAGATTCGAGCGCAGAGTGTTGAATGATGAAATTCCAGATTCAAGGTGTCGTAGAGACGCATAATGATGCGCCTCTACCTGGATCTAATTTTCAGCATTCGAAACTCTGTGCTCGAATCTCAAAAACGATCTCACCAAATGATTGTCGCTACCGATCCGCTCCCCAGCGTTGTGGTAATGCTCTCCCCCTTTACCCTGATATTGAAGGTCTGGTCGGAGTTGCCATCGTTTAAGACGATTACCACTTTTTTACCGTCAGGGGTCTGATAGGCGACGTTCGGTAAATTCAGCGGGACCGTGGAAGCGACGCGCACCGATCCGGCCGGAACAAATTTCGAGGCGTGGGCAATGATGTAATAGGAAACATTCCGGATTACCTCGGTTCCAATGGTAAGTGCACCTTCGCAGCTTGTGCAGCCGCCGTCGGTGTGGGGCTTATAGGAGGGATCGGAGGCAAGGTTCCATTCGAGGACATTTTTACTCCAGTTCCGGGGTGCGCCGATAACCAGGTTTTTTACATGCCAGCGCAGATCGCCTCCGAAATTGGAGGGGCCTCCCACCCACTGCTCCGTGAAATAGAGATTCTTATCGGGATGCGCATCATGAACCGTTGTGAGGGCGCTGATATCACCTCCGTACAGATGAAAGGCAGATCCATCCACAAATTGCCGTGCATCGGCATCATTCAGGATATTCATGGGATACTCCGGGACATCACAATTGTGGTCGTACAAAATAATTTTCGTTTCCAGGTTCGCCTCCCTTAATGCGGGACCCAGGTTTCTTTTGATGAACAGGGCCTGCTCTGCCCAGGGCATCTCCATGCTGGGATTGTTATGGGGATTGAGAGGCTCATTCTGGATGGTGATCGCATCAATGGCAATCCCCTCTGCCTGCATGCCCTGAATATATTTAACCAGATAGCGAGCATAGGCATCGAAATATTCCGGCAGAAGCCTTCCTCCCTTGGTGCTCTTGTTGGATTTCATCCAGGCGGGAGCCGACCAGGGAGATCCCAGGATTTTAATATCGGGATTATGAGAAAGGGCTTGCTTCAAAACCGGGATTAGATCCAGCCTGTCCTTGTCGAGACTGAAATGATCCAGCGCAACGTCAGTCTGGCCTGGCGGCATATCATCATAGGAAAAAACCGAGGCATCCAGGTCAGAAGCGCCGATGCTGATGCGAAGGTAGTTGATGCCGATGCAATTGCTATCCCTCGAAAACAGCTCCCGGATCAACCCGTCACGGCTGGCAGCTGGCAGCTTGTTGATCAGCCAGGCGCTGCCTCCAGTGAGGGTAAAGCCAAAGCCATCCACCGTCTGGTAGGTCTGGGTTGTGTCAACCTCGATCACCGGGTAGGCATTTTGAGTGGCCGAGAACTGCAGGTTAAGATCAAGCTGCAGCAACACGATGGATTTGTCGGCCTTAGTCAGCCAGAAGGCAACTTCCGGCTTTTGGTTGTCGGGATCAACAGGGGTCTTCCTGCAGCTTGATGCGATATTGATACCTGCGATAATAAACAGGATTCCAGTAAGATATATATCAGGCCTCGTTTTCATGGTGGGGGTACGTTGTAGAGTCAAACTTAAAAAAAAAGCTCCCGGGTTGGGAGCTTTTCTTTTAGTCGGTAACCAAAATTATTTTTTGATCAGTTTCTGCACCTGGCGTTTGCCGTCTTTGTCAACTACGGTAACAAAATAGAGACCGTTGCTGAGTGAAGAAGTGTTGATCGTCTGACTGTTTGCATTGTTCAGTTCAAAGTTGCCAACGACCTGACCAAGCGAGGAGGTAATGAACACACGCTGAATCTGGGTGGTTGAGGAGATGTGCAGGTCATTGCTGAACGGGTTCGGATACAACCGGAGAACGTCATTATTCTCAACGGAAGGAATTCCAAGCGTGAATCCTTCAGTTCCCCAGACATAATTCAGGGCAACACTGCCGGCAAAGGTATAGGTTCTGTCGCCACCCGGTGCCGGGTCGCCGGTTCCCCAGCCTGCTCCTTTGAAGAATTTGAACGCATAAACACCGTCTGCGAGATGCAGCCAGATGGTAAAGACACCGTCGCCATCAGGGTCAACCATTTCAAGGGCCGGGTTAGTTCCGGGTTCCATCCATGAACCGTATCCGCCGCCAAGAGCTCCAGCCAGGTAAACTTTATCGCCGGCAGCGATGTTAGCCGGCTTCATGTCAACAGAAATAATCTGTTCCGGGGGAGTTGCCGGATTCGGGTCGTTGTTCACGATGAAGTCATCGAAATAGATCACGATATCTTCGGTCAGGCCGGTAGGATCGGCAAAGTCGGGCATGAAGGCAATCACCGGGTAGGTACCTGTTTTTCCTGAGAAATCGAAAACAAAATCTTCCCAGGCATTAACCTTGGTCTGAGTATTCATGCTTGCGAGTTCAAGGGTTCCGGCGGCTCCGCCTTCAAGCTTGAATTTCACCGGGCTGATTCTCGGTTTCCATACCTTAACGTGAACATACTTGTTAGTCGTAACATCGACCGGAGTCGGCAGTGAGGACCAGAAACCACCCCATGGTACGCCATCCTTGTCGCGGTCGAACTTGATGACCAGGTTGCTCAGGTTGATTCCTGACATATCAGGATTGGCAACCTTTGAGAATGCACTCAGGTCTTCAGCACCACCCGTCATGAGGTTCAGCGGGATATTCTCATAGTCTTCCATTACCGTAACGGGAGCACTTCCGACTGCGGGATCGTTATTGATCGTGATATCATCGAAATAAATGATGATGTCATCAGTCAGACCCACTGCATCCGGGAAGTCAGGAAACAGAACTACTTTAACGTATTCACCGGTTGCGGCAACAGTATTGAAATCAAAAACAAGCTCTTCCCAGGCATTGGTAAGGGTTTGCGCTGTGTTTTTTACTTCAAAGTTTCCGTCAGTTCTTTCAACCTTGAAAACAACCGGACTGATTCTGGGTTTCCATACTTTAACATGCACATACTTGTTGGCATTGATGTCGATGCCCTGGGCAAGTGTAGTGTAAAAACCAGCCCATGGATCTCCGTCCTTGCCGCGGACAAACCTGACCACGTTGTAGCTGGTATTGGCACCGGTTTTATCCGGATTGGCAACAACCTCCATTTTGCCGTTGGCACCGGAGGCAAACACATTCATGGCAATACTTTCGAAGTCTTCAATGACCTGGGCCATTGTAACTCCTGCAAAAGCAAACATCAATGTTAGCGCGAGTAAAGATTTCTTCATATAAAATAGAATTAAGGTTAACTACAATTGTGAACTATAAAAATAATCCAATTCTTGATAAAAATCATGTTACACACAAACATTTAATATAACGATCCTTTTAATTTTTTGTTCAGCCATTAATAGCCAGGGTTCTGGATCAGCTGGGAATTCTTGTCCAGCTCCGCCTGCGGTATCGGCCAAAGCAGCTGCCAGGCTGCGATGGAATAGCCGAGGCTGGCTCCCCCGGCCCCTTTAACATTGTTGATGACTTCAATCGCTCTGCCGGTTCGCTTGAGATCGTACCAGCGCTGGCCTTCGAATGCCAGCTCCAGCCTTCTCTCCTTTTCGATGGCCAGCCGCATGTCGGCCTGGTTGCCGGCGGTGGTATTCGTCAGCTTGACACGGCTCCGGATCTGGTTCACCAGCGCGGCAGCACCACCCACATCACCCGTCTCATTCAGGGCTTCAGCCTTGAGCAGCAGGATATCGGCCAGCCGGATGAAAATATAGTTCTGCGGACTGGGCCAGATATTGTTGCGGTATTTATACAGGAAAGGATACTGATCCTGTGGCCAGTTTGCGTCTGACCATTTCCCCGTGACATTGAGAAAAACAATTGAAGAAGCCTTCCGGATAAGATCCTGTTCGGCATCAAAAGCCGCCACCAGGTCATTGGAAGGAATATTGAATTTCTTCCAGTCCATCCCGATAAACATGCTGGCCCCCCAGTTGCCCGAGGAATTGGTTCCCTCGTAGTTGATCTCGAAAATAGACTCCGATGAATTCTCGTGCTGATTATCCCAGAGGTGATCATAACTTGCAAGAAGGCTGTACGGGCCGGCAATCACATCATTGCAATACTTCAGCACCTTGCTCCAGTCGTGCGGCTCCTGCGTTGCATAAACCCTTGCCAGCATGGCGTTCACGGCGCCTGTGGTTATGATGTTCTTGTTCAGGGCAGTGGGCTTGACATATGCTAAAGCCGTTTCGAGGTCCCTGACGATCTGTGCATACACATCGGCCACCGGAGCCCGGGATGGAAAGAGGATCGGATAAACATCCGGCAATATTGCTGCGCTGAAGGTCTTGAATTCTTTCAGCTGCAGGGGAACATCGCCCCACAATTGCACCAGCTGGAAATAGAGAAATGCCCTGATAAAGGAGGCTTCCCCGCGGATTTCATTTTTCCGTTCAGAGGTCAGTGCCGGATCAGGCACGGAGTCCACATTGTTAATCACCACGTTGGCCTTGCCAATGGTGGAATACAGATAGGCCCAGTCGCGCTTGACGTTTGCGTTGGTCGGGCTGATCTTGTAATCGTCAATCTGGAAATTGGCGGGATTGTCGGCTCCGGCATAGCAATCGTCAGACTGTGCATCGCCGTTTACAAAATAATCAAGCTCAAAGTATTCGTTCCGGAAATCCCCATAGACTCCGGCCAGGGCTGCTTCCGCTTCGCTGGCGGTCTTGAAGGTCGGGCCGGAAGTTGCGGAGGTCTCAACCGCAACGCCATTATCCACAGGTTTTATGTCAAGAAAATCCTCAATCTTTTGGCAGGAATAACTGGCAGCTGCAAGCAGTCCACCGATCAGGAGTATATTTAATTTTTTCATGGCTGCTACTTGTTTAGAATTCAACATTTAACCCGATAATAATTGACCGTGCCTGGGGATAGGTTCCGTAATCCACCCCGAGCGTGGTTGAACTCGTGCCAAAGGCATTGACCTCGGGGTCAAACCCGGTATAGTTGGTAAATGTCAGCAGGTTCTGGCCGGTAAGGTATACCGATAGATTCCTGATTCCCTTGATCCGGCTGTTCTCATCCAGCACTTTATACGACAGAGTCAGGGATTTTAACCGGATATAGGACCCGTCCTCCACAAATCGGGAGGAATTGTAGACATTATTTACGCTCCCGTTGCGAACGGCCCTCGGAATATCGGTGATCGTATTTTCGGGCGTCCAACGGTCCAGAACGGCCACCGACTGGTTCTTGCTGTCGAACATACCCTCCAGGTCGATCCGGGTGGCATTGTATACATCATTCCCGTAACTCCCCTGGAAAAACACCACCAGGTCCCAGCGGTTGTAGTTAAGCCGGTTCGTAAACCCGAAGGTGAACTCCGGCTGCGCGCATCCGATCACGGTGCGGTCGCCGGGATCAAAAATCCCGTTGTTGTTGAAATCCTTGTATTTGATATCCCCGGTAGCCGGGTTAACCCCTTCCGAAACATATCCGAAGAAAGAGCCCAGCGGCAGCCCGGCCTTCACAATGGATACATCCTGGTTGTTGCTGTAAATCCCGCCGTAGTAATAGACGTTGGTGTAATTGAGGGCGGTAACCAGGTTCTTGTTGAACGACATATTAAAATCGGTATACCATTTAAAGAGCCTGTCTACATTCACTGTGCTGATATTGAATTCTATACCTCGATTTTCAATGTCACCGGCATTAGTCTGGATGCTGGTGATCGGCAGGGTGTTCGAAAGCTGGACATTCAGCAGCACATCGGTGGTTTTCTTGATGTAGGCATCGAAATTCAGAACCACCCGGGTCTTGAACAGGCTAAGATCAAATCCGATGTTTGACTGCGTGGTGGTTTCCCACTTCAGGTCGGGATTGGAATAGGTAACTTGTGTTGCCGAAGGGCCTGCCAGCGGATTCTTGGGCGTCCGGCGTGAATAGGCGATCAGGCCATAGCTTGCATAGTTTGAAATACCCTCCTGGTTGCCATTTTTACCCCAGCCTCCGCGAATCTTAAGGTCGTCGATAAAGGTAAGGCTCCGCATGAATTTTTCCGACGAAAGGCGCCAGCCGGCTGAGAAGGAGGGAAATGATCCCCATTTGTTGGCGAGCTTTGACGATGCATCCCGTCTGACGGTTGCCGTTACATAGTACTTATGGCTGAAATCATACGTGGCCCGGGCGAAGAAGGAGGCCAGCGCCCACTCCTGGATGGAGGTGCCGCCGGAAATGATGTTGGCTGCCCAGAGCGACCTCACCAGGGTATCGGCCGGAAAATCGTTGCCCGACAGGTAGGAGCTGTTGCTTTTATATCGTTGTAAGCTGCTTCCTGCCAATACATTAAAATTATTTTTACCGATCGATCCGGTGTAATCAACCGTATTGTCCCACATCCAGACATTATGGTTGGTCTTGTCGGAAGAACCCATTCCGTTCTGCTTGCGGCCGTAATTGGTTTTGATATTATCGAGATAATAGTCCCATTCATGGCTCTTTACATCAATTCCCAATCTCGATTTGACCAGAAGACCCTTGATGATCCTGGCCTCTGCGTTGAAACTACCGAAAACCTGGTTGTCGTTCTCGCTCTGGTCGGATCCGTACATATAGGCAATGGGGTTTTCCCAGGAAGGCTGGAACGGGTTGGGATCGTACCAGCCGCTGGAATCGTTCTTATAAACATGCAGGAAAGGCGGCGTGTTCAGGGCGCTCATGATAACACCGCCCCGTCCGGAACTTGCATTGTCAGGAGTATCCTTTGTCCTGATATTCAGCACGCTGATATTGGTTCCAATTTTCAGCCAGGGCTTCAACTGGTTGTCGAGGTTGACTCGCACGGTGTACCGGTCGAAACTGGCCGGCTTAACGATCCCCTGCTCATTCAGGTATCCGGCTGAAACGAAATACCGGGATTTATCATCACCGCCGGAAACGGAGAGCTGGTGCGACTGGTTAAATCCGGTTCCGAAGACCTGGTCGCTCCAGTTGGTGTAGTCTGTAAATGTTGAGTCGAGCTCCTTGCCGGTAATCTCCAGCATCAGTTTCCGGTACTCTTCGGTGTTCAGCACCTCAATCGGTTTACGGAGCTGTGACATGCCAAAGTATGTGTTATAGGTGATAAGGGGCTCGTTTGCCTTCCCTCTTTTCGTTGTCACAAGCACCACGCCATTGGCAGCCCTGGCGCCATAGATGGCCGCTGAGGAAGCATCCTTCAGCACGCTCATGGTGGCAATGTCGGTAGGATTCAGGCCACGGATGTCGGTGGTCGGAACCCCGTCCACCACATACAGCGGCTCATTCCCTGCCAGCACCGAGGTAGCGCCGCGGACACGGACTGAAAGGCCCGAACCCGGTTTCCCGGAATTCTGGGTCACCTGCACCCCGGCAGCTTTTCCCTGAAGCGCCTGAAGGGCTGAAACGATGGGCCTGTCGGCAATCTCCTTTTCTCCAACCGTGGCAACCGCAGTGGTTATGTCCATTTTCTTCTGTGAACCATAACCCACCACAACGATCTCGCTGAGGTGCTTCACGTCTTCCAGTAGGATTATATCGATGACGGTCTGACTGGCAACCGGTATCTCCTGAGTAACGAAACCCACGAACCTGAAGACCAGGGTGCCGCCGGTCAGCGCTATCTGGTAGCTGCCATCCGTATTGGAAGTTGTACCATTGGAGGTTCCCTTAACCTGAACCGTAACACCGGGTATCCCGATACCACCGGCATCGGTAACTTTACCGGTAATGGTCCGGTTTTGCGCAAAAACAGCCATGGAGAGCGCAACGCAAATAATGAAGGTAAAGACTTTTTTCATATCCACAGGATTTTAAACGAAATTAGGCAAATGTTATGAATTAATGCCAGTTGCCAGTTGCCGGTGGTTGCCAGAACTATCATTCCGGCCTGCGCCGGAATGACACCACCCGGAGCACTTGTCATCCCCGCGAACGCGGGGATCGCGGCCCCCAACCTTACAGCAACATCGAAGCACTTGTCATCCCCGCGAACGCGGGGATCGCGGCCCTGAACATGACGATTGGCAACAGCCGCCTTCGGGTAACTTCAAGTAGCGTCAACCGGTCCCCGCGTTCGCGGGGATGACAACGCTTTTGGGAAACAAAAAAGGAGTATGCGGGGGTATGGTTGCTGAATACTGGCCACTCTTTTGCGTCACATGTTACGCGTCACGCGTCACGACTCATCCTCCCCAACCCCCGCTCAATCTGCTCCAGCGAAGGCAGCGCCTTCTCATAATACTCCGGCAAATCCGGGCTGGTGCTGTAACTGGCAATTCCAATGGGATTCTGGGATTTCATCAATGAATATTCGACCACGATCCGGTCCTTGGTTTTGCAGATAATGATTCCGACTGCCTCGTTTTCATGTGGTAGTCGATGGGTATCATTCAAAACATTCAGGTAGAATTCTAGTTTTCCTTTGTACTCGGGCTTGAAAGAACCGGCTTTCAGCTCAATAATAACAAGGCATTGGAGCCGACGATGATATAAGAGCAGGTCGATAAAATAATCCTGTGAACCAACTGTGATTTTGTATTGGCTGCCTAAGAAACAAAAGTCTCCGCCCAGCTCGAGCAGAAATTGTTGCATGTTTCTTAGTAATCCCACCTCGAGTTCACGCTCAGAGTGTTTTTCTGCTAATTCCAAAAAATCGAAAGTGTAATGATCCTTGATAGCCAGAGTTTTCTGGTTGTTGAATGCTTCTGCAGGCAGTTGATCATAGTTCGTTTGACCGAGGATGTATTTTTCGTAGGTTTTGTTTTCGACCTGATGTTCGAGGACCCGCTTTGACCAGCCAAATCTATTGACAGCCTCAATGAAGAATTGACGTTCCGGTTTCGATTGACACTTAGTTAAAATCATGATATTATGCGAAAAACTTATTTTGGCAGCCAGTGGCTGCCAAAATGTATCATCCTTATATTCAGAGTAAAACATTGCCATCAGGCGCAAATTTCTGGCTGAAAATCCTGTCTGTCCAGGAAATTCTTTTTGCAGGTCATCAGCCATCGTCGCAATGATTGATTTCCCCCATCCAAGCTCAATCTGTTTTTCACTTATCATTCTCCCTATATCC
>MEOR01000157.1:15386-22257 GCA_001769295.1 Bacteroidetes bacterium GWF2_49_14 | reverse complement strand
CGCGAGATCGGGATTACCCGCGCCAATGTTTTCACCAATTTCATCCCGGTTTTTACAGCCATCTTCTCCTTCCTGATACTCAGTGAACCCTTCTCCCGGGGTAAGCTCCTGGGAATTCCCGTGGTGCTGGCCGGCCTGATGCTGACCCAGGTCAGCCTTAAAAAAAAGCTGCCGGTCTGAGGCCGTGTATACGAATCACCCCTGCTTTTCCGTTAGCCATTTAATTTTGTTATTTTTCCCGATCATGAAACGGACCTTAACCTTCCTGTCTCTTCTTATCGTTATAGCCGGATTATCAGGCCTCAAGGGCCAGATCGGCGGTAGTGCGGTGTATCAGGTCCTTAACCTGCCTCCGTCGGCACGGGCTGCGGCTCTGGGAGGCATGGTCCCGTCGGCCTGGGACAACGACCCGGCCCTGGCCTATCATAATCCGGCACTGGCCAACAACCTGATGAACAACAGGCTAAGCCTGAACTATTCAAACTATCTGGCCGACATACAGTACGGATACCTTGCCTATTCCCGCGATCTTGGCAAATGGGGAACCCCGGTTATCGGAATACAATATCTGAATTACGGCGAATTCATTGAAGCCGATGAATATGGCGGGATCCTGGGATCCTTTACTGCAGCTGATTATTCGTTGAACCTGAGCTATTCCTACCGGCTTGACAGCGTCCTGACAATCGGGGCCACGCTGAGGCCGCTCTATTCGGTGCTGGAGCGCTATACCTCGTTTGGCCTGAGTTCCGATTTCGGAATCCTGTACCACTCCCTGAATAACCGGTTTGCAGGTACCGTTGTTGCCCGGAATATCGGCAGCCAGCTGACCACCTATGCTACCCCCGAACACGAGAAATTGCCGTTTGAGGTTCTGGCCGGAATCAACTACAAATTAAAGTATGCCCCCTTTCGCCTGCACGTCACTGCACGGAACCTGCAGGAGTATAATTTACGTCCCTACTCCGAGCCACTGGCTGACAGCGCCGGATTCATTGCAAAAACCGGAAGAACTGTCCGTAACAGCCTCGACCATGTGGTTGCCGGAGTAGAATTCGTACCCGGTAACCTGCTCGCCATCCGGATCGGTTACAGCTTTTTACGCAGAACCGAGCTCAGAATGGTTGAATTTGGAGGCGCTGCCGGATTTTCGTTCGGTGCCGGCCTGAACCTCGGCTGGCTCTCGCTCGATTATGCCCTTGCCAGCTACCATGTAGCCGCGATGACGCATACGATCGCTATCCGGCTGAATCTTAACAAGAAAATCAGTTGAAGCTGTGTTTACTCAACCACTTCAACCACTTCAACCACTTCAACCATTTCAACCACTTCAACCACTTCAACCATTTCAACCATTTCAACCAAAATCATGACCATAACCATCGCCATCGACGGCCACTCTTCCTGCGGCAAAAGCACGGTAGCCAAGGAGGTGGCAAAGGAGCTCGGCTATATATATATTGATTCCGGCGCGATGTACCGCGCAGTGACCCTTTACTGCCTGAGGAACGACCTGGTAAAGGAGGGAGTGGTTGACGAGGATGGCTTACTCAGGCAGATACATAATATCAGGATAGAGTTCCGAAAAAACCCGGAAACGAATAAAAACGAGACGTACCTCAACGATGAGAATGTTGAAGATGAGATACGTAATCCCGAGGTAGCCAATATGGTTAGCCCGGTGGCGGTTATCGGGTTTGTACGGGAAGCTCTCGTCGAACTGCAGCGTGAAATGGGCAGGATGAAGGGGATCGTCATGGACGGACGCGATATCGGCACCGTGGTATTCCCGGAGGCCGAGCTCAAGATTTTCATGACTGCTGCCCCGGAAGTCCGCGCACAGCGGAGGTATGATGAGCTCATCGCCAAGGGGGTGTCGGTCACGATGGAAGAGATCCTGAAAAACCTTACCGACCGCGACCGCATCGATTCTACCCGTGCAATCAGCCCGTTGCGCCAGGCCGACGATGCAATCGTCCTCGACAATTCCCGCCTCACGCGCGAACAACAACTCGCCTTCGTACTGCGGCTGGCCCGGGAACGCCTGTAGAGACGTATATATGCGTCTCTACGACGTGCACCTGCCAAATTTATTCCTATCTTTGCGGCGTTTTTCGCCTATGGTAGGCGTGGGCGGATATATCCGCCTCTACATTAAACAACTATCTGTATGTCAACCATTAAGAAAATTGGGGTACTGACCTCGGGAGGTGACGCCCCCGGCATGAATGCCGCCATCCGCGCAGTTGTGCGCGCCGCTTTGTACCGCAATCTTGAAGTAGTGGGGATTCGTAAAGGATATAAAGGAATGATCAGCGGAGATTTCATTCCCCTGATTTCAAAGGATGTCAGCAATATCATCCAGCGCGGCGGTACCATTCTCGGCACCGCACGGAGCGATGAATTCCGTACACCGGAAGGCCGGCAGAAAGCCTACGGAAACCTTATCGGTGCCGGTATCAACGCATGTATCGTGATCGGCGGGGACGGCAGTTTCCAGGGAGCCGGAATATTCAGCAAGGAGTATGATATCCCCTTTATCGGGATTCCGGGCACTATCGACAATGACCTTTTCGGCACCGACTATACCATCGGGTATGACACAGCCCTGAATACCGTGGTGGAAGCAGTTGACCGCATCCGCGATACGGCAAGCGCCCACGACAGGATGTTTTTCATCGAGGTCATGGGTCGGGGCGCCGGTTTTATCGCCCTGCACTCAGGAATCGCAACCGGTGCTGAAGCAATCCTGATACCAGAAGTGGACGGTCAGGAAGAGTCCCTCCATGAATACCTGCAGAGCCAGGGCAACAAATCGAGCAACATCATCCTGGTAGCCGAAGGCAACCAGGTTGGCGGAGCCGAGGAGATTGCCAGCCAAATCAAAAATAAATACCCGGATTATGACGTTCGCGTTAATATCCTGGGACATATGCAGCGTGGCGGATCCCCTTCGGCATTCGACCGGTTCCTCGCCAGCCGCCTCGGCGTTGCTGCCGTGGAAGCCCTTATGGACAATCAGCGAAGCATCATGGTAGGTTTTGTCAACCACGATATCGTTCACGTTCCGTTCAACAAAACCATCAACGCCAGCAAGAACCTCAACAAGATCCTGCTCGACGTAGCCGATATCCTGGCGCATTAAGCCCCCATGCCCCTCTTCTGCAACATCCTCCTCCCCCTCGCCCTGCCGAAAACCCTTACGTACCGGCTGCCGGAGGAATTGCATGCGCTGGCAAAACCGGGACAGCGGGCGATGGTAAGACTTGGCAAGAATAAGATTCTCTCCGGAATCATCTGGGAAATGCACGACCGGGCCCCGGAACAGGAAGCCCGTGACATACTGAAGCTCATCGATATTGACCCGATCCTGGAGCCCAGGCAGTTCGGACTGTGGGAGTGGATATCAGGCTACTACCTCTGCACTCCGGGTGAAGTAATGAAAGCCGCCCTCCCCGCCTTCCTCAAAGAAGATAACCGCCAACCCGCCCGCATCCGCAAACCATTAGATTCGCCCAAAGCACTTGTCATCCCCGCGAAAGCGGGGACCGCTTTGTCCCCTTCCCAGCAGGAAATCATCAACAGTTTCAAGAGCAGCCTGAGTGTGAAACCGGTGCACCTCCTTCACGGCATCACCTCCTCCGGCAAGACCGAGATATACATTCACCTCATCGAAGAGCAACTGGCTCAAAATAAGCAGGTTTTATACCTTCTCCCGGAAATTGCCCTGACGACTCAGATCATCAGCCGGCTGGAAAAAGTCTTCAGCGGACGGATGCTGATCTATCACTCACGCTTCACCCAGGTGCGGCGGCTGAGCGTCTGGAACCAGGTACTGGCCGGTCCCGCGGGCACCGGGCAACTGATCCTTGGGGTCCGGTCCTCAGTTTTCCTTCCGTTCCGCGATCTGGGACTGATCATCGTGGACGAGGAGCATGAGCATTCCTACAAGCAGCAGGACCCGGCTCCGCGCTATCATGCCCGCGATGTTTCAATCGTCCTCGGGCAGATGCACAAAGTCCCGGTCCTGATGGGCACTGCAACACCTTCGCTGGAATCCTACCAGCAGGCGCACACAGGCAAATACCAACTCCTGGAACTGAACGAGCGTTTTGGTGGGATTGAGATGCCGGAAATCCTGCTGGCCGATGTCAGGGATGCACGAAAGCGAAAAAAAATGCAGGGCCCCTTCAGCCCGATCCTCCTGCAGGCCATCGATGAGACCCTCGTGCGCGGCGAACAGGTGATCCTGTTCCAGAACCGCCGCGGTTACAGTCCCTATATCGAATGCCCGGAATGCCACTGGATCCCGAAATGCACCTCCTGTGATGTCAGCCTCACCTACCACCGGATCACCAGCCGCCTGGAATGCCACTATTGCGGCTATTCCGAGCGGATTCCCACCCGCTGCCCGAAATGCAGCTCAACGGGACTGGCCATGCGCGGACAAGGAACCGAACGGATCGAGGATGACCTTCAGCTGATCTTCCCGGAGGCAAAACTGGCACGCCTGGATCTTGACAGCACCCGCTCAGTAACCGCATACAGCCGGATCCTCACCGACTTTGAAAAAGGCAATATCGACATTCTGATCGGCACTCAAATGATATCCAAGGGTCTGGATTTCAATAATGTAAACCTTGTCGGAATACTGGATGCGGACCAACTGCTCAATTATCCCGATTTCCGTTCCTTCGAACGAAGCTTTCAGATGATGACCCAGGTGAGCGGCCGCGCCGGCCGGCGAAACCGCCAGGGCCTGGTGGTGATTCAGTGCTCCGATCCTTCACATCCCGTACTGAAACAGGTTCTCGAAAATAACCTTCCGCAGTTTTACCGGACCGAACTGTCAGAGCGCCAGCAGTTCGGCTATCCGCCCTATACGCGTCTTATCAGGCTAAATCTCAAACATCCCGATGCTTCCGTTGTTGCCGAAGCCGCGGCCGACCTGGCAACCCTACTGAAAGAGGCTCTTCCCGGACGGATCATGGGCCCCAATCCACCGGTTGTCAGCCGCATCCAGGGGAAATACATACAGACCATCCTCATCAAAATGGAACGGAGTCACGAACTGATTTTACAGAAAAAGAGCCTGGCTTCGCTGATTCGAAATTTTGAAAGCAAAAAACTTTACGGAAGCCTGGTCGTCCAGGCCGATGTGGACCCGCTTTAATTTTGATATTCATGTACTGGAAAAATGGAAAACTGGTACCTCAGCAGTACCTCGACGATGCCGATCCCACCCTCGTGCCGATGGTTTACGAAGTGTTCAGGGTCTTCAGGCACAAACCGCTTTTTTTAGATGAACACATGGACCGGATGTACCGCTCCATCGCGCTCATGGAGTTTGACGAGCCCTTCACCCGCACTCAGATGGAAGCACACTTGAATGAGCTCCTCGATACGGAACCCGACCGGATCGGGAACATCAAAATCAGGCTCAGCTGGTGGCCCGAGCCCATCCTTGAGATCGGGTATATTCCGCATCGCTACCCCACCATTTCAGAACAGACTGAAGGCGTTGTGGTTACTACCTTTCATGCGGTACGGAACACCCCGAATATCAAACTCTGGAACGCTGCATTGCGGGCCCGGACCAACCAGGAACTCCGCGACAAGCAGGTGTACGAGGTTCTGCTGGTGAATGAAGACGGAAATATTACCGAAGGAGGACGCACCAATCATTTTTACGTCAAAGATTCTGTTCTATATACAGCGCCGGTGGTTTCGGTTCTGCCCGGGGTTACTCGATTGAAAGCCATTGACCTTGCTGAAAAACTGAGCATTCCGCTGGTTGAGAAATACCTCCACGAGAGCGAGGTTGGCTCAGTGGATGAGATGTTTACCACCGGTACATCCGCAGGTATCTGCCCGATCGCCTCGGTTAATGGTATCCGCCTTCCTGAACAGAAACCGGTCACCATGCGTTTAAAGGAAGCATACGATCAACTGGTTGAACAAATACTCGGACCGAACAACTATGGCTGGTAAACTATACTCACAGGAAGATTTCGACAGGCAGGCTGACCGCACCGGAACCCGCTCCATCAAGTGGGACGGGCGGGAGAGAATTTTTGGCAATGCCGGGGTAATTCCCCTCTGGGTTGCCGACATGGATTTTGAAACACCTGAATTCATTCGGAAACGGATAGCAAAGCGGCTGGAGCACCCCTTCCTTGGATATACATTCCGCGGCGACGGATTTGCCGGCTCCTTCACAGGTTGGGTGCAGCGGCGCCATAACTGGACCGTCCATCCCGCCTGGATAACTTTCATGCCTGGCGTGGTATCGGCCGTTTCGGTGGCAGTACTCGCCTTTACCCAACCCGATGATGAGGTGATCATCCAGCCACCGGTTTACCATCCGTTCTACTTTTGTGTGGAAGGTCATGGCAGAAAGCTCATACTCAACCACCTGATCCACAGAGACGGGCGATTTACCTTCGATCTGGAGCTGCTCAAAAGCCAGATCACACCGAAAACCCGGATGCTGATCCTTTCAAGCCCGCATAACCCCGGCGGAACCGTCTGGACACCAGAAGAACTCGCCGGCCTGGTCGCCGTATGCAAAGAGCACAACATCTGGATCATATCTGATGAAATCCATTCCGATCTCATTTTCAGCCCGAACCGGCATACTCCCATCCTCAAGGTTGCTGAAGACTACCCGGAGAGAATCGTGATCACCATGGCTCCCTCCAAAACCTTCAACCTGGCTGCAATGAGTACCTCGGTGGTGGTGATCCCGGATCCGAAAGCCCGCAAAACCTATGAAGACCTTGTACATGCGCTTCATATCGGAATGGGAAATGTTTTCGGATTTGAAGCGCTGGAGGCCGCCTATGAAGAGGGCGACCAGTGGCTCGACCAA
>MEOR01000157.1:8983-15377 GCA_001769295.1 Bacteroidetes bacterium GWF2_49_14 | reverse complement strand
CTCCGGAAAGAGCTCCCGCAGGTTGGAATGATGGTTCCTGAGGCAACCTATATGACCTGGCTCGATTTTGGAAAGCTTGGGATGGCCCAGGATGAGCTGAACAAATTCATGATTGAGAAAGCAGGGCTGGGCCTGAATTCCGGCACACAGTTCGGCCCGGGCGGCGAAGGCTTCATGCGCCTCAATTTCAGCTGCCAGAGATCTTTGCTCGCGCAAGCATTAAAACAATTAAAGACAGCGATTGACCAAATAGGGTCCACGCAATGATATTTTTTTCTCGCAAAGCCGCAAAGACGCAAAGTGTGCTCTTTAGCGTCTTTGCGGCTTTGCGAGAGATTTTATAGATTCCAGCTATAATGCAAAAAATTGCCATTGCGGGAGGATCGGGTCTGGTTGGCCAGGCACTGATCCCGGTGCTCCGGGCTGCCGGACACGAGGCCTTTACCCTGAAAAGACCCTATCAGCCTGATGATCTGAAAGGTGTTAATGTCCTGATAAACCTGGCTGGAGAAAACCTCTCGGCCAGCCACTGGACTCCTTCCAGAAAGCACCTGATAATCGACAGCCGCGTAAACACGCTCGATGCACTGCGCGAAATCCTGCTCAACAGTCCGCACTCGGTACAAGCTCTCATATCAGCTTCTGCATCCGGATTTTATGGTGACACAACATCGGATAAAATCTATACTGAAACCGATCCTTCAGGCACGGATTTTCTTGCGGATGTGTGCCACCAATGGGAATCGGCCGCCGATCGTTTTGAAGAACTGGGCATCCGGGTAGCCAAAGTACGTATCGGGGTGGTATTCAGTGAAAAGGGCGGTGCCTTGCCAAAGCTTATGGTGCCTTTGAAATTCGGGGTATCTGTCCCGCTGGGGTCCGGCAGCCAATGGATTCCCTGGATCCATCTCGACGACCTGGCCGGCATATTCCTGCATCTGGCTGAACACCCCGAACTCTCCGGCACTTTCAATGCAGCGGCCCCCAACCCCGTAACCAACCGCCAGCTGATGAAAATGCTGGCAAAACAACACCACCGGCTCTGTATACCAGTCGGAGTGCCCGCTTTTTTCCTGAAACTGGCCTTGGGCGAAATGTCGACCGTTGTGCTGAATGGTTCGCGGATTTCACCTGACAAACTTATTACCTCTGGCTTCTTTTTCACTCACCCAGACCTTTCACGACTTTTCAACCAAGGATATTTCTAATCATGACAAAATACCCTATTGATCTTCCTATTGATTGTCCGGAAAGGACCATGCTACACCGGGAAATTATTCTTAATAAGAAACCTCTCAAAGTACTTTACGAAGATTGGTATTCGATTTTTGCTAATGAGGTTGAAAAACTTCCCAACGATTTTATCATTGAGTTGGGGTCCGGTGGAGGGTTTTTAAAGGAAATCGTTCCAAGTATTAAATGCAGCGATATTCTGGATTTACCAACCAACGACTTAACTTTTTCGGGATTGAAAATGCCTTTTCCTGATGATTCTGTCGGAGGGTTTTTTATGTTGGATACCCTTCACCATATACCTGATTGCGAGCTATTTCTGAACGAGATAAGCAGGACCCTAACAACAAGGGGGGGGGGGGAAACTCGTCATGATTGAGCCTGCAAATAGCCTTTGGGGTCGTTTTATTTACAAGAACTTCCATCATGAACCATTTGATCCAAGAGGAGGATGGTCGATCCCGGCAACCGGGCCTTTGTCTGGCGCCAATAGTGCCCTTCCATGGATTGTTTTCATCAGGGACAATCAAAAGTTTTGCGAAGAATACCCCGAACTCAAAATTGAAAGTATTGAATACATTAACCCATTGACCTACTTGTTGACCGGAGGAGTATCACGGAGACAATTTCTCCCCGACTTCATTTTCCCATTAGTCAGGCTGATTGATAAAATTCTTCCAAAAATCTCAAAGCACCTTTCAATGTTTATGGTAATAAAAATTGTTAAAGTCATTTAGTGGAGCAGGATGTGTTACTGGCTGGTGAATGCAACCTGTAACTTAAATCCCGCTCTTTGGTCTTCAGACCAATGATCCAGATCGCTATAGCCGGATTGGTACACTTTCCCCTCAATGCTTAATCCAGAAATCGGCACCCATCTCAAAGTCAGAAACCAGCGGGTTCCGCTGCCGGAGAGGACCGGAGCAGACCAACCATATAAAATATCAGGTTCATACGCATAAAGGGGTGGAACACCGGGCTTAACTGAAAAAACCCGGCAGCCGGAGATCATCCGAAACCGTCCTTCCATGAGCCGTAACCCGACAGTCAGGTCACCGGTCGTGCCGTAAATGATCCGGGATCCGTAGCCCGCAAAGGTTTGCTGGATACCTGCCCGAAAACGAACAATACCTTTGATTTCCGGATCCGTATCGAGCTGGATCTTATAGCCTGCTGCATCAGGATATACATTCTCATTTTCACCAAACCCGATAGTAGAAGTTAGGGCGGCCATCCATCGGTTTGGTAGCTGCCAGGTTGTACGTTGGGATATTTTGGTGGTTGGCCTTAGGAATTTGTCGCCATCCGGCCAGGTATCCAGTTGTGTCAGCACCGATCCATACAAGACCAGACGACGGTTCGGAACATATTTCAGGGACAGTGTGCAATCATTCCTGCTGCGGTTTGGCGCTGTTCCCGTGTGAAAACGCGAGAACCATACTGGATAATCCGGTGTGCTTCCCGTGAACCGGATAACCGCTGAGAATCCGTGCGATTCAAAAAACCTCAGCCCGGCAACACCGGCACCCCCGAGATCCGGGCTCCATGCAGCCTCTCCGAAAATGATCACGAACGGCAAGCGGCATTGCCCCCACATACCCGTCCGGATAAAAGCCTCCGTTCTGCTACTGAATTGAGATCCCCACTCTTCCTGCCCAAAACTCAGGCTATCATGATTGAATCCCACAACCCCCGCCCCTAAATTGTAATTCGTAAATCGTAAATCGTAAATAATCCCGCACCCTTCCTGTGCCACTGAATCTTTTCCCACCACCGTCTGCCTCCCCGTGCCGAACAGGATCAGCTCCGACCGCCCCCTGGCCATTTTCGCTGCAACCCCCCGGAAGAACCGGTTTTCATCTGTCCCCGGATGCAGACGGATACCGGTTCCGGGCCGGTGGAGCAATCCCGGCTCCCCGAGAGTAATCGAAAAAACCGGCGCCGACGCCAGCATGGCCCCAAATCCTGCATTAACCTGAAAATCACCGATAACCGCATCGCGGATCCAGCCTCCGGGTCTTAAAATCAGCCCCCCCGAACAGTGGCTCGGGATCCCGGGTAACGGATAGGTACGGAATTGTTCCCCCGGATCCTGATCAGCCAGGAACCGGGCTTCCCAGTGATTGTAACGATTGATTTTTAATCGGTACCGAAACCCGACACCATCACTGATCGTAGCGGGTGAGACAGTGACAGTCGCAATCTGCCTGACTACCCTCCCCTCCTTGTCATCACTCCTCTCCTTGTCATCCCGACGAATGTCGGGATCCCCTCCCTCACTGTCATCCTGACGAAAGTCAGGATCCCCTCCCTCAGCGAAATACTCCCCCACCACTTCCTGCATCTGTCCCAGGAATTCATACTCCCCTTCGGAAAGTATTTCAAAAAGAATTGAGTCCATATCGGGAACATTAGCCCTGCTTCCATCCTCGGGAAATGGACTAAAAAGGGCAAAGTATAAGCCGATGAGCCAGTTCATAGCTAATTCTTGCTGCCGGTTACCGGTTGCCGGTTGCCGGTTATGGGACCTTGGGCGATAATCAGCGGCGTCACTCCAAGTCGGCTGGTGGTTTCGAATCCAAAACAGATTTTTATCTGATTTATCCGCCATTCCATCCCGATTGCCAACCCCAGTGGCAGAACACGAAACTGCCCCGATAACCTTACCTGGTCACTTGCATTCAGCCGGATACCCAGAATCAGCGGTCCGGGACAGCTGGTCGAAAGATCAAAAGCGCCCGTAAGATCAAACTGGCGGCCCGGTGTGTGCCACAGCTGCAGTCGGATCGTCGGATCGCCTCGCACCGGCGCCGCATGTGGAAATAAGAATCCCGGAAAATCAAATACCGTAAAACCCAGATGTAAAGATTCCCCAGCAGGAATGGTCAATCCGATATGCCCTCCGGTGCGGAAAACCGGAGGCTGGCCGATTACAGTAATCAAGGAAAACCGGATTTGAAGGAGCATGCGAACCCTGCCAATACCCAGCTGATGCGACAGGTACAGATGACTCCATGAGAAGCCGGAGATTCCGTCGCGAACAAGAATTGCAGACGACTCACCCTTGGGTGTCTTATAGGTTGCCCCGATACCGGTTTCATTCCATCCGGCCGTGAGATAATATTGTCGCGAAAACCCGCACCAGTTAAAACCCACCGGCCCGACTTCCTGATCCGGAACCAGGAACGGTTGCCTCAAAACAGTGACCAATGCCTCCTGGGCGGTGCCTGAACCGGCAGCAAAATATAATATCGGAATAAATAATAAAAAGATCGGGCGCATCATATCGTTTTACCAGATATAGATGCGCCCGGACCACAAGAATGGAAATTTTCCTACAAGAATTTCAAAGTATTTTCCAAATAAGCTTGCTTCGGCAGACATCAGTAACCCCGGGGTTCAGCCCGGGGATTTGCCAACTGCCTATCGGTGACTAATTTGTTTTTAGCCGGAACTTAACATCCTTTAATGACTCATTGGCCTTCACCACTTTTTTTGCAAGGCCTTCCTTGAATTGACCCAACCTGGCCTGCAGGTCAGCATCACCGGTTGCCAGCATCTGGACCGCAAGAATTCCCGCATTCCGGGCGCCATCCAGGGCCACTGTTGCCACGGGGATGCCGGAAGGCATTTGAAGAATCGAAAGGATTGAATCCCATCCATCGATCGAATTGGATGACTTGATTGGCACTCCAATAACCGGACAGATGGTCATGGCAGCAACAACCCCGGGCAGATGCGCTGCGCCACCGGCACCGGCTATAATGACCCTGACACCCCGGCCATGTGCGCCTTTGGCAAAATCTGCAACCAGATCAGGGGTGCGGTGGGCCGACAAGGCATATATTTCAAACGGGATTTCGAACTCTTCCAGCAATTTAGCCGCCTCCTCCATGATCGGTAGATCAGAGGTGCTTCCCATGATGATACTGACTCTTGGGTTCATTCCTTCATTCATTTTAATTAGCTTTGCAAGGTAAACAAAAGCCAGAATCCCTTAATTATGGAGCCGATTAAAGTTCTTGACAAAACCTTTGAGGAGTTCATTCCCGGACAACAGATCAAGGAGACGGTTGCAAGGATGGCAGCCGAACTCGACCGCGACCTGTGGGGCAAGGACCCGCTTTTCCTGGCCATTCTAAACGGAGCCTTTATGTTTGCCGGTGACCTGTTTCAGCAAATACAAATGCCCAGCAGGATCTCATTTGTCAAAATGGCCTCTTACCTGGGTACAGGATCAACCGGAAAAGTAGACCAACTCATCGGACTGCAGGAGAGTATAGCAGGACAAACCGTTGTGATACTGGAAGATATAATCGATTCAGGTCTAACAATCACCAAGCTCCTGGAACATCTCAAATCCCTGCAGCCAGCCGATGTTAAAGTAGTTTCCCTCCTGTTCAAACCCGATGCTTTCAAGGGCAATTTCCATATCGACTACCTCGGCATGGAGATTCCTAACGACTTTGTTGTGGGATACGGCCTCGATTACAATGGCTACGGAAGAAATTATCGTGATATCTATAAACTAAAAGCGGAATAAGCGAATGCCCTTATGCCCTTATGCCCTTATGCCCCTATGCCCCTCTTAATTTTTAACCAATGAATCATATCGTTCTATTCGGACCTCCTGGTTGCGGGAAAGGAACCCAGGCGCAAATGCTCGTTGAGCACTGCAGTTACCAGCATGTCTCAACGGGTGAGCTGCTGCGGGTGGAAATGTCAGGTGATACAGAGCTTGGCTTAGAGGCAAAAAAATATATCGACAAAGGCGAACTGGTTCCTGATCAAACAGTTATCGGAATGATCTGCCACTATTTAAAAGAGAATGGAAAGGTCCCGGGTATCATTTACGATGGCTTTCCCCGGACGATTACG
The DNA here is from genome assembly GCA_001769295.1 of Bacteroidetes bacterium GWF2_49_14. Lineage (GTDB taxonomy): Bacteria > Bacteroidota > Bacteroidia > Bacteroidales > UBA12481 > UBA12481. The sequence continues at coordinate 9,266 of MEOR01000157.1, read as the reverse complement.
CAGGCGGAAGCCCTGGATGAAATGCTGGCTTCGCGAAACGAAAATATCGGCGGCCTCTTTTCCCTGGAGGTTCCACATGAGGAGCTGATTAAAAGGCTGACACTTCGCGGCATATCATCGGGCCGCATTGATGATTCAGATATTGCAACCATCGAAAACCGGATATCGGTATATGAAGAGAAAACACAACCCCTGATTGATTATTATACCCGTCAGGGGAAATACTACGGAATTTTAGGAACAGGTACCATCGAGGAAATTGCCGAAAGGTTAATTAACGCCG
>MEOR01000157.1:5188-8930 GCA_001769295.1 Bacteroidetes bacterium GWF2_49_14 | reverse complement strand
GGCGTGCGCCCGTTTTGAATTTACACAACAGGAGGAACCCATTTTGAGCAGCGAAAACTTCATAGATTACGTAAAAATATTCGTCCGATCCGGTAAGGGAGGAGCGGGTTCCGCCCACCTCAAAAGGGTGAAGTCCAATCCTAAGGCCGGACCCGACGGAGGCGACGGTGGCCGTGGCGGACATGTTATCCTTAGGGGGAACAGCCAGTTATGGACATTGCTGCACCTGAAATTTAACCGGCACGTTTTTGCCGAAAACGGTGAAAATGGAAGCAAGGACATGTGCTACGGTGCATACGGCCGTGATGTGTACGTGGATGTCCCGCTTGGAACCCTGGCAAAGGATGCTGAAACCGACGAATTCCTGATGGAGATCACCCGGCACGGAGAAGAAAAAATTCTTGCAAAAGGTGGGCGGGGCGGACTCGGCAATGTCAACTTCAAATCCGCCACCAACCAGACTCCCCGCTTTGCACAACCCGGAGAACCCTGCATTGAGGCAGCTATCGTACTCGAACTGAAAATCCTTGCCGATATAGGATTGGTTGGCTTCCCGAATGCAGGAAAATCAACCCTCCTTTCAGTAGTTTCAGCGGCTAAACCAAAAATCGGCGACTACGCCTTTACCACCCTGACTCCCAATCTGGGTATCGTTGAATACCGCGAAAGCCGCTCCTTTGTGATGGCCGACATCCCGGGCATTATCGAAGGAGCAAGCGAAGGCAAGGGATTGGGATTAAGGTTCTTAAGACATATTGAACGTAATCCCGCCCTGCTGTTCATCGTCCCGGCAGACAGTAAGGATATTCATAAAGAATTCGAAATCCTGATCAACGAACTGGAACAATACAACCCGGAACTGCTCGACAAGAAGCGCGTTCTCGGTATTTCCAAATCAGATATGCTCGACCCGGAACTCATGGAAGAGATTCGCAAAGACCTGCCAGATGTGCCCTATGTATTCTTCTCCTCCCTCACGAAAATGAACCTTGATAAACTCAAAGACCTCCTATGGCAGGTCCTGCAAAGCGATTAGCCTATGCTCAAAGCCCTGCTGGAACTGGATAAGCAACTCTTCGTCAGCCTTAACCATTGGTCGGGACCCTTTATGGATCCCGTGATGATTTTTCTGAGCGGACCCGTACCCTGGATTATTTTTGCCCTTGCCGTTCTATTCACGGCTAATAAATGTCAACCATGGTCAGGCACCTGCATTCCTCTGTTTATTACCATTGGAAGCCTGATATTGGCGGTATTCCTGAGCGAACAGATTTCCGTCCACCTCTTTAAAAACACTTTTGAAAGGCTCAGACCCTGCCATGATCCTGATATGCTCGGAAAAGTCAGGCTGGTTGCCGAAAGCTGCGGGGGAAAATACGGATTTGTATCAACACATGCCAGCAACTCCTTCTCCCTTGCCATCCTGTCAGCCCTGATCCTGAAACGCCGCTGGTTCACCATCAGCGTTTTCGCCTGGGCAGCCCTGATCTCCTATAGCCGCATCTACCTGGGGTTACACTACCCCGGCGATGTTCTGGGTGGAATGGCGCTGGGGATGATTATCGGGGTTTTAACATACCGTTTGTATAAATCAATCACGGGCGAGCGCCGCTCGCCCCTACGGGAACAAAACATTTAAAAATCGTAAATCTTCTATGTCAACACTTCGGTCCATGCGCATCACCACAATTCCGAAGGATTCGGAATCTGAACCATTTGTTAGCCAGATAATTAACTACGATCGTAATGGAAATGAAATAGCCCGGTATGAATTCCGCTCACCGGGCGAATTCGAATCCAAACAGGAATTTCGCTTCAACGAAAACAATAAGATTCTGGAAGAGACTAACTATCAGGATGAACACGAAATCCTGGAACGGAAAACCTTTACAAGGGATGAAAACGGCCATGTCGAAAAAATCGACATCGAATATCCTGATGGATCCTATTCTGTGCAGACAGTCGAAAAAAATGACGAAGAAAACACCGAAAACTGGATCGAGCGGGATGAGGACGATGAACAGGAATCGCGGGAATTTCTTAAGTACGATGAAAAGGGCCGGGTAATCCTGAGGGAATCCTACGACTTTAATGACAAGCTGTTAGAAGCCTTTGAATATGAGTATAACGAAAGTGGGCAACTAGCACGGCAACGCCATCTCGATGATCGCCGCAAATTGATTCTGGAGACCGAATTCCGATATAACGAATCGGGCCAGCTTCTGTTGAGGGCGAGCAGAAATAGAAAGGGGGACCTGTCGGATTTCCTTAAAATCGAGTATAACGAGAATAATAAACCCGTAAAGCAATCCTTTTCAGGAAAATACACCTTCCTGTTCGAATATGATGATAACGGCAATACCGTGGTGGAAGAACAATATGCGGGTGAATCCCTGCTGGAAAACCGCATCACCTACGAGTATGACACAAATAACCGCGTTGTCCTGGAGGAGCAGCTGAAGCTCAGCAAGCAATATGACTATGAATACTACGACTAACGCGGGATCTGTAGAGACGCATAATAATGCGTCTCTACAACGTATGCCCGTTTTGTTCGTTGGTCATGGCAGCCCGATGAATGCGATTGAGGACAACCAGTTCTCGCGCCAATGGAAGGAAATGGGTAAAACCCTGCCAAACCCAAAGGCAATCCTTTGTATTTCTGCACATTGGGAAACCAGGGGAACTTTCGTAACGGCGATGGAGAAGCCTAAAACCATCCATGATTTCGGCGGATTCCCACAGGAGCTGTTCAATGTGCAATACCCGGCTCCGGGAAGTCCTCGGCTGGCCAAGGAAACCAAAGACACGGTAAGATCAATCGATGTCGGGCTCGATCAGCAGTGGGGCCTCGACCACGGGGCATGGAGCGTGATCCGCCCGATGTTCCCCAATGCCGACATCCCGGTAGTCCAGATGAGCCTCGATTACATGAAAGGCCCGCAGTATCACTACGAGCTTGCCAGACAACTCCATGACCTCCGAAATAAGGGTATCCTGATTTTGGCCAGCGGGAATATGGTACATAATCTCAGCATGGTTGCCTGGGATAAAATCAAGGATCCGGAATACGGTTTTGAATGGGCCCTGGAGGCCAATGAGAAGATGAAGAAATTCATTGAAACCGGGGACCACAAATCCCTTATCAACTATACCTCACAGGGAAAAGCCTTTAATCTGGCCATCCCAAGCCCCGATCATTATCTTCCCCTTTTATATGCCCTCGCACTCAAAGGTGAAAAAGATCCGGTTACCTTCTGGAATGATAAGGCCGTGATGGGGTCCCTCACAATGACGTCATTGACAATTGGATAGCGAAATTCCTCGCAAAAATCTTTTCTCGCAAAGCCGCAAAGGCGCAAAGAATACGTACCTCTTTGCGCCTTTGCGGCTTCGCGAGAAAATTTTTTATAGTCTTGCCCCCAACCCTAATCCTTCGGGAAATTCAATAAGACCTCCTGCGAGATATCGTATGCCCCCGATAACCGGGTCCTCCTCAAGCATCATCGGGGTATCAAAATCGCACCATTTCACGCAATCCGAGGCCAGCGCGAGATGCGCCGAGGCGGTAAATCCGAGCCTTGATTCCACAAACCCGCCGACCTGGACCCACACGCCGGCCTGTTCGGCCAGCCGGATCATCTTCATGGCATTGAATAATCCGCCCGATTTTCCCAGCTTGATATTAACCCGGTCGCAGGCCCCCAGGCCAATCAGACGTTCCAGATCGTGGTGGTCCGAG
>MEOR01000157.1:0-5176 GCA_001769295.1 Bacteroidetes bacterium GWF2_49_14 | reverse complement strand
GCCATAACCGGTATCGGGCTATTCTTCCTGACTAGCGCCAGATTCATGAAATCCCAGCGGGCAATCGGCTCCTCGCAAAATTCAACGTTCATTCCACCGAGTGCCGAAAGTACGCTGATTGCAGTATCAACACTCCAGCCCTGGTTGGCATCCAGCCGCAGGGGAATATCGGGACCAACCGCCTCCCGTATGGATAGGATTCTGACCAAATCATCCTCACGGGTTCCTCCAACCTTTACCTTGATCGCCGGAAATCCTCTTTTCTGAATGTCAAGCGCCTCCTCAACCATGGCCTCAACCGGGCCAAAACTCACGGTATAATCGGTCACCAGCGGACGGATTGCGTTTCCGCCCAAAAACCGGAAAAGCGGCAACCCGGCTGCCTGTGCGGCAATATCATGCAGGGCTATGTCAAAAGCACTCTTAATCGATCGGTTGCCATAGATTGCCTTGTCCATTCTTTCAATACACCCCTCGATATCAAGGGGATCCTGACCTGAAAGAACCTTTTTCAAATACTTACTCACCACCAGTGCCGTCTCCTGGCTCTCGCCGTTGATCGTGAGAAATGGGCAGCACTCACCATAACCCCTGAGGCCCGAACGGGTATGAATCCTGACTACAACATTTCCGGCGTATTCTACCTTTCCAAGGGAAATTACGAAAGGCTTTTTCAGTTTGATGCTAATGGGAAGAACCTCAATCCGGGCGATACGATCATTCATAGAAGCTGGTTTGGCTAAACCAAAGGTAGCAAAATAAAAACCGGAGGGTTTTGGTTATATCACTCCTGTTAAACTAATTTCGCGCCGGTTTGTCTATAGCCGTTGCCGGGACCTTCATTGTCAGGCAGGCAATTAACCCATCAGGAAAATGAATAATATTATTGAGGCCCGGGGCCTTACAAAGCTTTACAAGGGCGGTGTGCTGGCGGTAGACAATGTCAGCTTTTCCGTGAGGGAAGGAGAAATCTTCGGATTCCTCGGTCCCAACGGTGCCGGAAAGTCTACCACCATTGCCATGCTCACCACGCTCATCAGCCCGACAAGCGGAACCGCCATCGTGAGCGGCATCGATATCACAAAACAGGCCTACCAGGCCCGATTGACAATCGGCTATGTATCTCAGGACCTGGCAGTGGAAGATGCCTTAACTGGTTATGAAAACCTTCGTCTTCAGGCCGGATTTTACCATATTTCCAAAAAAGAGGCTGCCATTCGAATCGATGAGGTACTCACCATGGTCGACCTGAAAAGCCGTGCCAAGGATAAAGCAGAAACTTACTCCGGCGGGATGCGCAAACGGCTGGATATCGCCTGTGGCCTGATTCACCGGCCCAGGCTGCTGTTTCTGGATGAACCCACTCTGGGACTCGATATCCAGACACGCCGGGAGATCTGGAAATATGTGAACCACCTGCGGGAGGAGATCAAAATGACGATCTTCCTGACTACCCATTATATGGACGAGGCCGACTCCCTATGCGACCGGATTGCCATCATCGACCGGGGTGTGATCAAAACCCTCGATACCCCGGCCAACCTGAAAACCGCCCTCTCCGCAGAAATTCCCGGGGCTACCCTGGACGATGTTTTCCTGCACCATACCGGGCATGGGATGCGTGAGGATTCGGTTGACAAGGAGAGCGCATTCAGATCAAGAAATCAAATGAGGAGGGCAAGAGGATGAGTTTAAAAATTTTATTTTCAGATATTTATTGGGTTTTCTGGCGGGAGATCAAGAAGTTTGTTCAACAAAAAGCCCGGATCCTGATGATTGTAATCCAGCCTCTCGTCTGGCTGGTGCTTATGGGATACTCCATGGCAGGGCTCACCAGCAACCCCGAGGCAGCAAAAATGCTCGGAACCGGTAACTATCTCGATTTCATGGCTCCCGGCGTGATGATCATGACAGCACTGTTTGGTGGAGTCTTCGGAGGCACAACCATTGTTTGGGACCGCCGTACCGGTTTCCTGAACAAAATGCTGGCCGCCCCGATTCACAGGGCTGCAATTCCGCTGGGAAAATTGTTCTCAATCGGATTCCAGACGATTCTTCAAGCCCTCATTATTGTGATCATCAGCCTGTTTCTCGGGGTTCATTTCGTCACCGGGTTTCCAGGAGTATTGGTTATGCTGATTCTGTCGGGAATCTTCGGAATGTTCATGGGTGGGATATCCCTGTCCCTGGCCTCCCGGATCAAGTCGATGGAAACCCTGATGGCCATTACCAACTTCCTCACGATGCCCCTGATGTTTACCAGTAACGCCATGTTCCCGACCTCAGCCATGCCTCACTGGCTAAAGGCAATCGCTCAGGCCAACCCGCTGTCCTATGCGGTTCACGCCATGCGGACGATATCGACTCAAGGGTGGATATGGAGCGAAATCTGGCCTGCCGTCACCGCCCTTGTGGTCATTACCGGACTGATGACCGCTTTGGCAATCAAATTGTTTGCAAGGACTGTATCGTAACCAATTATGATTCACATGGTTCGGTGATCAGGCTTTCGATGACCAGTTCCAGATTAAAGGCAGTCATTCCGGCTACCTGTCATTCCGCCTATCCTGTCATTCCGGCGAAAGCCGGAATCTCCTGCCTCGGAGCACCTGGCAGGGGATTCCGGCCTCCGCCGGAATGACAGTTCTGGCCCAACCGGCAACCGGCAACCGGCAACCATTTTTTACCTCATCACCAGATACTCGATAAAAAACTCCATCATCCGGTCAAAATTCAGTGCCGTGTGTCCCATATCGGGTCCCACCTGGACTTCGAAACTCTTGCCTGCCTTTTGCAGCGCGCGGATCAGCTGGAGTGAGTTGGCCGGATGAACATTATTATCAGAGGTTCCGTAATAGATCATCAGGTGGCCCTTCAGGTTGGCGGCATAATTTCCGAGGGTACCGGCTTCATAATCAGCCAGATGTTCCTCAAGCAAACCGGCATGACGTTCGGTGTAGATATCATCATAGTTCCGGAAATCCATTACACCCGAATTGGCGCAGGCGGCATGGAACAAATCCGGATACCGCAGAATGGCTGCTGCCGATGTGGTGCCGCCATAGGAAGTTCCATATATTCCGACTTTGTCCTTATTCACATAAGGCCGGGTTCCAAGGGCTTTAACACCTGCCGCCAGGTCATCAATCTCAACGATCATCAGGTGAGCATAGTAAGGATCCATGAATTTCTTACCCCGTCCAGCAGCACTGCGGAAATCAAAGGTCGCAACCAGAAATCCGTATTCAGTCATGGAGTTTGGCGTTGAGAAGTTTTCGCTGGCACCGTTGGTTTCCGGACCGCCATAAACAGAGCAAATCACAGGATACTTCTTGGTGGGGTCAAAATTCGATGGAAAATGAAGCATTCCGTGCAGTTCCGTTACACCGTCGGCCGACTTGTAGGTAAACAGCTCAACCTTTTTCAGCCCGAGCTGGTTGAATTTTGTGAGATCACTATCAGCCAGCCTGGCAAGCACTTTCCCCTTCATATCAACAAGTTGCGTAAACGAGGCAACATCATGGGTCTGGGCTATATCAATGAAATACTTACCATTCGGTGACAGGTTCACCCGGTGGTTGTAAGCCGGATCTGTCAGGCGAATATCGCCTTTCCCATCCAGGCCAACCCGGTGAAGCTGCAGTTTCATGTAATTATCTCCGCTGCGGGTCATGTACCAAAGGAAACCGGCCCCTTCATCCACCTTAACGACATTGGCAACTTCAAACGGATGATTGGTGAGGGTGGCCAGCAAAGTACCGGTACGGTCATACAGATAGTAATTCTTGAACCCGGTGCGCTCCGATACCCAGATGAACCGGTTGTTATCCTTGAGGAACATCATCATCGGAGAATTCTCTGTATAGCTGGGCAGCCACTCTTCATGCATCACCACACGGCACTTGCCGGTTTCGGGATTCGCTGCGGCAACTTCCATGATATCCTGTTTCCGGTTGGTCCGGTGGAATATCAGTTCCGTACCATCGGGCGACCAGCTGATATCATAAATATAATGTCCAACCACCTTATTATCAAACGGCTTGCCTTCACGGATATCCATCTTGGTGATCTTCTTCGTTACCAGGTCATACACATGGAGTTCCGGTATCGGATTATTCCCTCCAACCTTAACATATGGCTCGATCTCTACCGAATCCTGCAGTTTCAACTGGTTGTACTGAAGATAATAATCCAGCACCTTGCCTTCATCAAACTTATAAAAGGCTAGCTTCTTGCCGTCGGGCGACCACCACATGGCTGTGGACTGGCGCAGCTCTTCACCATATACCCAGCTGGCCGAACCGAATTTAATGCGATTCTTGTCATTGCCTTCAGTGGTGATTGCAATTACTTCCGTTCCGTCAGCCTTACCCAGATATAGATTTCGGTCTTTGTGAAACGCCTTCATAGTTCCGTCAGGTGAAATAGCAATGGTATACTGTCTGCCGCGCTGAACCCGTTCGCCGGTACCCCGGCCCATGTTCCCCTGACCGCGTCCGCCACCTCCGGGGAAGCCCATACGTGCATTACCTGCATCAGCCGGAGCCGCTCCGCTTTCAACCGCCCTCAGCTTCTTGATATCGTACGTATACTTCTTTCCATTCAATTGATAATCAAATGTTTTACTATCCTCCGACCAGGTAACCATCAGGGCACCCTGTTTTACGGATCCCCGGATCTCCGGCGACATTTCCTGATACTGAGCATATCCCGGCATATCCTTCAACCGGTCCTGCGCCTGTACCATCATCAGGGATCCCGCCATAAGGGTCATCCCCAGGCACATGAACATTCTTTTCGTGGTTTTCATTTTCATAGTTTTAGCTTCCCAAATTTGATAAAGATATTCCATAATGTTCCGGTTCTAGAACATAAATCGCAGATCGAAAATCTTCAGTCGAAAATCTTCAATTGTCTTTCACGCACCTTACTGCTTGCAGGAGGTTCCCTGAGGAATTAAAACCCCAGGTGACGCGTTCATTCTTTGAATCAAAAGAAACCATCCAATGGGTCAATGTAGTCGCTGTAGGATGTGAAACCGACCAGTAATCTCCATGTTTATCCTTCCCGGAGTAAACGGCTGATAGAGCAGTCATGCCGTTTCCCTTACCCCCGAGTGTCGCTCCGAAATCCGACTCGCCTCCCGGCATCAAAGCTTCATAAAGTTTTTCCTCCG
>MEOR01000156.1 GCA_001769295.1 Bacteroidetes bacterium GWF2_49_14 | reverse complement strand
CTGCCTCTGAACCTCATCAAATTTTTTATCCGGATCGCTGTCGGCTGTAAACTCAACCACCACCGAAGCGAGCCCGTCCTTGATCTCGCTCCAGATCTGTTTCACATTGTCGAGCTCCTTGAAAGTCTTTTCGAGCTTGTCCACCACCAGCTCCTCCATGTCAACCGGAGAGGCCCCCGGGTAGAGAATGGTTACCGGCACAATCGGCATGGGGAGCTCGGGATCCTCTGCCTGTGGAATCTTCAGGTAGGAGTATATACCCAACACGATTAGCATCAGGAAAATGACAATCGTAAACTGATGGTTCTTGACGGCTAATTCGGAGATTTTCATGGTGTATCCCGATATTATTTCCTGATTTCAACCGCGATGTTGTCGGAAAGGTAACTTGCACCCTCCGTGACCACAAACTGCACATTATCAAGTTTCCCCGTCAAGGCAGCCTGGTTTCCTATGAGGGTGATAATCCCGACCTTAACCTTTCTTACGGTACCGCTGGAACCGGGAACAAAAACAAAACCACTCTGACCATCGGCCTCCATCAGGGCCTCAACCGGCACCAGGAAACAGGTCGTTTTCTGAACCGGCAGCACTTCCACATTGGCGATAAATCCCGAGGCAAGTTTAAATTCTGTTTTAACAAGCTTCAGCTCGATCTCATAGGTGCCGGTCTGGGGATTCGCTGCTTCATCGATCTGACTCACCACAGCCGTGAAAGGTTGATCGGGCCAGGCATCAATCAGGATCTTTGCGGAATCACCCGGCTGGATTTTTACGATATCCCGGTCGGAAAGGCCGGTTCGAACCAACCAGTTTTTCCCCGTAATGCCCAGGGCATAAACAGGATATCCGGATGCAACAAGTTCATTTTCACGGACGAGCTGTTTCAGTATAATGCCGGCTTTGGGGGCTGTTATTTTCGAGTGCGAGAGATTGTAGTTGGCCGCCTCTAAAATCGATTTCGAAACATTCAGCGCGCTTTCTGCATTCTGCATCTGCTCGAGCGTAGCCACGCTGTCGGCAAAAAGGTTTTTTGCCCGCGTAAAATCGCGCTGTGCCTTCTCAAACCCGATTTTAGCCTGGTTCACCTGTGCGCTGATTTCCGATAAATTCAGTGCAGCCAGCAGCTGACCCGATTTCACTGCATCCCCCTCCTTGACATACGTTCGGGCAACGATCCCGCCGGTCTTGAAAGAAAGTTTTACCTCGTCGCTCATAGCAACATATCCGCTGCTCCTAACGGGAACACTGATCTCCTGCTTTACCACCGGCGCCACCCTTACCTTAACAGCCTGGATTTTAACAGGTTCCTGAACGGGTGCAGGTTTGCATCCGCCAATCAGCAAGATCAGTGCGATTGTCATCCCCGCGAAAGCGGTGAACGCGGCCCTACCGGTAATTTTCATTGGTGCTATTGTCATCCCCGCGAAAGCGGGGACCGGTCCCCGCTTTCGCGGGGATGACAAGTGCTTCGAACTTTCCATCGTACTAATATTTTCGTATTGCGGCAACTTTTTCAAATTCAGCATAATCACTCAGCCAGGTAAACTTCGAAATTATGAGGTTCTCCTCGGCTTGTGTAAGAGTGGTGCGGGCGTCGATGAATTCAATCAGGTTAGCCTGACCCTCATCATAGCGCCGTTTCACCAGCCGGAATCCTTCGCGGGCGCTCCGCAGCTGGCTCTCTGCAGAGACAATACCCTCCCGGGCTGTCTTCAGCTCCTGGTATGCATTCAGGACCTGCAGTTCGATCTGTTTTTTTACTTCTTCCGATTGCTGGTCGAGCATTTCTTTTGCCAGTTTGGCCTGACGGATCTTCGCACGGTTCTGGAACCCGGCAAACAGGTCCCAGGTCAGAACTGCCGATGCCTGGGCGAAATCGGCATCCTTGTTAAACTTGTATTCTTCCCCCTGGATACCGTAGTCGGCTACCACCATAAGGTTGGGCAGAGAGCCTGCCTGGTTCATTTTGAGCTGGAGTTCGGTAATATCGCCGGCTTTTTCCAGTTTCCTCACCTCTACCCTGTTTTCCAGTGCGGTTTGCGCAAATCCGGTGGAATCAGATATTGTTTCCGGGATCAGTCCCGGCTCGGCGATTACAATCTTTTCTTTCAGCGGCCGGTTCAGCAGAAAATTGAAATACCCGGCAGCCATCGTGCGATTCTTTTCAGAGACCTGTATTTTCTGATCAAATCCGGCTAGTTCCGTTTCCGAGCGGTATAGGTTGTCTATGGTGATCTTGCCATTATCCACCAGCTTGCGATTGACCCGAACGTTTTCCTCAAGCAGTTTGCGTGTATCCGCCAGCATTCCGGTGAGCCGGTCGGCCATGGCTACAGTATAGTAAGCTTTCCGGATTTCGGCAGCCAGCTCCTGACGATATTGGTCAACCGTGATTTTCTCCGTCTCGGTTAACTCTCTTCGGATCTTCGAGTTATAATAAATATCGGAATTAAACAGTGGCTGGACCATCCTTATTTTTGTCTCCTGCTCATGAGGGCGGAGGAACATGAACGACTCATTCTCGATAGATGGAAACAAATTCTGATGGAGAAGCTGATTCAGGGTGGCATAAACCGGATTCAGCAGATCCCCGATCGGCAGATCGATGGTGCGGCCACCCTGTGCTACAGAATAGCGGGCATTCAGACTGATGTTGGGGAAAAAGAGCGCCTGGGCCTCCTTAAGAGACTCCAGACTCTTCCTGTAACTAGTCTCCTTTTGCTTCAGCGCCAGGTTGCTCTCCAGGCCCTGACGGATGTAGTCGTCTATGGGAGTCTGGGCCAGGGTGGCCCTGGCGAGTAGGCAGAGCAGGATTAGTAGTTTGGTCTTCATGTTTATCTTTTTCGTGTCACGTATTTATCCTCTCTTTCAGATTCTCCTGTATCGCCCCAAACAACCTTTTCACCATTTCGCGATCATGCGGGGTAGCTGCGGAATACAGGCTTTGGGCGAAAGTGAACACCTCCCGGCGGATCTCCTGGCTATTCAGATAAACCGTTTTTCCGGTTTCCGAAAGGTTCAGATTGAATTCCTTGTTGTTTTTGGTCTGATCCTTAACAACCAGTTTTTTACCTGCCAGCTTAACAATCATCTGCGAAATCGCACCCCGGGTTACACAGGTGATATCGGCCAGTTGGGTAAGGTTGACGCCCGGATTGTCCCCGATTTGTGTGATGATCTGAACCTCAGATAAGGTCAGCTTAATCCCGATCCCGTAATCCCTGGGTTTCTTCTCGATAATCGAATAGGTGTGCAGTATGTTCATAAACATCGCCACCATTCTCGCTACTTCCGGATTCATAATTTTTGTTAAGTAACTATACAAAGGTAGGAAATTGTTTTCGGACATCCTAAACCGAATACACGAAAAGCCCCTTATATACATTTATCCAAATATTTATATATATATTTGACTATTAACCTAAAAACCAAAGCTATGCCACCACAGGTGAAACGGCTTGCTTTACTCTTCGCCATATTTATCGGGCTTTTCCTCGTGGCCCGTTATTTTCTGGTACCCAAATCGTTCGGTGAGCACGGACACTACCGGGGGCTCTCCCTTGTTGAGAATCAGGATCAAGAGCCAAAATATGCAGGTCAGAAGGTCTGCAATGATTGTCATGATGATCTGATGGCTGTTAAAGCAGCCAACGACCACAAGACGATTTCCTGCGAAACCTGTCATGGTCCCGGACTGATTCATGCGAATAATCCTGATTCTCTTCCGCTTAAGCCGGCCGGACGGGAGTTTTGCGCAAAATGCCACTCCCTGAATGCAGCCCGGAAAGCTGAGAACATCGTTCAGGTGAATCCGGAGGAACACAATACTGGACAGAATTGCACGGAATGTCATAATCCACACGATCCATGGGAAAAGATGAGGTAAAATCAAGACGGCGCTTCCTCTCGAATGCCGCGATGCTGGCTGGTGGGATCTTTGTTTCGGTCAGCAACAATTCCATTGGGGCATTGCTGTATGCAACCGAGCGAAAGGATACTAAAGGTCCCTGGTACGGTATGGGGATCGATCTGGAACAATGCATCGGCTGCGGTCATTGTGCCAACACCTGCAAATCGGAAAACGGGGTTTCCCGAGAACCGTTTTATTTCCGGACCTGGGTGGAGCAATATACGATTCTGAATGACGGATCAGTGAAAATCACTTCACCCAACGGGGGAATCGACGGCTTTTCACAGCAGGTCCCTGATGAGGATATTTTCAAATCCTTTTTTGTGCCCAAAATGTGCAACCATTGTGAGAAGTCGCCCTGTGTTCAGGTTTGCCCGGTGGGGGCCACCTATGACAGTCCGGAGGGGGTAGTCCTGGTGGATGATAGCTATTGCATCGGTTGCCGATATTGTGTTCAGGCCTGCCCCTATGGTTGCAGGTATATCGATCCGGTTAAAAAGGTAGCCGACAAATGCACCTTGTGCTATCACCGGATCATGAAAGGCCAGCTTCCTGCCTGTGTGGAGGTTTGTCCGAAGGGCGCCAAAATATTCGGAGATCTGAATGATCCGGGAAGCGACCTGGTCAGGTTTAAAAAGGAGCATGCATGGCAGGTTTTAAAGCCGCATATGAATACGGACAGTAAAGTGTATTATAACGGCTTAAGGGCTGAAGTCAGATAAAATGGAACCACAAGTCCAACACCTGAATGAAATGCTGTCCAAAGTGGATGGCTTCATCTATCCGAATGAAATTGAACTGAACTGGAGTGTTCTGATTGTTTTGTACCCTTACATCACCGGTCTGGTTGCCGGGGCTTTCATCCTGGCTTCACTCGAGCGGGTTTTCAAAGTCAAGGTATTGCGGCCAACCTATACAATCGCTCTTCTCACCGCCCTCGGATTTCTCCTTGTGGCCACCATGCCATTGATCAGCCATCTGGCACAGCCACAGCGGTTTTACGAAATCATGATCACCCCCCACTTCACCTCGGCCATGGCAATATTCGGATTTATCTATCTCTGGTACCTGATGGTGGTCCTGCTACTGGAAATATGGCTGGATTACCGGCGCGACCTGGTTCTCTGGTCGCAGGAAAAAACCGGAGTTATGAAACATGTTTATAAGATTTTAACCCTTGGGGTAACGGATCTCTCGCCAAAGGCTCTTAAATGGGACGATAAGCTGGGTTACGCCATCACCGTGATCGGGATCCCTTCGGCATTCCTGCTCCACGGGTATGTTGGTTTCATCTTTGGCTCGGTCAAGGCCAATCCTTGGTGGTCAACGGTGCTGATGCCCGTGATTTTCATCTTTTCCGCCATGGTTTCAGGAATCGCCCTGGTTATGGTGGTTTTTATGGTAGTGAATTATATCAGGAAAAAGATGATTGACATGGCTTGCCTCGATACCATTGCCAAATATCTTCTGATAGCCCTTATTCTGGATTTTGCCCTTGAAGGACTTGATCAGGTTCACCGGATTTATGAAGCAGAAGAATCCTTTCAGATCCTTGACCTCCTGGTCAAAGGCAAACTGACCTATACGCTGTTCCTCTTCCAGTGGGGCTTGGGAATGCTTGTACCCATACTGGTTCTTGCATATTTTCAGATGTTTAAATCAAAAGAAAGACTCAGACGAATTCTCTATCTGATTACAGGTGTACTGGTTCTTGTCGGTATATTTTTTATGCGTTGGAATGTAGTTGTAGGAGGCCAGCTCTTCTCAAAAAGTTTTTACGGATTCACCGCTTTTAAACTTCAGCTGATCGGCCCGGAAGGATCTCTGATGGCCGTTGTATGGCTCATTGTACCGCTGCTTATAGTAGCCTTTCTGTTCTGGCTGCTGCCACCTTGGAAGCGGCATGCAGAACCGGAAACGTGATGCGAATCCCCGGGTCCCTATGTGGTTATGCCCTCATGCCCTATCTTTCGTCGGTCATCCGTCGTCAGTCATCCGTCGTCGGTCATCGGTCATCCGTCATACCGTACCCCGGCCTGCTTCCTGATCTCATCCAGCACCTTCATCATCTCAAGGGTAAAGCTATGTGGAAGAAGCGGGCTCTCCTTCAGGCCGGCATCGAGGCATTCCATCACATGCTGCGCCTCCAGGTAGAGGCCGAAGCCGGGATAGAAGCTGAAGGGCAGGGTCTCTTCCGAAACTCCTTTACTATTGATGGTCACGATAAAGGTGTGCGGATCCGAGCGCTTTACCCGGATGAAACCTTTCTCGCACCAGATTTCCGTCTGGGTATCACTGCATCCCGCTAAGCTTGAGGCCAGCTGTGCGATCTCCCCTCCGGGATATTTGAAAGTGATGGCAATGCTCCGGTCGGCACCACTGGGAGCCAGATCGGCGGTTGTTTTTATTTCCGATGGGGTGCCAAACACCTGCAAAGCCCAGAAAACGGGATAAATCCCGATATCGAGCAAGGAGCCGCCTCCAAGGCTGAGATTGTACAAACGGCTTTCGGGGTTATACGGCGAGTAAAAGCAGAACTCCGATCGCATCATGGCAGGTTTTCCGAGCTCGCCCGACCGCACAACTTCAAGAACCTTCTGAAAGGATGGCTGAAGGCGGGTCCAGAAGGCTTCCATCAGAAATGCTTTATTCTGATGTGCCGATTCAATCATTTCCGTGGCCTGGCTGGCGGAAAGCGCAAAGGCTTTCTCTACCAGCACGGCTTTTCCATGGTTCATGCAAAGGATCGCATGTTCACGGTGGAGTGAATGCGGGGTGGCTACATATACAATGTCAACCTTCGGATCGGCTGCCATCTCCTCGTAGCTGCCATACGCTTTATCGAAACCATGCTGATCGGCAAATGATTGCGCCTTATCCAGGTTCCTGGATGAGGTGGCATATAAATGTGCCTGGGGGAGAAGCTTCAGATCATGTGCAAATTTCCCGGCGATTTTTCCGCAGCCCAGAATGGCCCAATTGTATATTTTTGTTATCATTTGACGCAGCGAACCGACATGGATTGATCGGGACCGGCCATCCCACGCACGATCCCGTTGGAATTGTACCGAAGCTGCCGGATCCATACTGCCATACCACTTTTGGAGTTGCTCCAGAAACTGGCTCTTTCGGTGGCTTTTTTCCGGGATCCATCCTCTTTGGCCATGCCTGCCGGCACAGCACCGAATCCGAGGAGATCATATCCGTTCCCCCCCGATTTCCAATGGTCGGTTGATTTTAGCAGGCGTCCTGCATCGTTGCTTTCGCGGTAACCCAAACTTAACAGTTGCTGGGGATCAAGCCCGATTTCTTCTTCCAGCTGCAGCCATTCGGCATCACTTGGCAGATGCCAGCCTTCCGGACACGCTTTTTCAGCGGTTTTGAAATTATACAACCGGCCATATTTCAGTATAATCGGATTCGGCTGGGTGGTCTTGGGCTTGTTTAAGGCTGAGTAGCGGAGATTTTCCGCCAGCCACTCCTGGCTGCCAATCCTGACCCACCGGTAGGTCTCGCCATCACGGGAATCGGTAATGATACCCCCATGGGTTCCTGAAGCCCTCCCGGAACAGGAAGGCCGGGCTTTTTTTTCAGGAATATCAGAATAAAACGGTGCAGGCATCGGAGTAATCCGTTCCATACTGCGGATCCTTGTCATGGGAACAGAGGCTTTGGCTGCACCCGCAACCGTGTTCGGAAAGCGATCGGCTCCGGACCGGATCAGCCTTCCATTTTTATACCTGGCAATGAAACCAGGTTTTTTCATTTTACTGAGGTAGTTCTGGGCAGACTCATGAGTCGGAAAATTGCCCAGGGAATACTTATACCATCCCTCAACCAGCATAACATTGATAAGGCCGGAGGTTTCAGGATCCAGGTCCAGGTTTTTCGCATCGATCAGCTGCCTGGAAGCGGAGACCTGAATGTGGAAAAGGGAGTCCGGATGGATCCCTGCGCTCCCCGGAGTTTGTGCGAATCCCCGCGGGTGATGGACTGCCATGAATCCCAGAATCAGCACGAACAGATAGTACTTAGCCAGCTTGCACATGGTTACCAGTTTATCTTCCAAATGTAGTTTTTTATCGTCGAAAAACCCCATCCGGGTCCTGGTCCGGTCACTTATTCCGGGTCGCTTTCGTACAGACAGGAGAGCGGGGTGGAGGCGAGTTCTATCAGGAAATATGAAACCTTTTCGATGGTGTCCCGTAAAAAGGCTTCCCCTTTTTCCTGCGTCGCCTTCCCGGGATTGCCCACTCCGGTTGAATCCGTTATGGCCGACCATTTTCGCGGGGCCCAGGCCCAGCGCTTTTTCAGTCCTTCAATAGAAAAAGGCCGCGAACGCCCGTCGCCCGCTTCACTCAGCGGAAGGACCAAATCCGGTCTGATCGCCATCATCACGCTGGTTTCCAGTTCCCCCGCATGATCACCCGGCTCTTCGAAATATTCAGATGCGGTGTTGATTTTCCACCAGTCGACCGTGCAGATGAACAGATCCGGGAACCTTACAGAGAGCTCCCGGATCATCGGTATGAAATCGTTGCCGCCATGGCTGTTAATAATGACCAGTTTCGGGATTCCATAACGGACGAGATTTTCAGCCAGGTCACCCAGCAAGTTCAGCTGGGTGGATGGCATCATGTTAAGGCAGAATTTCAGGTCGGTCTGACCGGTATTGACACCCCAGGGTACGGCTGGTAAAACCATTACACCTGCTCCCTTGCCGGAGGCAATGGCAGCACTTTGCAGGGCGATATATTCCGATTGGATCGTATCCGATCCGAAAGGAAGGTGAAAGTTATGGGGTTCGGTGGCTCCCCACGGAAGGATAGCAACCTCTGCCGGAAAATTGCGGATGTCGCGCCAGTGGGCTCGTTCGAGATGGTATGGAAAGTGGGTCATCAGCGTTGTTTTATCGGGATAAATTGATTTTCCCTGGATTCAGTGCCGGGGGTAGTTTTCAAATATTGCGGGATTAATTTAACATTGTAAAAAGAAATCAAGGTAACGAAACTCATCTAAAGATAAAGCTCATGAGTCTTAAACTTCGGCTGATCCTCCTGA
>MEOR01000155.1:13830-15545 GCA_001769295.1 Bacteroidetes bacterium GWF2_49_14 | reverse complement strand
GGCAGCACAAAACAACTGTCCAATCCATTAACCTGTTTGACAAAGAGATAGAGACAGCCGAGGCCTCGGAATCCGTTGCCATCTGTCTTAGTGACGATATCGACATTTCGCGCGGAAACATGATCGTCAAAGCCGATAACCTTCCACGCATGGGACAGGATATTGAGCTGATGGTTTGCTGGTTCCATGAAAAACCGATGAATCCGGCCGGTAAATACGTGATCCGGCACACCTCCCTGGAGGCACGTTGCGTAATCCGGGAGGTGCTCTTTAAAATGGACATTAATTCCCTTGGGGAGAATCCCGACGACCTGCATATCGGAATGAATGATATCGGTAAAATAAGAATCAGGACTACACAGCCCCTGTTCTACGACTCCTATTTCACGAACCGTATTACGGGCAGCCTTGTCCTGATCGACGAAGGCTCCAACCAGACCGTTGCTGCCGGCATGATCCTGTAAACCTGACCCATGAAAAACGAAAAATACTTTTTTGTCTGCCGGGAATGCGGAACCCGGATTGAGGGGTTTGCCCAGTGGTTTGCCGACGGGCAGAAGTGCAAATCCTGTGGCACGAAGTGGGTTGATGTAAAATATCAGGAAAATTACCACAAGATCAATAACCTGATAAACAACCGTGCCAGCCATCCGGAATCCCTATTTCACTACTTTGATTACCTGCCGATCCAGGACCGCAACAATATTATTACAGAAGGCGAAGGAGTTATCCCGGTTGACCGGTGGGAATTTCTTGAAAATTTTGCCCGTGAGCAGTACAATATCGAAATAACGGTCCTGGCCTACCGAAACGACCAGAACCCCGGTACGGGAACCTTTAAGGATGTTGCTGCAGCCGTTGCCGCCAGTGTGCTCAAGGAAAATGGAATTAAGGAATACTGTGTGGCAAGCACCGGCAATATTGCCAATGCCTTTGCACACTATCTCGCTAAAGCAGGGGTCTCGCTGGCTGTTTTCATCCCCGACGATGCCCTGAAAGCCAATGAGGCCGGAGTCAGCTGCTATGGACAGCGGGTGTTCAGGGTTCAGGGCGATTACTCGCTGGCCAAGAAATTATGCGCCGAATATTCGGCAAAATACGGAATACCCATGTCGGGGGGAAATATCGATCCTGCTCGCGTGGAAGGAAAGAAAACACAGGTTTTTGAGTGGCTGCGGCAGCTCGGGTATATTCCCGACGTCTATATCCAGGCCCTGGCAGGTGGTACTGGCCCGATTGCCATTCATAAAGGGCTGGCGGATATTCGTCATCTGGGCCTCGCTGAAAAAGAGCCCCGGTATTTACTTATCCAGCCTTCGGGATGCAATCCGATGACCATAGCCTGGGAAAAGGCGAAATCGGAGGATTTTTCAGAGGGCTGGACTAAACGGTTCCCGATACTCGACAGTCCAACCACCCGTATCCCAACACTTGCCAACGGAAATCCCCAAACTTACCCAATCCTGGGCCCCCTGGTAAAAAACACAGGCGGGGAATTCCTGACCTTCGACGAAGAATTATACCTCGATATCGCCCGGCTTGTAGCCTTTGAAACTTCGGTACGCATTGGTCCCGCGGCAACCATTGCCGTTGGAGGCTTCTTCGGGGCTTTGAAAAAGGGAATTCTGAGGAATGGGGAACGTGTCATGATCAATATTGGAGAAGGAATCCACCGGGCACCGGAAATGCTTGAGGCGATGATCTATACAACCCGC
>MEOR01000155.1:12205-13802 GCA_001769295.1 Bacteroidetes bacterium GWF2_49_14 | reverse complement strand
CCTTCAACCGTGAAGAATACAGGAAAGAACTGTACAAGCCTTTCGTGACGCGTGACCTATGAGGTGTGATGCACTTGTCATCCCCGCGAAAGCGGGGACCGCGTGCCTCACCACCAACCCGGGGACCGCGTGCCTTAAAGCGCGGTAAGCAGGGGAACCGATCCCCGCTTTCGCGGGGATGACAACGCTCCGAGGCTAACCGGCAACCCAATCGTAAAAAAAAAGCCCCGCATTTCTGTGGGGCTTTTTCTTTTTCATTATCGCTATTCGCGTATCAGTTTCTGAACTCCAACATACTTTTCATCCCTGAAATAGCGAACGAAATAAATTCCTCTCAGCCACGATCCTGTCTGAAGCTCGACAGTCGTTTCGCCCGGATTTCTCAGGTCTGCCACAGTCTGTCCCAGTGAGTTGATCACCTGGATACGATCGGCTGGCTGAGCCATTTCCAGAGTCAACCGGTCGGTGAATGGATTCGGATAGGATTTAATTGCGCTCAACCATTCTTCGTCCCCGATGCCCGTGTTAAAGGATACGGTTACCGTATAGTCAAGGGTGGTACCATCTTCCGCTTCCACCGTGTAAATCACGGGAAGGGTAAAATCGTTCGGCGTAATCCCGCTGATTTGTTCAACCAGTCCTACATATGCCTTTGATACCGGTGATAGGGTAAATGACCCTACAAGTGCCGTGACATCCGTACCAACACGAACCCTGACAGAAATTTCCGTACCAGCAATTTGTCCGATTGCAGCAGGGCTCAGACCATTGAAACTGTAAGCAAGAATGGATTTCAACCGGCTGGCCTGGGTAATCACCACAATGTTGGCGCTGGCATTGGAAAGGTTACCTGACATATCCACGGCATACGCATGATAGTTACCCGGAATCAATTCAAAAACACTTAGTGCAACCGCAACATTAGCAGTCCATACAAGTCCGCGTGCGCCCTTCTTGGCCACTACCGCGGCATCCAGTTGCGACTTGGAAAGCTGTGGCACCCCTTCCTGGATCAGGTAAACAAACCCACTATTCTCGGAACAGGTGACATCAACTGTATGATTCATCGCATTGCTTATGGTTTGGGCAGCAACGGAAACCTGAGGCGCTGTCCGGTCAAGTATGGTGATCTGGTTTGCACCTCTGATTGACTTGTTGCCGGCAGCATCAATTGCATAGGTATTATAGGTTCCGTCTGTGAGGTTATAAGTGGAGATCGGAATATCCGTGTTTGCAGCAGAAACGAAAGCAGTCCTTCCGGCATTGGCGGCGACAGCAGCTTCCAGATCGGCAACCGTGTTTTGAGTCGCCGTGTTCCGGATAAGATATACTTTGCCTGTTCCTTCATTGCTGCGCAGCAATACAAACTGGCCGGCGAGGTTGGACACCGACTGGGCAGCATTGGTTACAATAGGTTTCGTGGTGTCGGCCGTTTCAAAGATGGTAACGGTATAATTCCTTACAGTGCCATCCTGTGCAGTAACCTCATAAACGAGCGGAGCACGGAAATCATTGACGGTAATTCCGCTCTGCTGCAGTCCCTGGCCCTGAACCCTCACTGAAGACAAAGGTGAATGTGTATAGAACGCACGCAGGG
>MEOR01000155.1:0-12175 GCA_001769295.1 Bacteroidetes bacterium GWF2_49_14 | reverse complement strand
CGGTAATGGTTTGTGTAGTCTGACTGATCGAGCACACCACATCAGGATTCAGGTCTTCAAAGGCAAAATAGGTGATGTCCTTGGCGGAGCTGCCTGCATCAAGGGTGATCGTTACGATGTAATCAACCATGGTCCCGTTTTCGGCAATGACCGTATAGGTAACAGGGTTGGTAAAGTTGTTGGCTGTTACACCGTTAACCTGAGTAGTCGTTCCAACTTTCACCTGGCTAAGAGTTGAAGAGGTCTGGAAAGTGGCAATCAGTGCTGTCCGGGCTGTACCAATCGGCAAAATTCCGGTAATTGTTTTCAATGCTTCATTTACCGTGCAAGTTACCACTGGATTCAAGCCTCCGAACGCAAAAGTTACTATCTGCTTGGCCGATTCGACCGGATTATTGGCAACCGTCACCTGATAGGTGGTTGTGGATCCGTCGGTCGCCAGTAGCGTATAGGTTAGTACTACTGTACAGTCGTTTGCAGTAGAACCGGATGTCTGAATAACAGTTCCGATATAGGCAGTAGTCCCTGCTGTCAGAGTAAAAGAAGGCACCAGGCTTGTACGCCCGGCAGAGAATGGTACATTAACCTGAATGGTTCTCGTTGCTTCATTGATCGTGCCGTTGGACGAATAACTCAGCGTAGTGCCGGCGATAACCACCGTCCCGGAGATACCGTAGGTAACAAACCGCTTCGGCATCTCATAAATCGTGACGGTCACAATATATGTTACCGATGTTCCATCCTGTGCAAACACATCATAAGCAACAGGAGTGGTGAAATTGTTCGGAGTTGTTGCACTTGTTTGAACCGAAGCACCTACCTTGACCGTAGCGAACGGGCTTGCTGTAAAAGTTGATACCAGCGCCGTCACATTGGTGCCATAGGGAACTGTCAGTGCAATAGTCTTAGCCGATTCATTGATGGCACCAGCAACGACCGGAGTCAATCCGGCGAAACTAAAGGCGGTGATTGCCTTGGCTGAACTGATGAGACTGACAGTCACGGTGACCACATAGGCCTGG
Source organism: Bacteroidetes bacterium GWF2_49_14 (assembly GCA_001769295.1). Taxonomy (GTDB): domain Bacteria; phylum Bacteroidota; class Bacteroidia; order Bacteroidales; family UBA12481; genus UBA12481. The sequence continues at coordinate 11,153 of MEOR01000155.1, read as the reverse complement.
GTGGATGCATCTTCTGCAACAACCGTATAGGTAACTGCTGCGGCAAAACTATTGGGGGTGGTTCCGCTAACCTGAGCTGTACCTGCAATATTGACAGTTGAGAGCGGACTGCTGGTAAAGGTGGCTACAAGCGCTGTTAAAACCGTTCCGTATGGAACCGTCAGCGCTACCGTTTTGGCGGTTTCGTTCACAACCCCAACCACAGCAGGTGTGAGACCGGCGAACTGGAAGGTAAGAAGCTGCTTGGCGGAGCTGGCTGCTGCTTTGGTTACCGTTACCACATAATTCTGCGTGGACCCATCCTCCGCAACAACGGTATAGGTAACCGCTGCAGTAAAATTATTGGGGGTGGTTCCACTGACCTGGCTACTACCGGCAATATTAACAGTTGTTAATGGTGAGGTCGAAAAGGTTGCAATCAAGGCGGTCACATTTGTAGAGTTTGGCACAACCACGGCAACAGTCTTGGCAACCTCATTAATGGTTCCCACAACAGGCGGGGTAATCCCGTTAAAACTGAAAGTGATAAGCGCTTTTGCCGTACTTACGGCTGCCTTAGTGACCGTAACTGTGTAAAGCTCTTCTGAAAGATCCTCAGCGCGGCACTTGTAAACCACGGGACTTGTAAAATCATTAACACTGGTAGCAGAGACCTGTTGGGTACCCCCGATCCACACAGTTGACAAAGGGCTGCTGGTAAAGGTTGCAACCAGAACCGTCACATCGGTGGAGAAGGGTACGGTCAACGCAATTGTTTTTGCTGATTGATTGATAACTCCGGCCACTACCGGGCTTAAACCGGCAAAACTGAAGGTTAGTATCTGATTCGCTATACTGGCCGGGATTTTTGTAACAGTAACCGTGTAGTTCTCGATTGAGCCGTCCTCGGCGACACATTTGTAAACCACTGGGGCCGTAAAGTCATTGGCTGTGGTTGCACTGACCTGAGAGGTTGCACCCACAAATACATTTGATAGGGGGCTGTTTGTAAAAGTTGCCACAAGGTTTGTCACATCGGTGGCAAATGGAACGGTAAGAGAGATCGTTAAGGTTCCATGGTTCACAGTTCCAGTAACCGCAGGTGTGAGCCCGGCAAAACTAAAGGTCAAAATCTGGTTGGCTCCGCTTGCTGCTAATTTTGTCACATGAACTGTGTAATCCTTGGTTGCACCGCTCTCAGCGGTAACCCGGTAAACTTTATCCGTTGTAAAATCATTTGCAGTGGTGCCGCTTACCTGGGGGACCCCTCCGATAGTAACAGTTGAATAAGGTGAGTTTGTAAAGGTAGCCGCCAGTGTTGCCAGGTTGGTTGCAAACGGAACCGTCAGATTGATAGTAAGTGCGACAGGATCGATGGTTCCATTTACCACCGGTGTCAATCCGGCAAAGCTGAAGGCGGTTATGTCCCGCTGTGCGCTTGCTGCAGCCTTTGTAACCGTAACTATGTAATTCTGTGTAGTACTATTTTCCGCCACTACGGTGTAGGTGACCGCTGAGGTGAAATCATTTATGGTAGTTCCGCTAACCTGAACCGTCGCTCCGATTTTCATGGTCGCAAGCGGGGAAATCGTAAAGGTCGCCACCATGGTCGTCAGGTCGGTTGAAAAAGGAACCGTCACCGCCACGGTGTGACTGGATTCATTGATGGTTCCGATAATATCCGGCGTAAAAACCCGGAACTCGAAAGCTGATAATACCTTTTCAGTCCTTGCTGCTGCCTTGGTCACAGTAACCGTATAATTCCGGGTGGATAGGTTCTGTGCGATGACCGTATATACCACCGGTGCAGTAAAATTATTGGGAGTAGTCCCGCTGGCCTGTGGCGTAATTCCGACATTGACTGTTGAATTGGTGGAACTCGTAAAAGTAGCAACCAGTGCGGTCAGGTCCGTCGAAAACGGTACCGTAACCGCAACGGTAAAGCTGGTCTGATTAATGATGCCCGTTGCGCCGGAAATGCCGGCAAACGAAAAAGTAAGCAGTTGCTTCTCGGAAGAGGTCTGTGCTTTTAGTGCGTAAGGAGAAACGATGCCTGCTAAAATGACAGCAACGAGTACTGCCAATTTTTTAACGGGAAGAAAAGCTGATTTCTTCATGGTGGAATTTTGGTTATTTTGCACAAAAATAGCGTAAAATAAGGGTTAGAACCCTACTGCCAGCCCATCTTTATCAAAAATCACCGCTATTTTTCACCTGCCCATTCCATAATATGGATGACCTTGAGCAAGTTGGCAAGAATCCTTTTCCGGATAATCCGAAATCGTTTTCCCTATTCCCGAATCACACGTTGGACACCTACATACCTGCCATCACTGAAGAATTTTACGAAATAGACTCCCCGAATCCATGTGGATGACTGAATTTCAATGATTTGCTGATTCAAATTCCTGAAATCATGGACCATTTGCCCGAGTGAATTGATGATCTGGATGTGATCAGCGGGTTGCTGCATTTCAATCGTAAGACGATCAGTAAAGGGATTCGGGTAGGCGATGACTGTCCCAAGCCAGTCAGGATCTTCAATCCCTGTATTGAAGGATATGGTGACCGTATAATCAAGGGTGGTTCCATCTTCCGCCTCAACAGTATAAATGACCGGCATGGAGAAATTGTTGGGAGTTACGCCGCTGATCTGCTCGATGAGGCCGCAATAAGCTTTCGACAGGGGTGAAAGTGTGAAGGAACCGATCAATCCGGTAACATCCGTTCCAACGGGAACCCTGACAACAATGTCGCTGCCTGAAATCTGGCCGGTGGCTACCTGGCCAATTCCCAGAAAACTGTATGATAGAATGGATTTCAGGGTGCTGGCTTGGGTAATAACTACCACGTTGGCACTTGGAATTGAGAGGGTTTCCTGTTCATCTACCGCATAGGCGTGATAATTCCCGGGAGAGAGCTGATAAACGTTGAGGGAAACCGGCAAATTGGCTCCCAGAACCACTCCTTTTGCTCCTCTCCCGGCTGCTACTGCTGCATCCATCTGGGTCTTTGAATCTTGCGGAACACCTTCCCTGATCAGGTAAACGGTACCCGATTGTTCAGAGCTGACCACATTTACAGTATGGTTTATGGCATTAGAGAGGGTTTGAGCGGCAACACCCACTTCGGGTGGTGTGGTGTCAATAATTGTTATTTCATTGGTTCCTTTTTCAGAAAGATTACCCGCACCGTCAACTGCATAAGTAGAATAAACTCCCGAAAACATATTGAATGTCTCAATCAAGATATCAACATGGGCCTCGTATACATACGCATCCCTGCCGGCGCCTGTTTCCACCGCATATTCCAGATCAGCCACCGTATTCTGGGCTACCGAATTTAGAACGATGTATACCTTACCGGTTGACTCACTGCTCTGAAGCAAGACATAATCTCCCAGCAAGTTAGTTACCTCCTGCGGTGTATTGAAAACAGTCGGGGGGGTGATGTCTATTTCTTCGTAAATTAAGACCGTGTAGGTATTCCTGCTGCCATCCTGTGCGATTACCTCATAGTAAACAGGTGTTATGAAGTCGTTTACACTTATGCCACTCTCTTGATTGCCTGACCCGGGGATTAAAACGGTTGACAAGTCCGAATGGCTGAAATAGGCCACAAGCCCCGCACGCCCAGTTTCCGGTGGAACACTTCCGCTAATAACCCGGGTTTCCTGGTTGATTTCACAAATCACAGGTGGATTCAGGTCTTCAAAAGCAAAATAAGATATTTCCTTTTCCGGACTCCCCGGATCCACAGTCAGGGTCACTACATAATCCATCATGGAGCCGTCCTCGGCAATCATCGTATAGTTGACGGGATTATTAAAGTTATTCACAGTGGTTCCACTTACCTGCAGGGTGGTTTGAACCTTAACATGCGTGAGTTCTGAAGTTGTTTGAAAGGTAGCAACCAGGGCAGAAAGGTTGGTACCAAAAGGGAACTGGCCTTTTATAGTCCTCTGCGCTTGATCGATGTCGCAAATTACTGTCGGGCTGATACCGGAAAACTCGAATGATTCCATGTGGTTCTCCGACTCAATCGGCTTACTTGTAACAGTCACCTGATAGGTAGTAAGCGAACCGTCACTTGCCAGAAGTATGTATGTTAACACATTGGTGCAGTCATTCGTAGTAACCCCGGGCGTCTGAATAGTGGTTAAAACATAAGCTGTTACCCCGTCAGTTAAAATGAACCATGGTGCCATGCTGCGGCGATCGGCCGAAAACGGAACCGAAACATTAATGGTTTTTGCAACATCATCAATGACACCGTCTGCTGAATAGTAGCGTGTGACACCGGCAATAATAACCGATCCTGAAATGCCAAAAAGAATAAAACGTTTCGGCATTTCGTAGATGGTCACCGTAACAACATAATTCTGGAAGGAGCCGTCTTCAGCAACCACCTTATATGTAACGGATGAAGTAAAATTATTGGCAGTGACACCATTAACCTGCGCAGTAGTGCCAATCAGCACTCTTGATAGCGGACTGCTCGTAAAAGTGGCCACCAGGGCGGTGACATTAGTCCCGTAAGGCACATTGACAGCAACGGTTTTAGTGGCTTCATCAATTACACCTGAAACCGCCGGTATTAATCCGTTGAAATGAAAACTCAGGAGACGCTTGATAGAGTTGGCTGGCGCCTTGATTACCCTGATCGTCCAGTTTTTAACATAGTTCGGATCTTCGGCAATAACCTTGTAAATGAGATTGGTCGTAAAATTATTCTGACTGACCCCACTGATCTGGCTGATTCCTGAAACTTCAACACTTGACAGTGGTGAGGATGTAAAAGTTGCTACGAGATGTGTTACATCGGTAGAAAATGGAACCAGCAAATCGATAGTCTGGCTGATGGGGTTGACTACCCCGATCGCTGCAGGGTTTATTCCGTCAAACCTGAAATCCAGCATGTCACAGGCTACACTTATGGCGGCCCTGGTCACGGTAACCGTATAAACTTCCTCTGATCCATCCTGGGCTTTGCATCTGTATTGGACCGCAGTTGTAAAATTATTGGCGGTAATGCCGCTGACCTGTTGAATCCCATTAACCCAAACCGTTGCGAAATCAGAATGCGTAAAGGTTGCAACCAGACCAGTAACGTTTGTGGAAAAAGGAACCTCCAGATTAATGCTGGAACCGCTTATCGTTGCGATGACATCGGGATTAAGCGCATCAAATCTGAAAGTCAGTATCGAGTTTGCCCGGCTTGCCGGCATAGTATTGACAGTAACGGTATAATTCTGAAAAGTCCCATCCTCTGCAACGACCTCATAGGTCTGCTGCGAGGTAAAATTGTTGGCCGTTACGCCGCTGACCTGCGGTGTGGAAGCTATAAACACTGTCGAGAGCGGGCTATTGGTAAAGCTGGCAACCAGTGCAGTGACATTGGTGCCATAGGGTACAAGCAAGTTAATATTAGTGCCATTGATAACGCCATTTATGTCCGGATCAAATCCGATATCAAACTTGAAGGCAAAAATTGTTTTAGCTGTACTTGCCGCTGTCACGGTAACATGAACGACATAGTCCTTTACAGAAGTGCCATTCTCGGCTAAAATCCGGTAGGTGAGATCCGTTGTAAAATTATTGACTGTAACGCCACTGGTTTGCACCACGCCAGAAACAGAGACGGTGGTATTTGCAGAGGTGGTAAAGCTGGCAACCAGGTTGGTCAGGTTTGTTCCATAGGGAACGATAAGATTAACGGTTTTGGGATCAGCCAGCTGATTGATGATACCGGCAACAGAAGGTGTCAGGTTGGGAAACGAAAAACTGGTCAGGTCGCACCCGGAACTGGCTTCAGCTTTTAATACCGTGACTTCATAATCAAGCGGAGTCCCATCTTCAGCCTTGACAGTATAAGTCACTGCACCGGCGAAGCTGTTCGAGGTTGTTCCGCTGGTTTGTTGGTTAGCTCCAACCCAGACGGTTGAAAGCGGTGAACTTGTGAAATGCGGAACGAGGTCGGTTAGGTTGGTTGAAAATGGTACCGTCACGGTCACCTTGTGGTTTGCCTGATCAATAATTCCTGTAATATCGGGCTCGAAAGACCTGAACTCAAATGAAGTGAGCAAATTTTCAGTTCTCGCCGTTGCTTTTTGGACCGTAACATAAAAAATCCGGTACGAACTATTCTCAGCAGTGACCAGATAAGGAACCGTTGTAGCAAAGTTGTTGAAGGTAACTCCGGAAACCTGCGCGACCCCGGACACGGAGACCGCTGCAACCGGTGAAACACTAAAAGTAGCAATCAGGCTGGTGAGATCGGTTGAATAGGGTACGGTAACATTAACCGTATAATCGGAATTGATGGAACTGGTTACCCCGGTGATGCCCGCAAAGGAAAACTCAAGCATTTCCTTTTGGCTGCTGATTGCATTCCTTACTATGCTGACGACATAATTCCTGGTGACTGACAAATCCTGGCTGGTGACAACAAGTGTAACCGATGACGAATAATTATGAAGGGTTACCCCGCTGGTCTGAATAACGCTTCCTATTCTCACGGTTGCGCCTGATGAAACGGTGAATACAGCTGCAACGCTGGTAAGATTGGCAGTATTATAAACCGGAACCTGTATTGTTGAGTTCAGATTATCAACCACGGCTATCCTTTCCGTGTAGGTCCACGGCAAATTAAAATTAAAGGCAGTGATAACGGCCTGATTAGATTGGGCATTTGCTACACCGGATAACAGCATGCCTGCTAAAATGACAGTTAGCATTACCGTCATTCTTGTTACTGGTTGAAAAGCCGCTTTCTTCATGGCAGAATATTGTTATTTTACTTCAAAAATATAGTAAATAAAAGGTTTGTGCCCCCTTGTGCATGTAAGTTTATCAAACACGCGCGCTTTTTTTTAACTGATTATTCCAATAAACGAATAACCAGTAAGCAATTAAACACGTAATTAGTGGAATGAAATTTGATCAGGGAATCAATTAAATTTTATAAGTCATGAGAAAAAGACGAAATCTTTGGATTATTGTTTTGATTGTTATCGTTGGCCTGTTTGCTTTATCCGCTTTCAGGGGCTATAATGGCATGGTCACCAAGAGTGAAAAGGTAGGGGAACAATGGTCAAACGTGGAGAATTCATACCAGCGCAGGGCCGACCTGATACCAAATCTGGTTAATACCGTTAAGGGTTATGCCGATTTTGAACAGACAACCCTGACCCAGGTGATCGAAGCCCGTTCAAAAGCCACATCGGTCCAGATCAATCCTGAGAACCTGAATGCCGAGTCCATGAAGCAGTTCCAGGATGCCCAGGCGGGAATTGGCGGTGCACTTTCACGGCTGATGGTCGTGGTTGAACAGTATCCTAACCTAAAGGCAAATCAGAATTTCCTCGACCTTCAGTCTCAGCTTGAAGGAACAGAAAACCGGATCAATACGGAAAGAAGGAAATTCAATGAGATTGCCCGGGATTACAACACCTTTATCCGTGTTTTTCCCAGGAATCTCTGGGCAGGGTTGTTCAACTTTGATAAGAAGCCCTACTTCGAAGCAGCTGAGGGTACTGAAAAAGCACCGGAAGTAAAATTCTGACCGGATGAACGTAAGGAACTTTTTCTCGGCTGCCGAAAGGCTGGCGATAACCAATGCCATCGCCGAAGCAGAAAAGAATACATCCGGAGAGATCCGGGTTCATGTGGAGGACACCTTCCGCGGCGAGGTTCTTGACCAGGCCAGTTTCATTTTCAAGAAACTGAAAATGCATGAGACCGGGCAGCGGAATGGGGTCCTCATTTATCTGGCTCTCAAAAACCGGCAGTTTGCCATTATAGGGGATGCCGGGATTAACCTGAAGGTTCCCGAAGGATTCTGGGACCAGATCAAGGAAAAGATGGCCGGCGAATTTCGTGAAGGAAGGTTTGCTGATGGCCTGGTCGCAGGCATTACTCTATCGGGGGAAAAGCTCAAGGAGCATTTCCCTTACCAGAGTAATGATGAAAATGAACTGACGAATGAAATCTCCTTCGGGAAATAAAACAAGCTGAAATGAGAAAACTACTGGCTTTAAGCCTGATATTAGTGGCCTTTTCGTTACACTCTTTCGCACAGGATTTTCCTGAGCCCATGCAGCCACCCCGGTTGGTAAATGACTTTACCGGCTTCTTCGACCCGGGAGATGCCATGCGCCTGGAGCAGAAACTGCTGGAATTCAATAACAGGACATCAACCCAGATATTCGTTGCTACCGTAAAGAGTCTGAATGGCTATGACCCTTCAGACTATACTACCCGGCTTGCTGAAAAATGGAAGGTTGGGCAGGCAGGCAAGAATAATGGCGTGATGATCCTTATCAAACCCAAAACGCCGCAGGAGCGGGGTGAGGTCTTTATAGCCGTTGGGTACGGCCTTGAAGGTGTACTTACCGATGCACAAGCCAACCAGATCGTTGATATAGAGGTTATTCCGCGCTTTAAAGCCGGGGATAACTACGGAGGGATCAACGTGGCAACCGATGTGATCATGAAGATTACATCCGGTGAATTTACTGCCGAGAATTATTTACAGCAGGCAAAACCCCGGGTCACAAAAAAAAGTGGATCCATTTTCGGCCTGATCGTCGCTTTTATAATTCTATCCATGCTCTTCGGAGGCCGGTCGAAAAGGAACGGACACCAATCCTTCGGGCGAAGTAATCTGCCTTTCTGGCTTCTCCTGGGCATGATGGGTTCCGGAAACCGGGGTTCATTCGGTGGATTCTCCTCCGGTGGCGGTTTTGGAGGTGGTTTCGGCGGCGGTGGCGGAGGCAGTTTTGGCGGAGGCGGTGCGGGAGGCAGCTGGTAATTCTTATTCAAGCTCCCTCATGGCTGTCTGAGCCTGACGGTTGATTCCGTCGCGGTAACCGTAGTTATTGAGATCAAGCGAAAGTTGAAAATATTTACGGGCCAGATCCTTCTGGCCCTTTTCTTTATATATGTATCCGATCTGCAAGGCGCTGTTGGGCAATAAATAGCTCTTGACATCTTCCTTACGGCTTATAACCGATTCAAATGCCAGGATGGCCTCATCCCGTCGGTTCAGACGCTGGTAGCTCCGAGCCCTTCTGTAATTCAGCTCACCAATGGAAGCAACCGATAAAACTCCCGATCGCTCCAGACTGTTGCAGGCCGTAAGGCATCGCTCAAAGTCACCGCCATCAAACAGAAGCCTTAGTTTCAGCAACTCGCCATCCGGTCTGGGCTGCTCATGTATCTCGCGTACCGCCTGCTTATCATAGACGCTTCTGGCCTCGGGAAGTGAACCGATCGCGGCAAAGCACCGCCCGGCACTCTCAGCATCACCGTTGAGCCAGTAGTGCCATCCCAGACGAAGATATCCTGCATGGAGATAGGTTTCGGTTCCATTGTTTTTTAGAAATCTCTCCAGATAAAGGGCCGCCCTTGAATCAAGCGCATGAAGATAGCATCGGCCCAGTTGGTAATCCCAGGTTGGGAAAGGGGGCACCGTTGCCGCGGCTGGTGTCAGAAGGTTAATGGCCTGACCGTTCTTCCCTGCCTTCAGTGCCGCAAGTGCATTCTGATAACGGACCAGCGGATTCATCGAAAACCGATCCGTCTGCGCTTCTGCGAACTTCCAGGCCGCACCAGGATCAGTGGAAAACTCCTTATAGGCAGTAATCAGCAGCAGGTATCCTTCCAGTTGGTCCGCTGACCCGGGACTGGCGAGGCTGAAATATTCCCTGAGTCCGTCGAAACCCCGCAAACCGTCCGGACGGATTCCGGCCAGTTTAAGATATTTCCAGGCCTGATCAGGCACCTGGCTAAAAAGAACACCCATGATCCCGGACAGCCGGTTCCATTGAACTTCGCCCATTTCAGCCCGATGTTTGGTCAGGTCACGATAGGCCTGCATTAATGCGGAGGCACTTTCACGAAAGTCGTAAAACTGGCTGGTCAGAACTGCACGGTAAATATTCAGCTCCACACAAGCCGTGAGGCTGGCCGGGGACTTCACCTTCATGGCATTGAGTCGCTTACCCCAATATTCAGCCTTCAGGAGGAATCGGGTATTAGCATTCCCCGACTGCCATAACAGGGCAGTCAGAAATTCCCGAAAAGCACTAAGCCCGATGTTTTCCGTACTCTCAGTCGGATAATGGCGGGCAAGCAAGGCATTGCCATCCTGAAAGCGCAAATCCATGTAAGCCAGACGGGTCTGGCCGTATGGGTCCTGAGACTGGGCTACACTTATGACTGTCGGAAATCCAAGTAACCATATCAGGATAAAAACCTTTTGCATCAGATGAAAAAAAAGGCAATAGTTCAGAACCATTGCCTTAAAATTAGTTTCGGTTATGACTAGCTGACTGCTTCCTCAACCCCCGCTATTTCAGGGTCCACAAGGATGCGGCCGCAATATTCACAAACAATGATTTTCTTTCTCGAACGGATATCCAGCTGCCGCTGAGGGGGAATGCGGTTGAAACATCCTCCGCAGGCATCGCGCTGCACAGAAACAACGGCTAATCCATTTCTCGCATTTTTCCGGATACGCTTGTAGGCAGTATGAAGCCTTTCGTCGATCCTTTCGCCTAATTCCTTCGACCGGTTGTGAAGATTCTGCTCTTCAATCTGCGTTTCGGAAATGATCTCGTCCAGTTCCCTTTTTTTAGCATCCAGGTCACGTTTCCGCTCCTCGAAAATAGTCCGTGCGTCACCAACCAGTGCCAATTTCTCCTGAAGCCTGACGGCGAACTCCTTGATTCTCTTTTCGCAGAGCTGAATCTCTAGGGACTGGAATTCAATCTCTTTTGACAAGGAATCGAATTCACGGTTATTCCGTACGTTATTCTGTTGAGTTTCGTACTTTTTGATCAGTGTCTGGGCATCGGTAATTTCGGTCTTCTTCTTGGATACCGCATGCTCCAGCTCCTTAATCTCATCTTCAAAATTATGGATACGGGTTTCCAGTCCGGCCAATTCATCCTCCAGATCCTGAACCTCCAGAGGAAGTTCGCCGCGAAGGGTTTTTATTTTGTCGATCTCAGAGTCAACCTGTTGAAGTTCAAATATATCTTTCAGTTTTTCCTCAACATTTGTACCCAGTTCTTTGGCGCCGCTTTTTTGTGCTGTCATATACTCTAGAAATAGTTAATCGGGTTGGTATTAACCTCAGTTAAACGAACCGCAAATTTAGGTAATTTTTCG
>MEOR01000154.1 GCA_001769295.1 Bacteroidetes bacterium GWF2_49_14 | reverse complement strand
GATGTCGGTTCTCATGCTGGCCGGATTAAGGGAAATACTGATCATATCCACACCCAAGGACCTGCATCTTTACCGGGACCTGTTCGGTAGCGGTGAAGACCTGGGACTGCAGATTACCTATGCTGAACAGCCATCACCCGATGGTCTTGCACAGGCCTTCCTGATCGGGGAGTACTTTCTGGCAGGGGATGAAGCTTGCCTTGTCCTGGGAGACAACATTTTTTACGGATACAATTTTGGAAAGATTCTTGAGGAAGCGGCGCAGATCACACAGGGCGCAACCGTATTCGGATATTATGTTACGGATCCGGAAAGATACGGCGTGGCCGAATTTGACGATAATGGCAAGGTTCTCAGCATAGAAGAGAAACCTTTGAAGCCAAAATCAAGTTATGCCGTTACCGGCCTGTATTTTTACGATAAAACAGTGGTTGCGAAAGCCAAAGCTCTCAAACCCTCATCGAGGGGAGAGTTGGAAATCACAGATCTCAACCGGCTGTACCTTGAGGAAGAAAGCCTTAACGTTAAGCTTCTGGGGCGTGGAATGGCATGGCTCGACACAGGAACTCATGACAGCTTACTCCAGGCCTCTAATTTTATTGCAACAATCGAACAGAGGCAGGGGTTAAAAGTTGCCTGTATTGAGGAGATTGCGTTCAAAAAAGGATTCATCAGCCGGGATAAGCTCATTGAGCTGGCTACCCCGCTGAAAAAGAATCAATACGGACAATACCTGCTGACCATAGCCAATGAAAAAATCAAATCCTGGTAATACCCTTCATGAAAATAATTGATTCTCCCATGCCCGGCCTGTTTCTGATTGAACCCCGGGTTTTCGAAGATACACGCGGATACTTTTTTGAAAGCTTCAACAGAAAAGCGCTCATTGAAGCAGGAATAGACGCACAATTCGTACAGGACAACCAGTCACTGTCCCAATTCGGAGTCATCCGCGGCTTGCACTACCAGCTTTCGCCTTTCGCTCAAAGTAAGCTTGTTCGGGTCCTTGAAGGCTCGGTTTGGGATGTTGCGGTGGACATCCGCAAGAATTCACCCACCTTCGGACACTATTTCGGGATTGAACTCAGCGCTGAGAACAAGCTTCAACTCTATATCCCTAAAGGCTTCGCACATGGCTTTGCCGTTACAAGTCCAAAGGCTGTTTTCTTCTATAAATGCGACAGCTTTTACTATCCGGAAGCCGAGCGCGGGATCCATTACCTCGACACCGGACTGAGCATTCCCTGGCCAATTCCGGCAGACAAGGCAGTGGTAAGCGCCAAGGACAAGGTATTACCCGGATTCCCTGAAGCATCCATGAACTTTGTATATCTGGAATCGTGATAAAAATACTCATAACCGGAGCAAATGGCCAGTTAGGTCAAAGTTTGCTCCACCTTCCTGACCCGGAGAAAGTGATCGACTGGTTGGCCACGGATTACCCCGATCCTGACATCACCGACCGTAATCAGGTTGAAACCTATATTGCCAGATCAAAGCCAGATTTTCTGGTCAATTGCGCCGCATATACCGCAGTAGATCAGGCCGAAAAGGAACCGGGAAAAGCTATGTCCATTAATGGGAATGGCCCCGGAATCCTGGCTGGAGCCTGTCGAAAAGCAGGTATCCCGTTTATTCATATTTCCACCGATTATGTTTTCGCCGGACGCGGGTGTATCCCCTATCTGGAATCCGACCCGGTTGATCCGGCCTCCGTTTATGGGAAATCAAAGCTTGAGGGTGAACTGGAAGTGATTAAATCAGGTTCAGGAATCATTGTAAGGACAAGCTGGCTTTATTCCGAATATGGGAAAAACTTCCTGCTGACCATGCTGCGTCTCGGTGCTGAGCGGGAGAGCCTGGGAATTGTGATGGACCAGGTGGGATCACCCACATATGCCGGGGATCTTGCAAAAGGGATTGTAACAATGATCCGGCAAATTCATAAAGGTGATTTTCATATCGACCGGCCGGTGATTTACCACTTCTGCAATGCTGGAGTCGCCTCCTGGTATGATTTTGCATCAACAATCATGAGAATAACCGGGCTGAATTGTAAAATAAAGCCCATCCGAACCGAGGAATACCCCCTTCCTGCCAGCCGGCCGGCATTCAGTGTGATGGATACGAGAAAATTCTCCCGGGATTTTAATTTCGATATGCCTTACTGGCAGGATAGTATGAAGATTTGTCTGGAAAATGTACAATTGCAAAAATAGAATACTGTAAACACCCGTTGATATGGAAGCACCGGATATCACCATTATTGAAAAAGCGAAACACTGGTTATCAGAAGATTTCGATCAGGAAACACGTGATCAGGTCCGGTTTATGGTAGACCATGATCATGAAGCCCTGGTCGAGGCATTCTACAGGGATCTTGAATTCGGTACGGGCGGAATGAGGGGAATCATGGGACCGGGAACCAACCGGATGAATATATATATCATTGGCATGGCCACGCAAGGCCTGTGCAATTACCTGATCAGATACTTTCCGGGCAAGACCGACCTGAGCATTGCAATTGCGCACGATAGCCGTAATAATTCAAGGGTTTTTGCCGAGATGACCGCAAAAGTTTCCGCGGCAAACGGAATCCATGCCTATCTTTTCGAAGGGCTCAGGCCCACCCCGGAATTGTCCTTTGCCATTCGTCACCTTCATTGCCAGTCGGGAGTTGTTGTAACCGCCTCGCATAACCCCAAGGAATACAACGGGTACAAAGTCTACTGGGAGGATGGCGGGCAAATAGTCCATCCTCATGATGAAAATATTATAGGTGAAGTTCAGAAAATAAAGAGTTTTAAGGAGGTCCGGCAACATGCTGATCCTTCACTGATCCATAGCATCGGCAAAGAGGTTGACGAAGCCTATCTTACCTGCCTGAAAGGCCTGAGCCTTAATCCGGAGAGCAATCTTAAGCATCAGGATATGAAGATTGTATACACTCCCATTCATGGCACAGGAGTCTATATGGTTCCTGAGATTTTAAGGCGCTTTGGGTTTAACAATGTCATCAATGTTCCTGAGCAGGACATTCCGGATGGGAATTTTCCCACGGTTTATTCTCCAAACCCTGAAGAAAAGAGTGCCTTGACCCTTGCCCTGGAGAAAGCCCGGGAAACAGGAGCGGAACTTGTTATGGCGTCTGATCCGGATGCTGACCGGATAGGAGTTGCGGTGAGGGACAGCGTTGGTGAATACCGGCTGTTGAACGGAAATCAAACTGGCACATTGCTGGTATATTATCTACTCAAAAACCTTTACGACCAGAAAAAACTCAAAGGCAATGAATTCATTGTCAGAACGATAGTTACCACTCCCCTTTTTAATGAAATTGCCAGCTCCTTTGGGGTGAAAACCTATGAGGTTCTAACAGGATTCAAATATATCGCCGGCATTATCCGCGAGAAAGAGGGCCAGGAGGTTTTTATAGGAGGCGGTGAAGAATCCTACGGTTTTATGGTGGGAAGTTTTGTAAGGGATAAGGATGCCGTATCCGCCTGTGCCCTGTTCGCCGAAATGGCCGCCTGGGCCAAGGAGAACGGCATGACGGTACTGGAACTTCTGGAAAGCATTTATATTAAATACGGATATTACAAAGAGCATTTGATTTCCATCACGAAAAAGGGAAAATCAGGGGTTGAAGAGATTTCTGCCATGATGGAGCGATTCCGAAGTCAGCCTCCGGAAACCCTTGCGGGTTCAGACGTAGTGATGGTACAGGATTTTCAGGTCCGCAAGGCTTATGACATGATTTCCCATTTGCGTTATGATATCAACCTGCCCAAATCCAATGTTTTACAGTTCATAACAAGTGATGGATCAATCATTTCGGCACGGCCGTCTGGGACAGAACCTAAAATCAAGTTCTATTTCAGCGTCCGCACTCAGGTCAAAAACCTGTTGGAATTAGCGGCTGCTGGAAAGGCATTGGACGAAAGAATCAAAACAATGGTTGCCGACATGAAACTTGACTCCTAATTCTACTGAATGAAATCATATCGTAAGGAACTATGGTTCCACTCGCCCAACAGAAGGGAGTTAATCAACATTACCAGCAATATAGAGGAGTGCCTTCGGGAGAGCGGGATTGCGGAGGGTATTCTCTTGTGCAACGCGATGCATATCACCTCATCGGTCTTTATCAATGACGATGAAGCGGGGTTGCACCAGGACATTGAGAAATGGCTTGAAGGCCTGGCACCCGAAAAACCCTATAGCCAGTACAGGCATAACACCTATGAGGATAATGCTGATGCACATCTTAAAAGAACAATCATGGGCCGGGAAGTGGTGGTTGCGGTAACCGGAGGAAAATTGGATTTCGGCCCCTGGGAGCAGATTTTTTACGGGGAATTTGATGGTAAGCGTGCTAAAAGGGTGTTGGTGAAAATCATCGGGACGTAAAAAACTCCGGCCGGAAGTTTACAAGGAACACCTTCTCCGTGGCTCGGGTGATTGCCGTATAGAGCCAGCGAAAATATTCACGGTCTACCTTATCCTCTGTAATATACCCCTGATCAATATATACATGCTTCCACTGGCCTCCCTGAGCCTTGTGGCAAGTCACCGCATAGGCAAATTTTATCTGTAAGGCATTAAAAAATGGATCTTCACGAATTGCATCCGCCTTGTGCTTCTTTCCTTTCATCTGCTGATAATCGGTTGATACTGCCGCAAAGAAATTCCGCATTCGGTCCTTGTCAAGTGAGGGGGTATCAGCAAACAGGGTATCCAGCATTGCTTTTGCCTCAAACTCCATATCACGGTAATCCGTAAACCGCACCATCAGATCCCTGAAAGTAAGATCGTAAAGCTCCTTGCTCCCCTTGGCCCTAACGACCTCAAGAATATCGCCGTTGGCGATGAAATCAATCTCGGGAGAATCCTTAAGCCAATAATAATTGTTCTTAACAACCATGATGAGATCACCCAGCCTGATCTCCTCCTCGTATTTCAGAATCATGTTGCGGATCCCCTGGTTGTATCTGTTTGCCAGCTTGTTTGACCGGCAAACGACCATAGTCTCTTCCAGCCCGGCAGTTCCGTAGCTCCTTTCAAGTTCCTCTAGGAGGTCATCCCCGCGGACTTCCTGAAAATCGGGAAAGCCAGAGGTTCTGAGGCCCGGCATATCAAAACGATCACGAGTTTGCAACAGCACCTTCCTGAGGTGGGTGGCATTAGACAGGATGCCGGAATCAACAGATTGACGAACCACATCCGTCAGGCTGCATTCTTCAACCTTCATCCCGTAACGCTCAAGGTATTCCAACTTTAGTGCATCACTCTGGTCAAAACCAACAGGAGGCAACTGGGCATCATCACCTATCAGGACCAGTTTGCATCCGGGCGATGAATATACATACCCGACCAGGTCATCGAGAAGCCTGCCGGAACCAAAAACAGACAGGTCGAGCGACTGGTTGCTTATCATGGATGCTTCATCCACGATGAAGAGAGTATTTTTGCTTAGGTTACGGTCGAGACCAAACTCTCCGAATCCTTCAACTACTTTTTTCTGCCGGTAGATTTTCTTATGTATGGTGAAAGCCGGAAAACCGGAATAGCTGCTCAGAACCTTTGCGGCCCGCCCGGTAGGAGCCAGCAAAACAGTCTTATACCTATAGGCAGCCAGGGTCTTTACCAAAGATGCCACCAGGGTGGTTTTCCCCGTTCCGGCATATCCGCGAACCAGGAAGATCCGGTCATCGGGTCCAAAAAGAAAAGAGGCAATCCGGTCGATCAGTTTCTCCTGACCTCCTGTAGGAACATGACCAAGATTTTGACGTATCAGTGCAGCGATTTGCTCTGAGATCATAGTAGGGAAAAATGATTGCTTAGGAAATCCGTTGTCAGAAATTTGTATTAAATTTGCAGTCAAACTTAAACAAATCCGCACTAATGAAAACGGTAAAATACATCGTACAGATTGTTTTAGCTGGATTAATCATTGTACTGTTCTATTTGATCTACAGTGGTGTTATGAAGCCTATCAATTTTGAAAAAGAGAAAGATAGCAGGGACGCCAAAGTCATTGAACGCCTCAAAGACATTCGCACGGCTCAGGTTGCATACAAATCTGTATATCAAAAATATACCGGAAGTTTTGATACACTTATCAATTTTGTGAAAACGGATTCCTTCCCGGTTGTCTATGCCGAAGGCAGCGAGGACGACTCCCTTGCCGTTGCAAAGGGCCTGATTGTACGCCGCACCTTTTATGTTCCGGTTCTTGATTCCATCTTTCCCGAAGGATACCCGATTGACTCGCTGCGGTTTATACCCCATACCCAGGGCGTACCCTTTAGCCTTCAGGCAGGCAACATTACAACTGCTTCAAAGGTTCTTGTTCAGGTTTTTGAAGCAGGAGCCTTGAACTTCGACATCCTGAACGGCATGGACCGTCAACTGATCATTAATCTGAATGACCTTGCAAAAGACTATAAGGGAATTCGGGTCGGCAACATTCAGGAAGCCAATAACAATGCCGGAAACTGGGAATAATAAGAGATTTTGAAATAAATAGTAGCTTCACCCCAACCGGTGAAGCTATTTTTTTTCCATTTTAGGATACAGAATTCTTTATGCGGAACATAGCCATCATAGACGAAACTTTCGACGCCAATATCACGTCGACCTATCATCTATCCCTTCAATATGGGGCGGATCATTTCTCCTTTGCAATACTCGATACGATCCGGATGAAGTATATCGCCTTCAAAAACTTTTGGTATGAATCCGGCATACCTGCCGGAATGCAGGCGGAGAATCTCCGAAACCTTCTGAACAGCGAAGGGTACCTGTCAAAGAATTATAAGTCAGTTTATTTTATGTATCAGTCACCGGGTGCATTGCTGATACCCGGTCCCCTGTTCAATCCCGACCTGGCCGGATCCTATTTCAGGTATTCCGGAAACGCTGCCCCTGATCATAATATTCTCTTCCGAAAGGTTCCCTCCATTGATGCCTTTTTAGTTCATCAGATTCCGGTTGATATTTACGACCAGGCCATGGGAAGCCTTTCGGATTGCCAGTTTTTCCACCAGGCATGTCCTCAGATTGATGATGCCGTGCTGGATGGAAAGAATAAGTCGTTGCCGGCCCAGGTTTATGCCGATGTTCACCCGGGATTTATCGACCTGATGCTCCTGAATTCCGGACAATTGGTCTTATACAACAGCTTTGTTATCAGAAACAAGGAGGATATGATTTATTTCATCCTTTACCTCTTTGATCAGTTTGGTCTTTCACAGGAGGAGACTCCACTCGTTTTATCCGGATTTATCGAAGTGTTTCCGGATTCCATATCTATCCTGGAGAAGTACGTGAAAAAGATATCCTATCTGGAGTTCAATAAAAGCTATTCGTACAGCTATACCTTCAATAATCTGATTCAGCATCAGTTTGCTCACCTCATAAATCTTGCGCGTTGCGAATAGTCCATGGAGAACTCAGCGGGCGAAGGCCCCTGCTTCCTAAAAGCCTCGACGCCCGGCCAACAACGGACACAGCCAGGGGGGCACTGTTCAATATACTTTTAAACCGATATGACTTTGAGAGTATTCGCGTTCTGGACCTCTTTTCAGGTTCAGGCTGCATAAGTTATGAGTTTGCTTCTCTTGGATGCAAGGATATTACAGCCGTAGAGCGCGACCGGATTCACTGCGAATACATCAGAAAAAACATACAGCTTCTGGGCATTCCGGCCATGCGCCTGGTGCAGACTGATGTGTTCCAATTCCTGAAAAAGCAACAACCACGGTACAATATTATTTTCGCAGATCCACCCTATAACCATCCCGGCCTGCCTGAGCTTCCGCAACTCATTGCGAAGTCCTGCCTGTGCAAAGAAGAGGGTGTTTTCATCCTTGAGCACGGGGCATCAAATAACTTTGCCAACGATCCGGGGTGGCTAGAGGAGAGAGCCTATGGAATGGTGCATTTCTCTTTCTTTAGGTATTAACAACTTTTAACTATTCACCGGGAACAAACGGTAGTGCTTCTATTACTTTTGCCTGAACGCTAACCTGTGACCTATGAATTTCCGCTTATTTATTTGTTCGGTTGTACTGGGTTTTCCTGCTTTTACCGGAGCCCAGGAGAGTGCTAAAAATATCGGATTAAAATCTATTAATCCACAGGCCATCCAGGCTCAGCTGGAGTTCCTTGCTTCTGACTGGACTGAAGGACGGGAGACCGGCACCCGGGGAGAACATATGGCCAGTGATTATATAGCCTCAATGTTTAAAACCATGGGGCTGAAACCCGGAGGAGATCAGAGGATGGTCATTCGTTCGAGGAACACAGGGACAGGAACCTTATCTACCATCCAGCCCCGTTCCTATTTCCAGAATATCAATTTTATTGAAACCACTCCGGGAGGCCTACAGGAGTGTTGGCTGATCATTAGGGAGGGAAACAGCAGCAAGGAATACCAGCTGCAATACCAGACCGATTTCAGTATTAATCCGGGCAGCTATTCCATTGAAACAGAAGCTCCTGTTGTATTTGTCGGATACGGGATTGAAGATAAGAAACTTGGGGTAGATGATTACAAGAAGACGGATATTTCAGGCAAGATTGTATTAAGAATGGCCGGATTTCCGGGATGGCGCGATCCTGCTTCCCCCGCATATGGCCGTTTTGCCGGTGCTGGCAGTCCATCCCAATATGATGCCGCCAAAGACCGGATCGCATCGGAAAAAGGAGCACTTGCCGTTATTGAGATCCGAAACGGATCAACTGGCTTTACACAGGCTGTCACAAATATTCCGTTTCGTTACAATACGGAGACCTATGAAGGTGATGTTCCTTTCAACACACAACCGCGCAGGCGATTATCCCTGCCGGGAACGGGTGCGGTTTCAATTCCCCGGATCAGTTTATCGGATCGCGCCCTTAACAGTTTGCTAAGCAATCTGGGGCTCGATCCGATCGCCTTTGAAAATGCGAAAGCATCTGGAAAACCTGTACAAGATGTCACCTCAGGCATGGTGATGTTAAGAATAAACAGTACGGTAGAATCCCGGATTGTGCAAGGCCGCAATGTAATCGGCATTCTGGAAGGAGAAGATAATAACAATTGCATCGTGCTTGGTGCTCATTATGACCACTTGGGAAAGGTTAATGGGTTTGTATACAACGGGGCAGATGATGATGCGTCAGGAACAGTCGGAATCTTGACAATCGCCAATGCCTTTGCCTCTTCAGGAATCAAGCCTGAAAACACGATCATTTTCTGCGCCTGGACCGCTGAGGAGAAGGGTCTTCTTGGCTCAAAGTACTATGTATCAAAGGCTGAAACACAAAAGATCAGGTGCTACATGAATTACGACATGATCAGTCGCACCGCACCGGATGACAGCACCGGCAGAAAATGCGATTTCAATTTTTCTTCCGGGCTTCCGATATTCAGGCAGCTGACCGAGCAGCACATTAAAGATTACGCACTCAAACTCGATATGACATATCAAACATCAGCCCGGCCCACCGGAGGTTCTGACTTTACCTCTTTTTCAACCGCGGGAATACCCATTTTTCTTATCCACGGGAAATTCACCCCTGATTACCATCAATACACTGATCATGCTGACAAAGCAGTGCTGCCCTACCTGACAGACATCATCAGGCTTGGATATCTGAACATATTTGAACTGGCAAATCTTAAATGGTAACTATAATATTTAATTCTATGAAAAAACAGATGCGTTTGATTTTTCTTGCCGGATTGCTCCTCTTATGCGCAATTCCACAGTATGCACAGGAATCTGCCAGGGATAAGGGATTCCAGGCAATCACCAAAGAGGTGATCCAGGGCCAGCTGGAATTTCTGGCTTCTGACTGGACCGAAGGCCGTGAATCGGGAACCAAGGGGGAGTATATTGCTTCTGATTATATAGCAAGCATGTTTAAACTGTATGGACTACAGCCAGGAGGAGACTTTGAAAGCTTTCAATTTGGAGGCCGCCGAACTCGTCCTGCAGCTGGAGCAGCACCACAAGCCCGTCCGGAACCGAAAAGAACTTACTTCCAGAGCTTTAACCTGGTTGAATCTTCTCCCGGACCCATACAGGAAATGAGTGTTGTCACCAAAACCGGAACAGGATTCCGGTCGGTAAATTTCGATTATCAGACTGATTTTTCAGTTACACCAGGTCAGGTAGGACTTGAGGCTGAAGTCCCGGTTGTTTTTGTTGGTTACGGATTGGTGGACGAGAAAAACGGCTATGATGATCTCAAAGGACTTGACCTTAAAGGCAAGTTTGTCATAAAGCTTTCAGGATTTCCAGGTTCCAAGGATCCCACCTCAAAAACGTACGAAAAATTCAAACCGGCTGCACCGGTCCAGGGCGATCCGGCCGCACAGATGGCCAGATTCCGTCAGGGTGGCGGGCAGTTTCCATGGGCTACAGAACGGGGGGCAATCGGAGTAATTGAAATTCGGGCAAACAATGACCCAACAAACCAATGGGCTGCTAATGTACCGTTTCGCTACAATACAGACAAATATGAAGGAGATGTTCCCCAAACCCGCGTTCGGAAATCAATGCGTGTGATGGGTGACAAGGTGGACGGTGGACTGATTAGTCTCCAGGTCACTAACAGGGTGATCAATGAAATCATCAGTGGTCTTAATCTGGATTTTGCTGCCGTTGAAAAACAGATTACTGAGACCGGAAAACCCGCTTCACGGGATCTGGCTGGAAAGGCCATCCGGATTAAAACTACAGTAGATTCAAGGATAGTGAGAGTAAGAAACGTAATCGGTGTCCTTGAAGGAAAAAACACTGAGGAAATCATCGTCATCGGCGGTCATTATGACCATCTTGGCAAGCAGGACGGCTTTATTTTCAATGGTGCGGACGACAATGCATCAGGTACGGTTGGTGTTATGACGATCGCAAAGGCTATGATGGCCACCGGGATCAAGCCAGAAAAAACCATTGTTTTTGCTGGCTGGACCGCTGAAGAAAAAGGTCTTATCGGATCAGGGTATTTTGTTCAACACCCCTACAAGGAAAAAATCCTGTGCAATCTAAACTATGACATGATCTCCAGGAACAGTCCCGGTGAAAATCAGGACAACAAGATCAGCGTTAATTTCTCCAATAAGTTCCCGAAATCAAAGGAATTGGTTGAAAAATTCAACACGGATCTTAAAATGGGCCTGGAAATCAGTTTCCGTGGATCTGATCAGCCCGGTGGAGGCAGCGACCATGCACCATTTGCTGCCAAAGGAATTCCGATTTATTATTTCATGGCTGGAATGCCTGCTGAATACCACCAGTATAACGATCATGTCGAGCTGATTAACTGGGATAAGATGTTAAAAATCATTCAACTTGGCTATCTGAGTATTTTTGAACTCGCTCAGATGTCCTGGAATTAGTAAGCTTCTCTTCATGCAGCCGGCTGGGATTCCAGCCGGCTTTTTTTTTATCCTGGCTGAACAAAACTTTCTTAAACTTGTACTAGCATAAACTTTAAAAACTTTTCAAATGAAATTAGTTTCCATAGTATTCCTGACAATTTTAACAGGCCTCTCTCTAACCGGTTGCTCGGTTCAAAAAGGAATTGGCAAAGGGGAGATACTTTCTGATACCATCCGGATACCGGGTGCAAGTTCAGATCTTGCACTGGAGTTGGTTTTCAGCAAAGGAGCCGCCCACAACCATCCTACATTTTCAATCTGGATTGAGGACATGGATGAAAACTACATCCAGACCCTGTTTGTAACGAAATCCATTGGTACCGGAATATTTGGTCATGGACCGCTCACCAGTGAAACCTGGGATACCAGGCCGGGTCCACAGAAACGTCCTGCCACCCTGCCCTACTGGCTTCACAAAAGGTCTGATTTCTTTAAAGTACCGCTGCTGCCGGACTCGACCAACCCCGTGATCGACGGATTTACTGGCGCAACCCCTGCCGGTGATTTTGTGATTAAAACAGGAGTAACCAGGTCTCTCCCTTCAAAATTCCGGCTGCTGCTGGAAATCAACCAGCCGTGGGATTGGAATGAATACTGGACCAATGCCTTGTATAACGACCCGGATTATAAGACATCCTGCCAGCCGTCGCTGGTATACGCGGTAACCATCGACATGGAGAATCCCGGTACCGGACAGCATCTGAATCCGATCGGTCATGGGCATTATGCCGGCAAGGATGGTAAACTGTACACCGATCTATCAACCATGACCACTGCCCTGACTATCATCAGCAAAGCAACCGTAAAATTGACCAAATAGACTGAAGATCATGAAAAAGAGAAATAACATATATATCCCGATCCTGCTGGCAATTTTTACGATTTTCCTGCCCGTAACCCTTCTTGGCCAGAACAGTGGCCGGATTGAAGGAAATGTGACCGATGCTGTCAGCAATGAACCCCTTCCGTTTGTAAATATCGTAGTAAAGGGAACCATGGTTGGCACCACGAGCGACCTCGACGGCAAATTCATTTTTACCGGCCTTGCCCCGGGCTTTATCACCCTCCAGGCATCCTTTGTCGGTTATGAGATGGGACTCTCTTCTGAAATACAGGTTACAAATGCCAATACTTCTTATCTCGAGATCAAGTTGAACCCAAAAGATACGCAGATAAAAGAGGTTGTTGTAAAGGCATCACCTTTCCGCAAAACCCAGGAGAGCCCTGTTTCCCTGCAGAGGATTGGGGTAAGCGAGATTGAAACGAGTCCCGGCAGCAACCGGGACCTGGCCAAGGTGATCCGCTCCTTCCCTGGGGTAGGTTCCGGAGCATCCTTCCGCAGTGATATCATTATCCGCGGCGGCGGCCCGAGTGAGAGCCGGTTTTATCTCGATGGAATGGAAATTCCTAATATCAATCATTTTGCCACTCAGGGTGCATCCGGAGGTCCGGCGGGAATTATCAATGCTGATTTTATCAACGGCGTCAACTTTTATTCCGGCGCTTTTCCGGCGAATCGCGGAAATGCGCTTAGCGGAGTATTTGAGTTTTCCCAGATGGATGGAAACCCTGACAAGCTGAAATTCCGGGGAACCATAGGGGCATCAGAGATCAGTCTTACGGTGGATGGACCGGTTACAAAAAACTCAACCCTTATCTTTTCGGCCCGCCGGAGCTACCTGAGCTTTCTTTTTGACCTCATCGGGTTACCGTTCCTTCCAACCTTTACGGATTACCAGATGAAATACAAGATCAAACTGACCCCAAAGGATGAACTTTCAATCATCTCGATTGGTGCACTGGATGAATTCAAGCTCAATATGGGTATTAAGGATCCGACTCCCTCCCAGGAGTATATCCTTACAAACATCCCGGTAAATGAGCAATGGAGCTATGCCATCGGAGGTGTCTACAAGCATTACAAGGAAAAATCCTATCAAACGATTGTCCTGAGTCGCAACATGTTGAACAATGTTTCCTATAAATATCCCGATAATGATGAAAGCCGCCCTAAGGTTCTGGATTATAACTCTCAGGAGATTGAAAACCGTTTCCGGTATGAAAGCAACAGTCGCCTGGGAGATTTTAAAGTAATTTACGGCCTTTCCGGTGAGTTTGCCAAATACAATAACTACACGAATTCCCAAATTTATGCCGACGGAAGATTGATTGATATCCGGTATTCCACAGATTTTAATCTTTTCAAATGGGGCGCTTTCGGCCAGGTAAGCAAAACCTTTCTGGATGCGCGTTTGGTTGGTTCCATTGGGTTGAGGATGGATGCGAACAATTATTCGGCAAGCATGTCCAATATGCTGAAACAGACTTCACCCCGGCTTTCATTGTCTTACTCCCTTACGGATGCTTTCAGCCTTAATATGAATGCCGGGCGGTACTTTCAGCTGCCTGCCTATACCTCATTGGGCTACAAGAACAGTGAAGGGATTTTGATCAACAAGGAAAATGACCTTAACTACATACAAGCCGACCATTTAATCCTCGGGTTACAGTATCAGCCTAAAGATAACATTCTGACCACTCTCGAAGGATTTTACAAGTACTACACCAACTATCCGTTCTCAGTCAGGGATTCCCTGAGCCTGGCTTCAAAAGGGGCTGATTTTGGCGTCATTGGAGATGAAGAGGTAACCTCAACAGGTGAAGGCAGGGCTTTTGGATTCGAGGTCCTGAACCGGACCAAGCTGGAAGAGAATCTGAAGCTTAACCTGATATTCTCCTATACATTTGTTGTTAGCCAATACAAAAATGTCTTCGGGGATTTCCTGCCCACGAACTGGGACAGCAAGCACATCATCAACATCACTGCATTCAAGGGGTTTAAGAATAACTGGAGTGCCGGAGTGAAGTGGCGGTTTGTAGGCGGAACGCCTTACACACCCTATGACTTTGAGGCATCTTCGCTGAAAGCAGGGTGGGATGTAACAGGTGGACCGGTATTCGACTTTACACAAACCAATGGCTTGCGGTTCAGGGATTTTCATCAGCTGGACATTCGTGTCGACAAACGGCTATATTTTAAAAACTGGTCCCTGATGATGTACGTTGATATTCAGAACGCTTATAATTTCAAAGGTGAGCAGCAGGATTATATTATCCGGGAGAAAAACGAAGCCGGAAATTTCATCCTATTGGAGAATGGTACACGCTATCAGCTGAAACGCATTCCTTCATTGTCGGGAACGGTATTGCCTACTATAGGGATCATGGTACAATGGTAGAGACGCATAATAATGCGTCTCAACGGGGAATTGGCCAATGACGTGTAGAGACGCATAATTATGCGTCTCTACAGACATTTGGCGAATTATCGTTTAATTTGATTCAAACCACCAGAACCGGTTTGATTTTTCACCAATGCCTTTCAGCCATTCAACAATTGCATCGGTATCTTTATGGTTATTCACCTTATTAAGATCCCCGTTTGATCTGAGAAGAATATTCTCATAGGCTTTATGCTTGTCATTCCACACCCAACCGGACAGCACCCCGGTTCCGGCATCAGCCATGTAGATACCCAGATCTCTGATATCGGATCCATCGAATGAGTGAAGTTTCATGTAATAATGTCTGGCATCATCGGTATCTATCTGGCCACAAATTGTATCGCAATATTCAAGGTTGAATTCAAGATCTGCCTTTGACAAGTAACCGGTGCTGTCGGCGAATTTCCAGTCTTTCGGCCGGTCAAATCCTAAAACCTTGCCATCAGTATCGATCAGAAACCCACGATGGCGGTAACCCCATGCATAGTTAACATACTCATACTGAAATAGTATCGGAGCTTCTTCCACATAATCACAATAATCTTTGTGGCAAGAATTGAGGCCGGCAATCATCAGGCCGGTAGCAATCAACATAGTTATTTTGGTCATGGTTTGGTGATTTAAAATTTACTCCGTATAGCAAAAATAGTGCCGCCGATCAATTTAGTTTGTTGATTCTTCCGGGCTCACGGGTATTTTTTCCGATGACGCCGGTCAGATCATCCCCCATGTCGGTTCGGGCATCATCGGCAAGACGTTGCATTTCAGTGACGATCTGGGGGTACAGTGCCTGAACATCATACCATTCACCGGGATCCCTGCGCAGGTCATATAGTGCCAGGTCGCATTGCTCCGTTGCGTAAGCTCCCGGACGTCCGTCATCCTTGGGAAGGACAGTCCGATAGGAGCGCGACCGGTGAGGCAGCTGAAGTTTCCATTGACCCATTCTGACGGCTTCAAGGCTATTACGGTTGTAATAATAATAGAAGACTTTCCGGGGTTCACAATCCAAATCACCTTTTAGAATAGCTGAAATGTCTACGCCATCGATTTTATGTACTGGCAAGGCAGTTTCTGTAATGGCTGCCAGAGTGGGAAGGATGTCAATGGCAGATACCAGCTGGCCGCTTACCTCCCCGGCAGGAACATTGTCTGGCCAGGACATGATGCACGGGACCCTTTGTCCTCCTTCATATGTAGTGCCCTTGCCTTCCCGCAGACCGCCGGTGGTGCCGGCATGGGTGCCAAAATTGAGCCAGGGGCCGTTATCACTGGTAAAAATTATCAGCGTATTCCTGGTCAGATGATTTTCCTTTACTGCTTTAACAAGCTCCCCAACGGACCAATCCACTTCCATCATAACATCTCCAAACCGGCCTTGTTTACTTTTTCCCTTGAATTTTTCCGATACTGCCAGCGGGGTATGAACCATTGAATGAGCCACATACAGGAAGAATGGCTTACGTTTGTTCCGGTTGATGAACCTCACGGCCCGTTCAGTGTAGAGGGTTGTCAGTTGATCCTGCTTTTCCAGGGAAGTCATAAAATCAACCGTATCATTCCCATCGATCAGGGGAAGCGGAGGATTTTGATTCGGCAGCGGATTCAAGGTATCCGGAACATACCCATACCCCTCATACCGGACCGGCCACATATCATTTGAATACGGAAGCCCAAGGTATTCATCGAATCCATTTTGGAGTGGAAGAAACGGTCTGAGATGACCCAGATGCCATTTTCCCACCATACCGGTAGCATAGTTTTTCTGACGGAGTAGTTCAGCAAGGGTCAGTTCATCAGGATGAATGCCATGCCTGGCATTGTGATTGGGCGCCCCAGGTAGTCCGATGCGGTTCGGGTAACAGCCTGTCAGGAGGCCGGCCCGGGAAGCTCCTGAAACAGCCTGCGCGGAATAAAAATTGGTAAACCGGAGGCCGTTCATCGCGAGGCGGTCTATGTTTGGCGTGCGATAACCGATCGCTCCGTTGCAGGAGATGTCACCGTACCCCAAATCATCAATATTGATCAGAATGACATTGGGTGAGTCTTGGCGTTCCTTTTGGGTACAACCTGCCAGTGTGGTCATCGTTGCAAGTCCCGCCAATCCCAGAGGCATGGAAGCTATGAATTTCATGGTTTGAATTTTACAACGGGAAATTAATAAAAAGCCCCGTTCAAAATGAACGGGGCTACACCTCACATTTATACAACCATGTGATAGATGAAAGAGACTATTGTTAATTCATCGGGTACAAGATAATTCATATCCAGCCATTGACCATCACGAATGTTTGAATTATTTTCAGTTGCCACCTTTTCTCCATCATCCAGGATATCGAAAGTAATGTTTTCACCGTAAGCTTTTAATCTTTTTTAACGAACCACTATCTAATATTTCATGAGTCAATCACTACTTTTACCACACTTTCCCTTATAACTATAATATTTTTAACATGATTGCTGGAACTATTAAAACCGGACTGTTTGGAATTTTCATCGGGTTGACCCTGACTGTAACCGGATGCGGAAAGAAGAAGGAGGCTGTCCCTGCCCCCGGCGGAAGGCGCGGCGGACCTGTTGCTGTTGAGGTTATGGTGATTAAGCCTGACACGATGCTAAACATGATATACACCACCGGCACCCTGTTACCCAATGAAAAGGTTGAACTCAGAAACGAGGTTTCCGGCAGGATAACAGGGATTTATTTTTCGGAAGGAACGGAAGTTAAGGAGGGGACACTATTACTCAAGATTAACGACCAGGATCTTCAGGCACAGTTAAACAAGAATTCGGTTCAGGAGGATCTTGCCCGCGATGAAGAATATCGAAAAAAACAATTACTGGAAATAAAAGCCATCAGCCAGGAAGAATATGATGTGGTCGCCAATACCCTTAAGTCGATCCAGGCTGAGAGGCAAATACTCCAGGCCCAGCTGGCTAAAACGCAGATTTTCGCCCCTTTATCAGGCAAAATTGGACTGAGAAACGTAAGCCTTGGAAGTTATATTCCTTCCAATACCTTGATTGCTACCCTCCAACAGGTCGACCCGATCAAAATTGAGTTCTCTGTTCCGGAAAAGTACACAACACTCGTAAGAACGGGCATGATCATCGGTTTCAGCATGGACTACACCCCGGATCCTTTCACCGGGAGGGTTTACGCTGTGGAATCAGGAGTAGACATTGCCACCCGGACGGTTCAGGTAAGGGCAATCTGCCCGAATCCAAAAAGGATACTGGTTCCGGGCACTTTTACCCGTGTAAGCGTTGAGCTTGAGAAAATACCGGATGCCATTAAGGTTCCGTCGGAAGCCCTGGTCGGGGATATTGCCGGAAGCAAGGTTTTCCTGAAAAAAGGGGGAAAAGCCGTGTCAGTACCTGTATTTACAGGAATTCGCACCGAAAAAGATGTTCAGGTGACGGAAGGATTACAGCCTGGTGACAGCCTGATCCTTACCGGACTGCTGCAGGTCAATGACGGAGTTCCGGTGGCAGTCAGAGGCAAAAAGTCCTCCAATGAAAATAAACCAAACAATTAACCGGCACAATCATGAATTTTTCCGGAATTTTCATCAAGCGGCCGGTCCTGGCCCTGGTCGTGTCGATCCTGATTATCCTGTTTGGGGTTATCGGTTTTACTTTTCTTGGAGTCAGGGAGTATCCCAGCGTGGATCCGCCTACCGTAACGGTAAGCACTTCCTATCCTGGAGCCAATGCAGAGGTAATCGAGAGTCAGATTACGGAGCCCCTCGAAGCGAGCATCAATGGGATCGCAGGAATCCGCACGCTAACATCTTCTTCGCGCGACGGTGGCAGCAGCATATCCGTTGAATTCCAGGTAGGCACCGACATGGAAGCCGCGGCCAACGACGTTCGCGACCGGGTTTCGAGGGCTATGCGTTCCTTGCCTCCCGATGTTGATCCCCCTCAGGTTGTCAAATCCGATGCGGATTCCAGTCCGATATTCGGATTGAGCATTCAAAGTGATAAGAGAAACCTGTTGCAATTATCTGAGATTGCCAATAATCTTTTCAAAGAGCGGCTGCAGACTACCCCCGGGGTCAGCGAAATAAGAATCTGGGGCGAAAAGAGATACTCCATAAAACTGTTCATCGACCCGATAAAGCTTGCCGGCTACGGCCTCACTCCCTCGGATATCCGTGATGCCGTCAACCGGGAAAATATCGAATTACCCTCGGGACGGGTTGAGGGCTACGGTACAGAACTTTCCGTCAGGACCATCGGCCGGCTCAGCACCACTGAGCAGTTTGACAATCTCATTATCAGGGAAACAGAAGGAACCCTGATCAAATTCAAGGATATTGGCCGGGCACAGCTGATGCCTGAGAACGAGAAAACCGTAATGCGCGGAAACGGTAAGATACCGCAAGTCGGACTTGCCATAATTCCCCAACCGGGGTCTAACCAGATCGCCATCGTCGATGAGGTAAAGAAAAGGCTGGAACAGATTAAAAAGGAAATGCCGGAAGATATTTATGTGGGCATATCCAATGACACCACCCTGTCGATCCGAAAAGCCATTACGGAAGTTGAAGAGACCATTCTGATTGCTTTTTCCCTGGTCGTACTCATTATCTTCCTATTCTTCAGGGAATGGCGGACCACCATAATTCCGGTAATCGCCATACCGATCTCCCTGATCGGCTCCTTTTTTATCATGTACCTGGCCGGATACACGATCAACATTCTTACCCTCCTCAGTATCGTATTGGCGACCGGACTGGTGGTCGACGACGCCATCGTGGTCCTGGAAAACATCTATTCAAAGATTGAAAAGGGGATGTCGCCGATGGAGGCTGGTTTTAAAGGCTCAAAAGAGATCTTCTTTGCGATCCTCTCAACCACGATCACCCTGGCAGCTGTATTCCTGCCGATTATTTTCCTGCAGGGACTTACCGGCAAGCTGTTCAGGGAATTCGGGGTGGTTATGGCCGGTGCCGTTATCATTTCGGCTTTCATCTCGCTGACTTTAACTCCGATGCTTGCTTCGCACTGGCTTAAGCACGCCGAGCACCATAACCGTTTTTATACCGCTACGGAGCCATTCTTTGCCGCACTGATTACCGGTTACAGCCGGTCTCTTTCAGCCTTCCTTCGCCATCGGTGGATTGCATTTATCATTATGGCAGTTTCCATTGGCCTGGTGACCTTTCTCTGGCCAAAAATACCCGGCGAGCTGGCACCGATGGAGGACAAGAGCCGCCTGATCATCAGTGCTACAGGGCCTGAAGGAACCGCCTATGAAAAGATGGATGCCTATATGGCTAAAATTATCGATCTGGTTGACACTCTTCCCGAAAAAGAGTCCTACATGGGACTGACAGGAATGGGGGGCTCGGGTTCAAACGGGGGGTTTGTCCGTATCACCCTTGTTCCCCCGGATCAAAGGGAAAAAACCCAGCAGGAGGTTGCCGACTATTTAACCGGCCAACTCAGGCCCCTGACATTTGCCCGGAGTTTTGTCACACAGGAGCAGACAATTGGCGGCGGCAGAAACTCCGGACTTCCCGTTCAGTTTGTTATCCAGGCCACCAGTCTGGAGAAATTACGGGAAGCCATCCCTGCCTTCATGGAAAAAGCACAGGCCAACCCGGCATTCCAGGTAGTCGACCTCAACCTGAAATTCAACAAACCTGAGATGACGTTGCGGATCGACCGCGACCGGGCGCGGACACTTGGGCTCACCCTCCGGGATATTGCCGAAACGCTCCAGTTGTTTTTCGGGGGTCAGCGTCTTGGATATTTCATTCTCAACAGCAAACAGTACCAGATTATATGCCAGGCCGACCGGCAATATCGGGATCAGCCTATTGATCTCAGCACTGTTTATGTCAGGAACAGGCAAGGTGCCATGATCCAGCTGGATAATGTGGTTAAAATCGAATACAAGGTAAACCTTCCGACCCTCTATCGGTTCAACCGCTATATCTCTGCAACCGTATCTGCCTCGCCTGCTAAGGGTTACACCCTCAGCCAGGGCATTGAGGAGATGCAGAAAATTGCCAAGGAAGAGCTGGATGAATCATTTAACACATCGCTTACCGGTGTTTCGCGGGATTATGCAGAGAGTTCAAACACCCTGTTATTTGCCTTTATACTGGCATTGATCCTGATATACCTGATCCTTTCGGCCCAGTTTGAAAGCTTCAGGGATCCACTGGTCATCATGTTTACCGTTCCCCTTGCCATTGCCGGTGCCCTGATTTCACTGATCCTTTTTAGTCAGACGATGAATATCTTCAGCCAGATCGGGATGATCATGCTGATCGGAATCGTGACCAAAAACGGGATACTGATCGTTGAATTCGCAAATCAGAAAAAATATTCCGGAATGAATATGTATCAGGCGGCAATTGAGGCTGCAACACAGCGTTTCAGGCCAATCCTGATGACAAGCTTTGCCACGGTTCTGGGAGCCCTGCCTATCGCCCTGGCCCTGGGGGCAGGCGCCAGGAGCCGGATATCAATGGGGATAGTGATTATCGGAGGATTGCTGTTCGCACTCATCCTTACGCTTTATGTAATCCCTGCCCTCTATACCTATATATCGGGCAAGAAAAAGAAATTTGTAAATCCTGAGTCATGAAATATTTCCCGCTGCTGCTTCTGGCATTCAGCCTTTTTCTCCCAATGAAGGCCCGGCCACAAGATACGCTGAGCCTCCAGGAGGCTCTGGTAATCGCCCTTCAAAACAATTTTGATATCACATTGGCTGCCAATGACAGCCGGATTGCCGGTATTGACAACTCCTCCGGCAACGCCGGCATGCTGCCGCAGCTCGGACTGACGGGGTCGCGAAGTTTTTCGGTAACCAACACCTATCAGAAGTATTTTGACGGTCGGGAAAAGGCAAGCGAGAGCAACCGGAACAACAATATCAACGGTGGGATCGCCTTAACCTGGACACTGTTTGACGGTTTTAACATGTTCATCCAAAAGAAAAAGCTTTCGGAACTCGAGGCGCTGACTGACATACAGCTTCAAACAACGGTTGAAAACACGCTTGCTGATGTGATCACTGCCTATTATGCAATCATCACCCAGAAAAAAATGGTGGATGTTTACCGCGAAGCCATGGCAATCACTTCCGAGCGAAAACGGATTGCCGCAGCCGGGCTCCGGTTCGGCTCAAGTTCGGAGCTTTCACTTTTGCAGGCCAGTGTGGATTACAATGCCGACAGTTCAGCCTTTATCCAGCAGGCCAAGATGCTCCAGAACACCAAGGTGGAACTGAACCGGGTTTTATGTCGCGACATATACCTCCAGTTTGAAGTGTTTGAAGATATTCCGATCCGCAAGGATCTGCTTTTTGACAAGCTATGGGAATCTGTATCCGTGATGAACCCTGAAATACGGATGAGCCGCACGGCCATGAGCATTGCAATGCTTGACCGGAAAAGCGCCAATACAACCCTGTATCCCCGGCTTAATTTCACATCCGGGTATAACTACAATAAATCGGAATCGGAGGTGGGTATTATGTCATTAAACCGGAACCGTGGATTTTCGGTAGGGGTTAACGCTTCTTACACCCTGTTTGACGGCTTCTCGCAGAAAGAGAACCGCAGCAAGGCACAGGTTCGGCTTGAATCTGCCCGAATCGAAGCCGAGCAGACAGAATTAAATATCCGCGCTCATCTGCAACGCATTTATAATGATTATCTCACAAACCTGCAATTATCGGATTTTGAGCAGGCAAACATTGTTCTTGCGCAGAAGAACCTGGATATTGCCAGCGAAAAATACCGCATCGGATCGGCCAATGATATAGAACTCAGGGAGACCCAAAAGAAACTGATGGATGCTGAGAACCGCTATCTGACTGCACTTTATCGCTGCAAATCCAGCGAAACCGAGCTGCTGAGGATGAGCGGGGGATTAAAAAATTAAGGCATCCACCGGAGAATTAAATGCCTGAACGCAAAGAAAAAACCCATGTCGCTGAACTCAGCAACATGGGTTTTCGTTGGTGCGGTCGCGACGGGACTCGAACCCGCGACCTCCGGCGTGACAGGCCGGCATTCTAACCAAACTGAACTACACGACCAACGTAAATTGTGGGCACAAAATTAGCCGATTTTTCCTGATTTGCAAGTGCCCTGTTATTTTTTTCCGGCTTCCTTTTCCTTTCGCCACTCTTCAACCTCTTTGCTGTCGCGGAGCATGTCCCGAACATTATCAATCTCAGGCGATTCGGTGACCGCTTTCCAGTCAAATTTTTCATCATAGGGATCCAGGGCTTTTTGCGGATCAAAGATCAGTGGGTTCACCGGGAAGGCCTGATAAGGTGTAAAATCGGGCTGATCGGTAAACATATCACTCAGATCCGTGGCAGATGCATCATACTGGTTCAGGTAGGGAACGCCAAGAATATTCCAGAAAGTCTTGAATATACTACCAAAACTGGTATGGGTATGGGACACATAGTTCTTTTTAGCATATGGAGACACTACCATCAAAACACTGCGGTGCGCATCCACATGATCCACGCCGCCCTGAGCATCATCCTCGGTGATCACGATTGCCATATTCTTCCAATGGGGCGTATGGCTCAGGAACTCCACCAGACGGCCAACGGCCAGGTCGTTGTCACACTGGTAACTTTCACGGAATGGATATCCTGCTTCCGGCCTTTCTCCCGCCCCATGGTCGTTAGGGACGATTATGGTGAGCATTGACGGGAATTTTTCTTTTCCCGACTCCCACTTTTCTTTATATTCTTCAATAAACATTTCGATCCGGAACTGGTCCGGGATCGCCATGTTATAGGTAGGGTACTTTCGTGATGAGTTGGCAAAAAGGGCTGCCGGCATGGGGAAATTGGCCAGGTGCCGTACCCCGGCAATCTTGTACTCAGGCTGATAGGCAGCCGGCTCAAACATAAGGCTGAATCCGAAATTGAAAAAAGGGATCTTGTTTCGGTCAAGATGGTCCCACATGGAACCGGCCTCGTTATAATCCTCCGGATAAATCGCGCCCGCAGCCCCAGTGAATGCAAGGATTCCGGGAGATTTTGATTTCTCCCTATAATTACGATTCCCTCCGTAACTCGCTGGCACTGTTGCTTCCACCCATTCATTCGGATACGTATTAACCAGCCACCGGTGCCCGTCGGCAGAGACATCCGAGTCCACATAAAAATTGTCCGACATAGCAAAACGGTTGACCAGGGCCAAATGGTTAATCATAACATCGGCGTTCTCAACCTTCTGATCTTTAGCCCGGTTGGTAAAACTGACTCCCGCGCCATAACGTGCCAGTGAGGATTCGCCATCCCCGGCCTTAACCTGGCCGAATATCTCATCGTAGGTGCGGTTCTCCTTGGACACAAAAACAATATACCGGATCGGGCTTTCAGAGTAACCGGGGTACAAAGGAACCGGGTTTTTTTTCCTGATATTGAAAGAAGGGTCATTCGATTTTTTCATATTGAAATTCATGTCAATCACCTCCCGCGTAAGTTTTTTCAGTTTTCCTGATGAGGGGATATCCAGAACGGTTACCGAGCCTTTCATCAGGCTTCCGATATAAGATCCTTCGGGTCCCTTTACAAAATCGGGACCTCCGTTAGGACCGCTGCCAAACCCTTTGGCGTTTGAAACAATAAGCTTCCCGCCGTCGGGTGATACCTCTATTCTGGCGGGAAACCAGCCAACGGGGATGTGTCCTTTAACTTTCAGGGTGGAAACGTCAATCATGGCAACCGCATTGATTCCCGATTCAGCTACAAAAAGGGTTTTAAAATCGGGCGAGACGGTTACTCCAAACGGAATGATCCCGCGGAAATGCCGCATTCTGTCGTCCGGGATCAGCGGTATTTCGGTAATCACAGTATCAGAATGAATATCAATGACCGAGATATTATCATTATTCCCGTTGCTGACGAATACATAATCCGGAGTTGCCACTACGGAGTTCGGACTCGACCCGCCGACGGCAGGAAAATCCTCCACCATTTCCCCGACCAAATTGCCGGTTTTGATCCTGGCGGTCACTTTTGGTGAATCAGGATTGCTGACATCAATGGTCCAGACTGAAAAAGATTCAGGTACATTAAGTTTTCCCAGGCCCTTAACTTTTACTTCCCCAACCTGGGTTCCTTCTTCCGATTCCCTGGATCCGTAAGCAAAAGCCGGGTAAGCCAGGGAAGTCTGGTCCAGGCTGTCGGGATCAGTACTGGCGAACCTTGTGTACTCATACATACCGACATTGGCCACATAGACCTTTTTCTCATCGGGTGAAAGGCAGACACCAAATGGATAGCGCCCGGTATTGACCCGATGAAGAACCTTGGCGACAACCGGATCAATAACGAGCAGAAGAAAATTGATCTGGTCCACCGCATAAAGTCGCGTACCCTCCCGGTTCAGCACCAAGTCACCAATGTATCCATCGGTGAAATCCCTGTCACCCTGAAGACCTGCACAAGGGATTGTTCCTTTTACGTCCCCTGTTCGCACATCAAAGAGATAAATTTTATTCTCCTGTCCTCCTGACACATAGACGGTTGCATTATCCGGGGAAATGGCGAGCCCCATAAACACGCTGGCCAGAACGCCCTTGTCTGTTCCCGGACCGGGTGGCACCTGCTGTATTTCCGGATAAGGGCTCTGAATGTTTCTAAGAATGGTAATGGAGAGCGGACTTGTTCCCGAATTCGCAGTGACCGCGATTTTTCCGTCGGGGCTCAGGCAGAGCCCATACGGATGCGGGGCGGTGCGAAAGGTGCTGCCATACGGTTTTATCAGGCGGCCATTGGGTATAACAGTAACTCCGGTGGTATCAAGAGTTGTGTAACGCTCACCAGCCGGGGCCTGTGCGATCCAGACGGTATTCCGGTTTTGGCAGGCAGCCAAACCAAGAAGAGAGAAAAGTAAAAGGGTTATGCGGGACATGGGATCTAAGATTTGCGATTTACGATTGACGATTTACGATATAAGAGTACGAGTTTCAGCCGAAATTAATATTCTATCTTTGTTTTAAACAAAACAAGCAAAAACGGAACGCCATGGCCCAGGTATTTTTTCACGAGAAACAATCGATCCCTTCAGGATGGCGCATTGTGATTTTCGGTGCAGTTACCCTGATGATGGGATTTGTATTCCTGATGGTTTACCTGACTGAGTGGGATACCATGCCCGATCAGGAAAAACCCTACCTGTTCACATTACTCATAGGGCCCCTTATAGTTCTTCTCATGTTCATCATCCAGATGGATATGCGTATTACTCAATCATCGATTGAATTCAGAATTGAGCCCTTCCGTAAAAAATATAAGACCATTCCATTTAGTGAAGTTGCGGAAGTAGAGCTTTCCAGGGTTCAGGGATTAAAATCGATGAAGAAATTCGGAGTCAACAGGCAAATCAACAGGATGGAGTATAATTTTGGTGGCCACCATATCCTGACCGTCAGGTTAAAGAGCGGAAAGATACTGGCATTCAGTACCTCTAAGCCCCAGGAACTGGAATATTTTTTAAAGAACCTTCCTGAAGGAACCACTACGGTAAAACAGTCCTTATAACGGACGGGCAGACTATCCGATTACAGCGCCCATCCCTTTCTATATTCCCGCTGGATAAAGTTATTGGCAGCCTCATCGTTGGTGACCTTCATATTGTCCCCATCCCATAGGAGCCTTTTACCCGGAACCTTGATCGCCAGATTTCCCATCAGGACCATTTCGGTGAGAGGGCCTGAATAATCGAAATTCGAGCAGGGGGCTTCCCCACCCTTGCAACCGATCAGCCAGTTCATTTCATGTGTTACTTCCACCCTTTTTAAAGTTTTTGGAAGGTCCTTGTATTCCAGGAATCGCTCTTCGGGGAACATCTGGACTCCTCCGCCGTACGTTTCACACACGATAATTCCCTTATCGCCGACAAACATCGAGCCACCTTCGGCAGGAATCTTTTTCGGATCTACTTCAGCGGGCCACACCGGCATCATTCCGCCATCGTACCAGGTCAGCCGTACAGGGGGCATGTTTTCCCTGGCGGGGAATTGGTACGTGATCATTGAGGCGCTGGGGAATGTCTCCTGGTTGTCAACCCTTTTCCACATCTCCCTCACCTCGTAGGAATGAGATCCCTGCACCCAGATCGGGTATTTAAGCTTCAGCGCATGAAATACCGGGTCCAGAACATGGCATCCCATGTCGCCGAGCGCACCGGCACCGAAATCATACCAGGCCCTCCAGTTGAAGGGAAGGTAGGAGTTGTTATAAGGACGCTCAGGGGCTGTTCCAAGCCATAAATCCCAATCAAGTGTCGACGGAATTGTGTCAACACCGGCAGGACGTCCGACACCCTGCGGCCAAACAGGGCGGTTCGTCCAGCTGTGGACCTCCCGGATTTCGCCGATCGCTCCGGCCCATATCCATTCTGCCAGCCTGCGGGTTCCTTCGCCCGAACGGCCCTGGTTCCCCATCTGGCTCACTACCTTGTATTCCCTTACTGCTTCGGTAAGCCTGCGGGCTTCAAAAACATCGTGTGTCAGGGGTTTTTGAACATACACATGTTTGCCAAGCTTAATGGCAGCCATAGCGGCAACCGCATGGGTATGGTCGGGGGTTGCCACGATCACGGCATCAATGGTCTTCTCCTTCTCAAGCATGATGCGGAAATCCTTATACTGCCGGGCTGTGGGATACTTCTTGAAGGTACCTGCAGCCTGATTGAAATCCACGTCACATAATGCAATGATATTCTCCGATTCACACCGTGCAATGTTACCCGATCCCATCCCGCCCGATCCGATCGCGGCTATATTGAGTTTATCGCTGGGAGCGGTGAAACCTCTTCCGCCCATTACGTGGCGGGGAATCACAACCATGCCTGCACCGGCAATTGCTGAATTGGTAAGAAATGACCTGCGGTTGATGGACTTTTTCATTGCGTCGGGTTTTTAGTTTGCATATAAGAAAAGTAAATTTACTGATCTTTGCGCAAATCCTTTTCCAATGAGACGCAGCTTATCAACATTATTCCTGATATTTCTTCCGATGCTGATACAGATTCAGGCACAGATCCCTCAACTGAGTGCAACATCACGGATAGACCTTGTCACCTGCGGTCCCGGGAAAGAGATCTTTACCTATTTCGGGCATTCAGCTCTCAGGGTATATGATCCGGTAAACCGGATCGACAAGGTTTATAATTACGGCACCTTTGACTTCAATGTGCCGAATTTTTACTGGCAGTTCGTAAAAGGAAAGCTATATTATATGTTGTCTGTGTCCCGATTTGACAGTTTTGTTAATGAGTATATCCGTGACAACCGGTTTGTACGGCTG
This sequence comes from Bacteroidetes bacterium GWF2_49_14, assembly GCA_001769295.1. Lineage (GTDB taxonomy): Bacteria > Bacteroidota > Bacteroidia > Bacteroidales > UBA12481 > UBA12481. The sequence goes on along the minus strand of MEOR01000154.1, from coordinate 35,655 downwards.
GTACCCCTGGCACTGACTGACACGGACCGGCAGGAGCTGTTCAACCTGCTCGAAATCAATAATCTGCCTGAGAACAGACACTATTGGTATGATTTCTTTCTGGATAACTGTTCCACGCGGGTCCGCGATATTGTCCTGAAAGCTACACAGAATGGTTACCCGGTTCCGGTGACTGAGGCTAAAACCCTTACATTCCGTCAGTTAATCAACCCCCACCTCACACCAAATCCATGGCCGCGGGCAGGAATGATGCTGTTGCTGGCAGGAGGTGCAGACCGGCAGGCAACGATAAGTGACTACATGTTCCTGCCCGAGCAGATGGAGAGGCTGTTCCTTCAGATGAAATCCGCTTCAGGCCAGAATCTGGCCGGACAGGCTAAAACGGTTTTTGAGCCGGATCCAAAAAAGAAGAAATCCCTGATTACTCATCCGTATATTGTTTTCTCCTTCCTGACCCTTATATCCCTGTTCCTGGCTTTCTATCCGAAACGGGCTCGTTTGGCTAAAACCTGGTTCAGCATCCTCTTCTTCCTTTCCGGAATTATGGGCATCCTGTTCGCTTTCATGTGGGTTGGTTCCGACCACTGGGTTTGCAAGGGAAACCTGAACCTTGCCTGGGCATTCCCGCTGACTCTTTTCCTGGCCATTACACTTTGGATACCCGGGCTGCGTAAGATTAACCAAGTTTATAGCCGCATCATGATGATCCCGGTGTTGTTTTTCCTGATCACCTTCCCATTCTGGAAGCAATCGATCCCCCTTGAGGGTATTTTACTCGCAGTCAGTTTGGGTGCCGGTTTCTGCCGGTTTTCTGCTTTTCCCGGCCTGACTAAGAGCCAGCCACAGAATCAGGCTAATTAGTAACGGCTCCATACTCTACAACCTTCTGATTTACAATTAATTCCGATACTTCCTCTACCAAATCCGTAACTTCCTCCGTAATCAGGTACAGGGCTTCGGAATTGTCGCGGCCCTGAATGATATCCTGGAAAGCCCGGTTATTGACGGCCCTGAAGTTAAGCCTGACCTCGGGGGTTTTCCAGGCCAGCCATCCGGGCGAATCAAGCTGCCAGTCGCGGCCTGATTCAGACAACCGGTTGCAAAAATCCCTGTACAGGTCGAAAGCACCGGATTCAACTGTATTGTCTTCCGGATCCTCCATCTGGATACCGATTACAAGCTCCTTTTGGTTTTCAAGGATCATGGAAACCTTCATGCCGCCGACCTCACCTATCGGAATTCGCAACCCGTAAAATCCGGGGTGCCGGGGGTCCTGGTGAAATTTAAGAACCAGATCATGAATTTTCTTTTGGCTGCAAGCATATCCCAGATACTCCCAGCCTGCTTCTTTTCCTGAATCCTGTGCGACCCGGGCGATTGATTGCCAAAGTCTTTTTTCTGCGTTTTTCCTCTCGTCGTTCATTTGTGGTATTTTATTTTGATTCAAAGGAACTTTACCACAACGTAACCTATTTACGTTGTGGCTTTTTTTATATTTAGATGCAGGAAATCATTCAAAATGGAGAAATGGCGCTAAATAAATACGCAGCAATACGATACAGGATCATCGACCAATGCATCCGGAGCCGGTCGAAGCCTTATCCATCAAAAGAAAACCTCAGGCAGGCCTGCGAAGAGGCTTTGTACGGATCCTCATCTGGCGGCAACATTTCCTTATCGACCATTGAGAAGGACATCTGGGCCCTTAAGAATGAGTCGGCCCTCGGGTATGCCCCCATTCTGTTCAACCGGCTGGAAGGGGGATATTACTATTCGGATCCGGAATTCAGCATCAATCTTCCTCTGACTCAGGAGGATGTTGAACTCATACGGCTGGCGCTCCATACGCTGAGCCATTTCAGGAACAGTCAGATATTCAAGGACCTGGAGAATGCCATCAACAAGATCCAGGATCGCATAACCCTGGCCGACCAGCTCACGGAACCAAACCTCGGACAAGCCATTCAATTTGAGAGCACCACGGTTAGCTCCGGACAGGAGCACCTCCCTTGCCTGCTTGATGCCATCAGGCAGTTTCATACGGTCGAGTTTGATTACACCCCCTATACCGATGGCCGGCCAAGGCACTATATCTATCACCCGTACCTGCTGAAAGAGAATAAAAACCTCTGGTATGTTGTTGGAAAAGATACTGCCCTGGATAAAATCCGGACCCTGGGACTCGACCGGATCTCAGGATTGAAAGTAGCTGATGAGTTCTTCAGGATGGACCCCGAATTTGATCCTGAGCGATTCTTCAAGCACAGCTTTGGGATTGGCACCTATTCCGGTGTTCCCGAAATGATTGAATTATTGGCAGATCCGGTGCAAGCCGGGTATATACTTGCCAATCCGCTTCATTCCTCGCAGCACGCCGATAAAGAGCCGGATGGATCCTATCGCATCCGGATCGAGGTGATAGCCTCCGATGAATTGAAAATGCAGATTCTGGGATACGGACACCGTGTTGAAGTTTTAAAGCCTGAATGGCTTCGGGATGTTATCCGCGAATCATTGGGAAAAGCCTGGGAAGTTTATCTCAAGTAGTTACCTGATAACCAAAAGGCGGGCTTTGGTATCGGTTAATCCGCCGGAATCCCTTACCTGTACTATGATAATATATGTACCAGGGGTACTGAAAGTCCTCCTCAGCACCTTTTCAGTTACGAAGTCTGTATCGTAATTATTATCGTTGTCCCAATCCCATCTAACTTCGAGCTGTTCAAGGTTATCTTCGTTATCAGTGCATCCGGATGCATCAAACTCAAAAAGAGTTTCGGTGGTTCCTTCAGTAGGATTAACCGCAAAATCAGCAATTGGCGGGGTATTGGGATTTGAGATCGGTATGGTTTTGTCAAAGGTACTGGCAAAACCCTCTGTATCCGTCACCTCAAGTACAACCGTATGTGTTCCGGCTTCGGTGAACCGGTGCTGAATGGATTTAATGGTGCGGTATTCCGTATCCCAGTACCCGTCGTTATTCCAGTCCCAGCGTACACGTAACAAATCGGAGGCGTCCTCGGGATCGGTCGACCCACTGGCATCGAAAGTAAACAGGGTTTCCGTTGTGCCTTTTTGAGGATCAACCTTAAAAACTGCGGTAGGCTTGATGTTAACATTCTCAACCTTTATGAGCCTGCTGGTTGAACCAGTAAGACCCTCTGTATCTAGGACTTCGAGTTTTGTTATGTAATTACCCGGATTCCGGAAGAAATAGCTCTGAGACTTAAATGTTGACCAGGGAGTATCCCACTCACCGTCTCCGTTAAAATCCCACCGTACCTGCAGTGTATTTATTGGATCCTGAACATCATAGCATCCTGATGCATCAAAAAGAAACAGGGTGCTGATTCTTCCATTTTGGGGCGAGACTTCAAAATGTGCAATTGGAGCTGAGGAGGATATATTTACATCGACATTGAGAGAATAACGGTCGGTCAGGCCTTCCGGATCCCTGACCTCCAGGGTAACCTGATACGACCCGGGTACCGGGAAAATGTGGTAAGAAACTTTATTTAAAGAATAGTCCGTATCAAAAGTACCATCCGATTCATAATCCCAACGTACGCTTAATTGTTCAGGAGATGATTCGAGGTCTGAAGAACCGGCCGCATTAAATTCAAAGCTGGTAACCGTAAAACCGGTCTTGGGGCTGATGGTAAACAGGGCGCGGGGTTTTTGATTCGGCAGACTGCCAGACCCGGAGATGAGGTAACTGCTCCGTCGCTGTTCAGGAACCATGAGTGTTGAAAAGTCACCGAGTGCCTGTCCGGCCGGACTTATGCGACTGCTAAAATCGGATTGGATTTTCTGAGACCACTCAGGAAGGGTAACCTCCCTGAGGATGGATTCTGATATCCTGTTAGTTTGCTGCAAACCGGGCTCACCGCAAAATATCGGAATAATTTGCTGGCTGACAAATACTTCCGCATAGAATCCACTAAAGGTCGGGGCTTTAACAGGGATGATCATTGAATTGCTCACCTCTGATTGTTCAGATGATTTCCAGCCCGACCAATAATTATTTGAAAAACCCGAAAAGCCTGTCTGGTCATCCTGAAAGCTGAATTCCAGGGTTGTATCCGACTTCGTTAAAACGGAGTAGCCGAGCCAGGTTTTTATTGTGTAATATACCGGCAGGTCTCCTGTTTTACAGGGGCCATATACTGATTCTTCCAACAGGAGGCTATCGCTGGCATTCAGGGCTCCGGTTGACTCAACCTGCAAGATTCCTTTAAGATACATCTTATAACCGGTGCCGATTGAAAATCGTCTCAGCCATGGATTTTCACCGGCCGCACCGATCTGCTGAAAAATCAAAGCAGAAGATGAAACCTTTACTTCAGGCAGTAAGACTTTCAGGTGGCTCCCTTGCCATTCGTCATTAAACATTACGAGGTTTTCAAGGGATAGAGTATCTGTTACCCATGATTCGGCGAACATGCGCTCCCTGGAGACAAGCAGGCCACTCACAACAGAGTCCCCGAGGATAACCTCTGGCCAGAATGCCGATAGTGGCACCCGGGATACTCCCAGCGTCAATCTTGAATCAGTTTGAAATGACTGGCTTACAACCCCATAAATACCCTCGCCCGCAGGATAGAATATCTTGTCACCCTTTCTGATTTCGGACAGGCTGCCTATAACATCGAATCTAACCTGTCCATTGACTCTTACCGGATTGGTCAGTGCCAAAGTGTCAAGAACCAGAACCGAAGGATTGCGAACGGTTCCTTTACTTCCTGTACCACCCATAACCGGAACGACCTCTTCTCTCTGGCAAGCCTGTGAAGCAAGCAGCACTGCAATAAGAAAACAGATCAGTGGGCGATATTTTGAGTGGTGTTTCAAAGGGGGTCTATCGAATATGAATGGTAACCTCAGTTTTGTAATTTATCTTCAGGGGTTCAGCAAGGCTGATTTCATCCAATGAATTGTCGGCCTCGGAATTCCGGACGTAAATGAAATAGATTTTTTCTTCAAGGTCTGTAAAAAGGATTTTACCTCCGGAATCGGATCTTCTCCAAACCTGGACCGGATCTTCACGCGCGAGCCAATCTTCATAGGTTTCGAACAGTGCGGAAAAAGCCCCGGCAACAGGCTGTTCGTTTATATCAAGAATGCGAATTTCCAGCTGCGGCAGATTATCGGGCTTTTCACAAGCAGCGAGCAGCCCTGTCAGGATGCTGATGCAAAACAAAAACCGAATTCCTTGTTGCAGTTTTTTCATCGCTCCGATTCGTTTTTCAATGTAAAAGTCAATCTTAATTTCAGCGCAGCTGACCTGGCAATTGTTGCCTTATCGGAGCCCCACAGTGGATTAAACTGCCCAAGGTACCTGGCAACCTCATAGTTATAATGGATGCCATGGTCAAGTGAAGTAAGCCCATGATTAATTCCTATTCCTGCGCCCATCTGAATAGTTGGATTGATTCGAAGAAGGAGACCGGCATCAAGGCAGATATTCACCGAGAACCGGTTCATCTCCGAAATCCAGCCGGGATCGCTGATGATGTTGTCGAGGATTTTCCCACGGCTTTCACTGAATCCTGAGACCTGCTGAGTCTCAAAAAGTCTCACGGAAACCATCGGCCCTGCATCTGCATAAGCTCCCCAACGATTGTTAAACCTGTACTGCCACGACAGGAGCATCGGAATTGAGATCTGCCAAAGGCGATTTGAAAAAACAACATCCGAGAAACCGGGATTGAAGCCTTGGTAAGGATCGATAGAATCCAATGTGAGAACACTTCCGATACGTCCATAGCGGATGCCGGCCGAAAGCCCCCAATGCGCATTAAAGTAATGGCTGTACTGAAATGAAGCCTGGTATCCAGGACGATACATCAGGCCAAACCTGTCATCTCCGGCAATATCGCTGTTTGTCAGGACCGACAGGCCTGGTCCTGCCTCAATTCCAAAAACATTTTGCTGAACCGGGGCTTCATCAATTCCATAAATTTCAAAGTCAGTTGCTTTATCTCCGGTCCATGTAAAGGCAATCCTGAATAATACGGTTCGTGTTGATGTAAGTACCTTACCGGAGGATATCCCGGTTTTGGACTGTGTAATCCTTGCTTTCAGGATATACCTGTCATTGCGGTCGAAATGAGGTTTGCCTATCATCAGGCTGGAAAAAAGAAGCCTTACTGTGACTCCTTTCGGAAAATTTTCAATAATCGAGGCAGAATAATCCTGGATGCTTATTTTGCTGATGGCAGAATCACCTGCAAAATCGGATAAGACAAGAATCTTGGGATTGGCAAACAACCGGATAAATGAAATCTCTTTATCAGGATCTGAATCGCTGGAAAGGCTATTATGGTAAAACTCGTATTTTTTTAGAAGTTCGGTAACCGTGGATTTTATTGAATCCGGCACCCAGTTTTCATTTTCCTGCGCGTTCGCCGAATGCCTGTTAAATCCAAAGGCAAGAAGCGACAAAGCAAAAAAGCAGGAAAGGCGAAGATTCATCGTGGTCAAACTTGAATAACAAAAGGCTCCGAGGCACAAAAATAAACCAATCCAAGTTTAAAGCAACTGGCGAAGGTTGAATTCCTCCGTTTCGATGACGCTGTTGTTCATTTCAAGGTTTGATTTACGTGCAAAAACCCTGATTTCGCCCTCGGGAGATTTGCTGAGACACGCAATCTGATAGGGTTCCCGGAAGCTTTGTATATGGAAGCTGATGGCTGTCGGCAGGTAGGTAAATATTTCGGATTTTCCCTGGCTCCACCAGCCCAAAAGGGTTAAGCCGGGTATTTCCCGTGGGTTAGACTCGTTGGACAGTTCAATAAACCTTTCGACATAGAGGTCATACTGTATGGATTTGCCTTCGGTAGAACCCGATGATTGGCAGCTTCCATAAAGGTACCCAACGACCTGGTAGGATTCAAGCGGAACCGATACCAGTCCGGATGCCTGTTTGATTTCGTGGACAACGTCCCTGTGAAAACTGACTGACCGGACCATGGTATCCGACCAGGTTGGGTTAAACTCAAGTCTGGAATAATCTGCCAATTCCCGGTTTGCGATTGGCTGGGATTCGCGTGCAAATGCCGGGGGATTGACGGCATGCTGGTACAGTTCCTCAATCCTGATAAAGGAGGATGGATCCGGAAATGGATCAAAGTAGCCTGAGCGCCTGCGCAGAAAGACAGCGCTGACGAGTTCACTGGAGCCCGGATTGGTATTGATGCCGATCTGCCATTTTTCCTTGAAGAAAGTGCGATGGATCTTCATCAACCCCTCTTTCATTTCAAGTGTATTGTCGGCGCTTGAGGTGAACCATCCCAACAGCAGATATTTTTTGTTTTGGCGAACGAGCTCATCGAGTTCATCAACCAGGTCGGCCCGCGCGCCCATGTCGTTCTCAATGTCTGACCGAAGGCATTTGGATGAGCAGGCCTTCTCAATTATAATTTCAAAACGGGAGCTCCCATTAGCTCCCATTTTATACTGGCTTCCAAACAGATAGCCGCCAAAATCACCAGGTCTCTTTTCAATGAAAGCTCCATGGACCAGCTGGTAGATTGACTTAATGGCAGCGTTACTGTAGTGAATTCGTCCGATGATGGAATCAGGCATGCTCTCTGCAAGGTCAACAGTAAAATATCCTTCCGGCACGCCTTCCGAGAAAATATTGGAGTCTCCTGTTTTTGCAGGCTGAATCGCAACCGTACCGTTTTCAAGAATTCTGACTTCACCGTTCTTTAACTTCTTTCTGAAATATGAATTGCGCAAAGCAATCACGCCGATTAATACCAGGATCAGGCCAAAGCCGGTCCATATGGCCCAATTGGGTGAGAAAACCCTGGATTTGCCGAGAATTTCCCGATTGTCAGCAATTAGTTTTTCCAACGATTTGAAAGAATCATTAAGGGTAAGGTCAAAGGCGGAAAATTCTCCCCTGAGTTTTTCAATATCAGGGATGAGATCCATTCCGGCAATATCGTTTCGGTAGAATGTCCAATGCTGGCTATGTTCCTCGCGCAGGCGGGATAGTTCAAGGCCAAGGCGTTCATGCTGCTGAATCAGTGAGTCGGTTTGATCAGTGCGGATCTGCCTCTTTCTGCCGCTTTGCAAAACAGTTGTCAGGGGACTGGCAACTTTCCTGTATTCTACCTCAAGCATGTACAGGGAATCCCGCTGCCTCGTGAGGACCGGGCTGTATTTATTGCGGATTGCAGTCAGCAGGCTGTCACGGTTTGCGTCAATGGGATTGGCAATTCCTTCGGTCCCGGAATTTATGGTAGCGAGGTTGATCCTGAAGTACAGGCTTTTGAGTTCAACGGCATCATCGCGTAGGATGGCGTAGTTTTTCAGATACGCGGCAACCGTGTCAACCGGAACACCTTCCTGGTTCATGAATCCTCTGGATTGGTCAATGTCCGCCAGACAGATATCAATATCTGAAATAAAAGCGGAAATATCAGCAGCAAGAGCAGAGATAGCCTTTTGAGTCCCGGGATTGTTCATATTGGAATTGAGGAGTCTTGCGCGTTCTTCGACATTTTCCCTGGTTTTCCGTATTTTGAAGCCGTCAATATTCGATTTGAGGGCTTTATACTGTTCTGAAATCCGGTTGAGCAAGGCCGGATTTAAAACCGCCGGTTTTCCCTGGTCTGCATTCAGGTTGGCCTGATCTGTCTGTTTTACCCGTTCCTGCACCGATACCTGCACGTCGATTTCGTTACCTCGGTCGGTCAGGATTTTTTCCAGATCGGCTTTCAGATAATCTTCCTGGGTAAGGGCATATTGAAATCGAAGCTTGATTCTTGCATTACCGGCAAAATTATCCTGGGCCAGGAAAACCAATTTACCGGAAGTCTGAAAGGCGATTTCGAATCTCCGGTTTCTTTCCGATGAGACGCATTTAAGGCTGTTGGAGGGAACGACTTCCAGATCGACCCAGGAAAGATAGAGCCACGGCATGATGACCGGGTCGGTAACCGGTTTGCCAACCTTGTCGAACCAGGAAACTGCCAGATCCACCAGAAAAGTCTGGCCATCGGGCTGGGCGGTTATTCGTACGGAAACATCACCAGCCAGCTTTGTTGAATTACTTGAATTCCAATAGAATGGAAAATGTGTTTCCTGAGCTCTTGCAGGTATGAAACATTCAGGAACCAGCAGGAATAAGATCAGGTATTTGATAACCTTCCACCGCATACCCGCACAGAATCAACAACCAAGGCTCTTCAACTTATCGTATGCTTGTGTAACGCCAAGAATCAGGTCCCTTTTCAGGTTCAGAAAATAGGATTTGGATCCGCCGGAGGTTCCCGGGGAAAACTGATTTATGCGTTCGATAAGGTCTTCTTTCAGAATTATTGCATCATTAATGATCTGCTCGTACTGGGAGAAATCCTTTTCTGAATGTTCCTCCATACAACCATAGCAATCAATTATCAGATCCGTGATTAGATAATCAATATCCTTCTTCAGGTTTCTCCTGCTAGCCATAAAATAATCAGTGTTTTACTTACCTAATATAAGGAAATTTCGGGAAATCCAAATGGTTCGGGCCAAAAGTAAAATAAATTACCGTATAATAAATTCCGGAGTGCCGGTGGGAGGCATAAAGGAATATGAAATATCCACAACCTGGGATCGCTCGGGGCCCGTTGAACAGAGGGAAATCAATTGCATGACATGCTCTTTGCCGCCTTCTGCTTCAACGTAAACCGATCCGTCGGGACAATTTCTTACAAAACCTGATAAATCGAGGCTGCGGGCCTGATGCTTTACCCACATTCGGAATCCGACTCCCTGGACCCGGCCTGAAACAGTAATGCCAGCCCTGGTTAGGGAATTCATCGGATTCTAGTAAAAATATACCGGTCGGAGGCCTTCAGGAACCTGTTCGAATTCGCCCTTAACGAATGCGCCAACGATGATATTGTTAAACAAATCGGAATCGACTTCATATTCACAACGGTCAGTGCCCTTTCTGTCGAATGATTGGTCAAACCTTACGCTGATGAAGTACTTTTTACGACCAAATAAACCGTACTTGTTTCTTTTTCCGATAACGCGTCCTGTTCTGTGTGTCATGGCTTCTAGTGTTATTTCACCAGAAGGACCAAAAAGCAATCCAGAAGCGATTATTTTCTTTAAATCATTGATTTACAATACCTTAGAAAATCATAAGTATGATTGCATTTTCCAATTTATGGAATTTTGATTGAAATCAGGATTAATGCGGGGCCAATTCTTATTTATCATCTCCGGATTTTCCCAATAGGGAATCCGGAACTACCGTTGTAGGGATGATGGTATATGCTGGTGGTACCCTGTCCTTGTCATCCATCAGCAACACCTTAATAAAATAGACGCCGTCAAGCGAAGCGGTAATCCTGCACCACAGGGATGCCTTGTTATAGGGTAGGAGGATCAGCAGCTCCCTCGGCCTGCTTTTTATAACGGTACCGCCGGCATTCTGGCAGGCGCGGTAGTAACTTTCCATGATTTCAACCGTTGACATGGACTTATCAACGTCATTCTCCTTGTTTCTGACCTCGATCTTCAGATCCCAGAAAGGGCCCATTAATCTTTGTTTAAAGAGGGTATCCCCGGAGTTCCAGGAAAACTCCTGGTGGTGAAATTTGCTGAACTGGGTTCTTGTGATACAGGATGAAGCAAGATAGGTAATCCGGGGAGGCAGATCTACCGAGTCGACATACTTTTCGTAACGGACATCCGGTTTAACATCGAACTTCATCGGGTTTATAAAGGGCCCTTCCTCGATAAGCCTAAGCCGATAAACCTTGTCATTGCTGAGAACCAGGCGTCCCCAAATGTTTTTTCCATTTTCCGGAACGACAAAATGAACCTGCAAGGTATCCTGGAAGAAAAGTGCACCATCCCGTTCAATGATCTGATTAACAACAAAATCCTTAAATTTTCTTTTCTGCCTGAAGGTAGAATCATAGGCCCAGGCTATCTCCCAGTACCGGCCCATTCTCTGTTTGGATTTTTCGCCGGATTCATCGCGGATATCGAGATAATTAAAGGAATTGTACTTGACCACCCTGCCAGGTTTGTCCTTGTAGGATTTGAACTCCGGAGGCTTTGGCCAGGCTGGATCCTGTCCAAAGGTCTGATCGGCTGTCTGAAAAACGAACAGTCCAGCCAAAAGGACATAAAAGTATTTCATGAGTATTTAAGCTTTACGTAGCAATTTTGCCTGATTTTCACCGCCGTTCAAAACGAATAGAAGTGGAAGCGGCCGGTCAGTTTTCTCTGCGAATGCCGGACGCTCATGCCATGGAGTAACGGACATGACATTAGCCATATCCATCCAATACTGGAGACGCGGTACCGGCAGGTTCCATGTCATGTGCAGGTGGTTTGCCGGGGCATAATGCTTGTACTCCTGCATGGTAGCGTAAGCCGGAGTAAGGAAGGTATGTGGCCAGGTGCTGTTCGTTTTATTGCTGACGGCATCAGCCAGTTTTGCTGGCAATTCAACCGATTCAGCCTCATCCCAAATCATCGAGAACATCCCTGACAGTGATGAGTATGCCATTCGGCCGGCAATCCCGTGAATTCCTCCAGGGGTGAGGAACGTAACGGAATTACCCATTCCCGGGAAATAAGCTTCATCTGCGAGCGGGAAAGAAATCCTCGGGGTGACCGATTCAGGCTTTTCGCCCGGCAGACCGGCCCAGTTGAAGGAAGCCGATCCGCTGTTGTTGCCATCGACAAAACCGCGTACAGCCCATCTGGCCTTATCAGGAATTCCGATTTTAAGATCATCGGCCAGGGCCTTAATCTCCCAAGGTTCCCATACTTTTCGGAAGTCCATGAACAGGGGGGGATTGCCGCCGGAAAGGTAGGTATAAAACAACATGGTCAGCAGGCCCTGAGCGTCGGCCTCAGTAGCAAAAGGCAGTGCAGCTTTCGGTCCCTGGTGATCGAAAGTAGAATTAAAAAGGGATTCCATGGCATCGGCAACCGGAAGCGGCGTACCCCGCCGGTCGGACCCCCACTCCAGTTGCGACATGAACCCACCGCCCACTCCGTCGAGATCTTTGATCAGGTCACGGGTTATCAGGTACATGGCGAGACTGTCGTTAAACCTGCGGTTATCTTCTTCATGCCTGAGTTCAACCTTGCCAAACCCTTTATCTATCCAGTTGCGGAGTTCTTTCAGCTCAGCGGCATTATATGCTTTTTTATTGAGCATATCGGCCAGTAGTTTCATATCCAGGCGGGTGATCTCAAGGCCAAAGGTATTTCGGGTCGGAATAATATGTTGCAGGGCGGTTTCCATCCCCATCGAGTCATGTCCAAAAACCACTACCCTTCTGCCTTTTACAAACTGATAGGTAGATGCTGCATACAACCAATCCCGCAGTGTATCAAAAGTACCCTGTGTCATCTCAGGTTCGAGCCCGTCATCGGGCCAGGTGCCCACATTAATGTGCATCAGCCGTCCGGTTTGCGCAACTGCTCCGGACACTGCATGGGTAAAAACCACGCCGGGCTTGGGTCCGCTGTTACCGCAGGTGAAGTTCAGCGGGGTATCCTTGGGGAAATGTGCAAGCAGGGACAAGACGGTCAGCTGGGGGAAGGCCCACGTATCAGGCAAACCGACAAGGATGTTCACACCCTCGGCAATAAAAGCACGGGCAACGGTATCGGCTTCCTTTTCAGTGTCGACGAGCATATCAGAATAGACCACCGGAACACTTTTCCCGTTGGGCAGCTTTATGGCTCCTGCTAATCTTTTGGCGTTCATGCGAACGATATTTCCTGCACGCTCTCGTGCGGATGGGTCAATCCTCGGGTCGCAGGTGGCAAATACTCCGATAACGGGTAAGTCTCTCAGATTCTCAGGCTTGGTTGATACTACTTTTGGTTCCATATTCTACTTGTCTTTTTCGTAATTTTACCGCTAAAAGTATACAAATTTCCCTTTTCCCATTCATGAACCGAAGGATCATTATTACGGACGACGGGTCCAGTACACTATATGTGCCGGGACTTGACGAGCATTATCATTCTGTTCACGGAGCCATGCGTGAAAGCATGCATGTGTTCATCGGAAACGGTCTCAATCGTGTTGAAAAGAATCCTATAGCTGTGCTGGAAGTCGGTTTCGGCACCGGGCTGAATGCCTGCCTTACGCTTGAGATGCTGAAAAGAAGCAGCCGTGGCGTATACTATGAATCCTGGGAGAAGTACCCCCTTACCAATGCCGAGTATGAAGAGCTGAATTACACAAGCCTGGACGGGGTGGATGAATCACTGTACCGGTCTATCACCGGAGCTCCTTGGAACCACGAGTTCAGGGTTTATCCCGATGGAATTTTGAAAAAAATCGAAGCTGATTTTCTGAATTTTACTTCACCCCGATATTTCGATCTGGTTTATTTTGATGCTTTTGGGCCCGATTGCCAGCCAGACCTATGGACGGCTGAAGTTTTTAACTCGATAGGCATTCGTCAGCTCCCGGGTTCCATCCTGACCACCTACTCTGTCAAAGGACTGGTACGCAGAAATTTAGCCGAAGCCGGCTATCAGGTTGAAAAGGTCCCCGGCCCCAAGGGGAAAAGAGAAATAACAGTAGCCATAAAGAAATAGAACTTATGAAATATCTCCGCAAAGCTTACGCATTGGTTCTGGTTTTTATTGCCCTGTCTGCTTTTGGTGGGGATATTGCAGTGGGCCAAATCGAGAATCACCTGATTCTGAAAAAGGGAGGATTAACCAACCGCCTTCATTTTCTGACGGGTGATCCCATCAGGTTCATACGCAAGGGCAATACCTATGAAGAGGGAGGAACCATACAAGGAATAGGAACCGATTACCTTATCATAGCCGGAAGGGAGGTTTGGTTGAGTGAGATCGGAGTAGTTGTTTACCGCCGGACTGCCTTCAATTATGATGCAGGGGGCAAGATGCTGATGGTTGCCTCCCCTTTTTATCTGCTGCTTGGGGCCATCAACGCACTTGTCCAGGATATCAGGCCGGTCTGGAGCTGGGGTAACGCTGGTGTTGCAGCATCCCTGGCCGCAGCAGGAGTCGGATTCAGATCCCTGCAAATCAAAAAATTCAGGCTGGGCGGCAACTATCAGTTAAGAATCGTGCAATCGGATCCTTTTTTTAACAAGCGAATCCCGGATTGAGTGAAAAAAGAAGGGGATGACTACCGCCATCCCCTCCATTGAAATTGCCGCTTTACGCTATTTGGCAACTTCCAGATTCAGTTTGCTGTGTTGTTTGCCATACAGGAAATAGACGGCCAACCCGATGGTCAGCCATGCTCCCATTGCAATCCATGCATAAAGGTTGAGGAACAGTGTAACCCCAATGCTGCAGAGAATTCCGAAGATCGGCACGTAAGGTGAGAATGGCGTTTTAAACGGACGTTTGGCATCCGGTTGTTTCTTACGAAGGATCAGGATCGCCAGACAAACCGATGCGAAGGCAAGTAATGTGCCGAGTGAAACGAGTTTACTCAGCACACCGATCGGGAAGAATCCGGCAAGACACATGGCAAGAACACCAACAATAATGGTTGAGGTGGCCGGAGTTTTGAACCGCGGATGAACCTTGGTGAAAACAGGAGGAAGGAGTCCATCTTTCGCCATGGTGAAAAAGATCCGGGGCTGCCCCATAAGCATCACAAGAATTACTGAGCTTAGTCCGGCAACGGCACCGATTTTAATCAGGGGAGAGAGCCATTTCAACTGTGGAACGGCATCAACACCCACGGCAATCGGATCCGGAACACCCAGCTGGGTATAAGGAACGATACCGGTAAGAACGAGACCAACCAAAATATAGAGGACGGTGCATATCAGGAGTGATCCCAGTATTCCGATGGGTAAATCGCGCTGAGGATTTTTTGACTCCAGGGCAGCCGTTGACACGGCATCGAAACCTATATAGGCAAAGAAGATCACAGCTGCACCCCGGAATATTCCGCTAATACCGAAATGGCCGAAGGTGCCTGTGTTTTCCGGAATAAAGGGTTGCCAGTTCGCGGAATTGATAAAGAATACGCCGGCCAGGATGAAAGCAATAATAACGGTGAGCTTGATTGCAACAATAATATTATTGAACCGGGCCGATTCCTTGACCCCCGTGATCAGCAAAACCGTGACCAGAAAAATGATAAAAATTGCGGGGACGTTAATGATGCCACCTTTAACCATTTCAAACCCGTTTGTCAGGTCATTGTAAACGATCGGGGCTGTGGTCAGTGATGTTGGAAGGTGTATTCCCATATTACCCAGGAGGCTGACAATGTAGCCCGACCATCCGACGCTGACCGTTGAGGCCGCAAACAGGTACTCCACGATAAGAACCCAGCCGATGATCCACGCGAAAAATTCACCAATGGTTGCATAGGCATAGGTGTAAGCGCTGCCTGAAATCGGGATCATGGAGGTGAGCTCAGCGTAGCATAATCCTGCAGCGGCGCAGGCCAGGGCTGCAACAATAAAGGAGAGGATGATGGCCGGACCGGCATAATTGGCAGAAACTTCACCGGTGAGGACAAAAATCCCGGCCCCGATGATTGCTCCGATTCCCAGGGTCACCAGGTTGGTGGCTGTCAAAGCCCGCTTCAAGCCTGAGCTGTTGCTCTGGGACTCAGCAATCAGCTGGTCGAATGGCTTAACTTTAAAAAGCTGGTTCGTCATTTCGGTTAATTTTAGAATTTCCTAAATGTAAAGGAATTTCCCAGAGACAGGGAATGATCTTCATCATAAAAACAATGCTAATATGTCAATTTAACATTTGTTATGCCTGTACCCCCAAAACGCACATCTTCATCTTCGAATTTGCTCACCACATCAATTCCCGACAGGTATTCCCTGACCAATTGACGCAGGATTCCATCGCCTTTCCCATGCAGGATACGAAGATCGCCGGCACCTACCATGATGGCCTCATCAATAAAGGCTCCCACCTTGCGCAAGGCTTCATCCGCACGAAGCCCCCGAATATCGAGGCTTGGGGCAAATTCCATCTTGCGCTGATTCATGTCAAAACCTGAGAATGACGAGGTGGCCTGGCGCGGGCCCGAGACTTCCCTGAATATTTTTTCACTAACCGGCTCAGCCTGACTGACAGGAATTGTGGTAAGCATCTGTCCCATTGCGATTAACAGATTATTACCGCGCATTTCGATAATCTCCCCGTAAACCTCCCGGTCGCGGATCTTGATTTTTTGTCCCTGCAGCCACGACTGAGGTAATTCCTTCTCTTTCTTTTCAGGCTTTTTCGGAACACTTTCCGGCTGGAGTTTTTTCCTGATCCGGATCGACTCTTTTTTTATATTTTCTATCTTTTCTTCATCCTTTTTCAGACTTCCATCCAGCTCCTCTTTCACGGACTCCTTCAACCTGACAAGGGTTTCGCGGATTTCCCGGGCACGGGCTTTATCCGCCTGTGATTCCCTTATTTCCCTTACTGCCTGTTCTATTTGCTGATTTATACCCGCCATGAGGGTTTCGGTTTGCCGCTTCGTTTCGGTAAGGATCTTCTTGCGCTCCTTCTCAGCCTGTACAAGCAATTCCGTGTACTTTTCCAGGACGGCGTCTACCTCATTGGAAGTCTGGCGGATTTTTTGCCGTTTGTTTTCCCAATAGCGCTTATCCCTGGAAATCTCCCGGAGGTGCTTGTCAAAATTCAGTTGCTTGTCCCCCACCAGTCCCGAAGCATTCTCAATAACCGATTCAGGCAGGCCTATTTTTCTGGCTATTTCAAAGGCAAAGGAGCTGCCGGGTTTGCCGATCTCCAGTTCGAAAAGGGGCATCATTTGTTGCACATCATACCGCATGGCGGCATTCACAACACCTTCCGCGGCTGAGGCAAAATGCTTAAGATTGGTATAATGGGTGGTAATAATTCCAAAAGCACCTGAAGCAGCAAGTTCCTTAAGGATGGATTCCGCGATCGCGCCTCCCAGTTGTGGTTCTGTCCCGGCGCCAAACTCATCGATAAGCAAAAGAGTGCCATTTCCCGATCTCCTCAGGAAGGTCTTCATGTGCTGTAGATGAGAGCTATAGGTACTAAGGTCATTTTCGATGGATTGTTCATCACCGATATCCAGGAGAAACTGTGTGAAAATGCCTGATTCCGACCCTTCTTCAACGGGGGCCAGAAATCCGCACTGAATGGCGTATTGTATAAGGCCGGCAGCTTTGAGGCAAACCGATTTCCCCCCGGCATTGGGACCGGAAATCAGAAGAATTCGCTGGGTTGAATTCAGTTCAATATCCTGGGGTACAATCTTCCGGCGGTCGGCTTTGAGAACCAGGTCGAGGAGCGGGTGCCGTGCCCTTTTCCATCTGATCATGGTATCCTTACGAAGGATAACCGGCTTTCCATCCCATTTCAGCGAAAGTTTTGCCTTCGCACGGGTCAGGTCAAGAAAACCAGCAAGGAGATTCCAGTTTTCGATATCGGGGAAATAGGGTCTTATTGCATTGGTTAACTCAATCAATAATCTGACAATTTCGCGTTGTTCGGCAAGTTCCAGTTCACGCAGGGAATTATTGAGTTCTACCAGTTCCATGGGTTCAATGAAAGCAGTTCTGCCGGTAGCCGATTCATCATGTATGAAACCCCTTATCTTCCTTTTATTTGAAACCGGTACCGGCACAACGAGTCTGCCATCACGCACTGAGGCCTGTGTATCCTTGTCGATCCATCCTTCGCTTCTTGCCTGCTGAAGAACCGATTCCATCCGGCGGCTTATGCTCGCCTGCATGTGGGACATATCCTGCCTGATTTTTTTCAGATCCTGTGAAGCCTGGTCCCTGATTTGTCCCTGCTTGTTGAACACCTGGTCCAATTTCTCCTGAATAAATGGAAATACAGAGATTCCGGCCACCCTCCGGCGCAGGTTCGGAAAGGATTCCGGTGGTTTTTTCTCAAAGAATCCGCTGATCTGCCTGACAGAAAGCAGAAGGCGCCGAAGATCAAGCCATTCATTGACCTCCAGGAAGGTCCCGGGTATGGCGCCCCGCTTCAGAGATCCGCGGAGGTCAACGGGTGCCAGCTCCGGAAAATCAGAATAATGCAGGAGGATGTCGGCAAATTCATTCGTTTCGTCGATCAGTCTTGAAACCGATTGCAAGTCCGACAAGGGCCTGATATTCGCAGCCTCCTCCAATCCGACAGGAGTGACGCACAAATCGGCAACTTTCTGCAGGATCTGGCTGAAACCAATTTTATCATTAAATTTTTCAGGATAAACCACGGAGCCGCACAATTAGTAATGCGGCAAAAGTAGCAATTTGTCCGGCTTTAGCCCAGATAAACGCGAATTGCGTCCATCAGCGGTGCAGGCTTGAGAGGCTTTGGAATGGTTGCAGCGCAGCCAAGTTCCTTGCATTGGCGATTGAGGGCTGAGCCTTCAAATGGGGTGATGGCGAGAATCGGGAGAACAGCGGAACGGGATTTTATGGTCCTCACCACTTCCTGAATCGAAGCATCCTGCATCTGGGTTGAGAGGATCACGGCATCCAGCTGGTTTGGCCCGTCAAGATAGTTTGCAGCCTCACTCATTTTTTTCACCCACACCAGATTTACCCTGGTCTGCCTGAGGATCATTTCAATATAAAGGTAGGCCATTTCGTCGGGTTCAATAACCATAATGCTGTTTGATGCCCAGGAGTCATCAAGGGTAAAGCCGCCTTCCGGCAGATCAGAATCTGAAAAAATGAAACCCGCATTAGCCGGCATATCCGGGAAGACATCAGCCAGGCTCATGCCGGAAATATCTTCGGGCACTGCTGTGGGCCGGGCCTCAGGAACCGGAGGCATAGGGGGGGCTGGCCGGGGCACAAAGACGAGTGGTTCATCCTGATGCATCGGAATAAAATCTTCCAGTCTTGCTACCGGCGGACGGTAGTCATCTGCCTTTTTCACAGGAACAGAGAATTGAAAGGTCGTACCTTTACCCGGAGTTGAAGTGAGAGTTAATTGCGCTTTTAAAAGGTCTGACAGGCTTTTACACACAGCCAGACCGAGGCCCGTACCACCGTATTCCTGGCGAGTTCCGGTTATTACCCGGCTAAACCGGTCAAAAATCATTGATTGCTTTTCCCTGGCAATCCCAATGCCTGTATCCTGTACAAAGAAAGACAGGTTTCCTGACAGCTGGTAGCTGGCTCCGAATTCCACATATCCCTGATGCGTGAATTTCAATGCATTATCAATGAGGTTTTTGAGAACTCTCCTGATTTTTTCAAGATCACCAACTACCCACCAGTCAAGATCGGCTGACATGCCTTTGACCAGTAGCTGAATGTTGGTTTTACCCTGAGCCTGAATCTCCTCGTTGAAAAAGCTGAAGAGTTCAGACAAAAGCCTTTGAACCGAAAATACCTGCTCCTCCACCTCGATCTGGCCGGCATCCAGTTTTGACAAATCGATGATATCATCTATCAGGTGCAGCAGGGAGTTTCCACTGTTTTTAATGTGCTC
The DNA here is from genome assembly GCA_001769295.1 of Bacteroidetes bacterium GWF2_49_14. Classification (GTDB taxonomy): domain Bacteria; phylum Bacteroidota; class Bacteroidia; order Bacteroidales; family UBA12481; genus UBA12481. Next base: position 16,203 of record MEOR01000154.1, on the reverse strand, counting down.
GATAAACTCCGCTTTCTCTTCGTCACTTACCTTGGCATCATTCAGTAAATTTGAGAAACCGATAATCGCATTCATCGGGGTCCGTATCTCATGGGACATATTTGCCAGGAAGGCTGATTTAAGGTTATCGGCTTCTTCAGCCTTGGTTTTCGCCTCGCGAAGCTTAATTTCAGACTCCTTTATGGAGGTCACATCATGAAAAACCAGCATTTTCCCCAGCACGCCACCTTTTGACTCATAGAGAGGATTAATATCCATATCGTAATACCTGATATCCTTACCGATTTGAATATGCACTTCCTGATGCTTCCGTGAAAGATATTTAAGGTTTGACAAGATATCAATGTAAGGCCTGAAGACATTCTCCGCCGGCATCCCTACCACCTGGGTATTCGTTACCCTGAATATTTTTTGAGCGGAAGGGTTGATATCAAGAATCCAGTTCTGGCCATCAAGGATAATCAGCCCGTCCATCATTCTCTCGATCAAAACTTGCCTGGCCGTCTGGACCACGCTGATAAACCGGTTATAATAAAGGCCCCAGGCCAGTAATGCGGCAGCCATGGTGAACGTAAAAGGACCAAGGTCAACCTTGTCAATCGGAGATATGCGGAAAATGAAGGTTATATTTCCGATCCACGGAACAAGAACGCCGATGCTGAGAATGACCGACTGCTTGATATCGACTTTTGGATTGCTGTTAAGGCTCCGTATAACCAGTACGGTACCAATCACAAAATAAATCACGGAATAGGCTATATGGACCCATGACCAAAAAAGTCTTTCCCCAACCGGTCGCAACATTCTTTCAAGGTTTTCGGGACGATCAATGCCATAAAAGGTATGGTGATCAACCAATAGATTTGGAGCCATGTTGGTGATTGCTATCACCACAAGAACAACAGGAGCAGCGAGAGTTAAAATGATGGTGCCTGGAGATTTCCAACCCTTAATTTCTGAAAAATCCAGGGAGAAATAGAGCCAAAGAAGCGGCAGACTCACCACGGTCACGTACTCCAGAAGCGAGATGTAATAGGAAAGGTCATTTTTAATAAGCAGAACAGCTGAATAGAGGATCATCCAGGCTGCCATATTCAGTAACAGGTAGAAATAAATGCGGCCAAGCGCCGATTTCCGTCTGAACCATCCGTATATCACCAGTACAGAGGCTAGTACTGCCGATACGATAACCGGGAGCACATATTTCCATACGGCGGATACTGATGATTCATTTATTTCCATAAAACCAATAGCTTTTCCTGAAAACGGAATAACACGGGGACTTCACAAAGCCTGTCAAAGTCTTGCACTATCTCCCCACCAAATCTTAACCTCTTCATTATGTTACATATATCATTATAAAACATCGCCCTTAAAAGTGAAGCAGGTTGTTTATAATGTTTTGCACTATTAAAAGCCAATAATAGTGCCAAATAGTTTCCTTTGCATTTATGGCTATAATTTCACAACAATACAAGCACATCATCTGGGACTGGAACGGAACCTTGCTTGATGACAAATGGCTGTGCATAGAGTCGATAAATTCATTATTGAAAGATCGTAATTTACCACTGATTGACGAGGACAAATATCAGGAGATCTTCACTTTCCCGGTAAAGGACTATTATGCCCGTGCAGGGTTTGATTTTACTCTGGAGCCATTTGAAGTACCGGCGATGCAATTCATTGCTCTGTACGATCGCAAAAAACATCTTTGCTTTCTTCAGGCTCAGGCCATGAATGTAATCAGCCAACTGCACGCAAGGGGGTGCAGGCAGTATCTCCTTTCGGCCAGTGAAACAGGAATCCTTACCTGGATGGCAGAATTTCATGGTATCCGCAAGTACTTCTCGAAAATCAAAGGTCTCGATAATCATTATGCCCACGGCAAAGTTGAACATGGTATTGAGCTTCTTTCACAGATCAATTCTGAGCCGGGATCCGTTGTAATGATTGGCGACACCTGCCATGACGAAGAGGTGGCTTTTCAAATGGGAATCCCTTGCATTCTGTTCACAGGCGGTCACTACCCTGCCCAACGGCTGAAGTCATGCAGTTCCCTGCTGATTGACGGTCTTTCGGACCTTATTCAGGAAGATCAGGACTGAAAACCCTTCATGGTAAGCTGAATCCGCTTTCTGGAGAAATCAACTTCGATCACCCTGACCTTTACATGTTGATGTAGCTTGACTACTTCTGAAGGATCTGACACATATTTATCGGCCAGTTGCGATACGTGGACAAGGCCGTCCTGTTTGACACCGACATCCACAAATGCCCCGAACCGGGTAATATTGGTCACAATGCCCGGTAGTATCATTCCCGGTTTAAGGTCTTCGATCTGATGTACATCCTCGGAGAATTCAAAGAGCTTGATTTTCCCGCGTGGATCCCTGCCCGGTTTGCTCAACTCATCCATAATGTCATTGAGAGTAGGCATTCCGACATCACCTGTAACATAATTCTCCAGTTTGATCTGCGATCTACTTGCATGATCCGTCAGTAGGTCGCTTACCGTGCATCCGATATCCGATGCCATTTTCTCAACCAGCGGGTACCTTTCGGGATGGACCGCACTGTCATCAAGCGGATGCCGGCCCCCGCGAATCCTAAGAAAACCGGCTGCCTGCTCAAACGCTTTGGCGCCCAGCCGGGGTACCTTCTTCAACTCCTCCCGGCTGGTGAACGGCCCGTTTTCGCGGATGTAGTCCGTAATGTTTTTCGACAGGGCCGGTCCCAATCCCGAGATGTAGGTAAGCAGGTAACGGCTGGCTGTATTAACCTGAACACCAACACGATTCACACAGCTTATCACCACGTGATCAAGGCTTTCCTGCAGCTTCTTCTGATCGACATCGTGCTGGTACTGCCCCACCCCAATGGATTTCGGATCGATCTTAACCAATTCTGCCAACGGGTCCATGAGCCTGCGACCGATGGATACGGATCCGCGTACAGTGACGTCATACTGGGGGAACTCTTCCCTCGCAACATCCGAAGCCGAATAAATTGACGCACCGTTTTCACTGACCACATATACTTCGATATCTCTTTCAAACCGGATATAATTCTTAATAAAATACTCGGTTTCACGACCTGCAGTGCCATTCCCGATGGCTATTGCATCGGTTTTATAGGCATCTGTCAGTGACTTGATTTTTTTTGCGGCTATTGCGGTTTCCCGTTGCGGCGGATGCGGAAAGATTGTTTCGTTGTGCACCAGGTTTCCTTGCCGGTCGAGGCATACCACCTTGCAACCGGTCCTGAAACCGGGGTCAATGGCGAGAATATTTTTTTCTCCGAGGGGGGGCATCAGCAGCAATTGCTGAAGATTATCAGTAAACACCTTAATGGCCTCATTATCAGCCCGATCCCTGTAGATATTCCTGAACTCGGTTTCAATCGAGGGTTCCAGCAGCCTTTTATACCCATCCCTGACGGCCATTTTCACCTGTTCAGCCGAACCATTACGCGCACGGGCCACCAGTTCATTAACTCTTTCAATCGCCTCTTTTTCATCCGGTTCCACAGTAACCCGGAGAAACCCTTCCCGTTCACCACGGAATATTGCCATAAGTCTATGCGACGGGCATTTCCTGAGAATCTCGCTGAAGGAGAAATAGTCGGAAAACTTGGCTCCCTCCTCTTCCTTTCCGTGGACTGCCCTGGATGTGATCAGGGCATCACGGTCGAAGTACCTTCGGAGCATGTTTCGTACCCGCTGATCCTCGTTGACCCATTCTGCGATGATATCCCGGGCACCCTCCAATGCCTCCTCTTCCGAAGCAACCTGGTCATTCAGGAACCGGGAGGCCATAGCTACCGGATCCCCTTCACGCTGTGCCATGATCATTTTCGCCAGCGGCTCAAGCCCCTTTTCCTTTGCCCTTGTTCCCTTCGTCTTCTTTTTCGGCTTATAGGGCAGGTAGAGGTCTTCGAGCTCGGTCAGTGTCGCCGCATGCTTAATCTTCTCCTCAAGCTCAGGGGTCAGCAGTTCCTGACCGGAAATACTTTCCAGAATAGCCAGGCGGCGCGCATCCAGCTCCGCCATCTTTTCTGATTGTTTCCGGATTTCCAGAAGTGCAACCTCATCCAGGCTTCCGGTTTTTTCCTTGCGGTAGCGGCTGATGAAAGGAATGGTAGCCCCCTCTTCAAACAAATGGAGCGTGTTTCTTACCTGCCAGGATTCAATACTCAGATTGCCTGCAATAGCGTTGACATGAATTTCGTTCATAGTTTCTAATCATCAGACCGGTACACGGAGAAAACGCCCCGTGTTCGCCGGATCCTGTTCATAATGGTTTCCAAATGCGGACGGTCCTGGACAATCAGTGTATAGACTCCCTCAAAAAGACCATCCCGGGCAATTATATTCATCGACCGCATGCTGATTTTCAGATCTGAAGAGATGAGGCGGCTGATTTCGTTGACAACGGAGATGTCGTCCTTTCCGTTGATGGAAATATTTACGGTAAAGGAGGCTGTCGTTCCGTGGGAATCGGTCCACCGGACCTTTACAATCCTGTATGGGTACCTTTCGATCATCTGGGGGGCATTCGGACAGTTAACGCGATGGATCTTGGTTCCATCCTTAACGGTAACAAATCCGAAAACCTCATCTCCGAATATCGGGTTACAACATTTGGCCAAACGGAAGTCGACATTATCCAGCTTGTCATCAATAACCAGATAATCCTGCTGCTGGGACGTGGTTTTGACATAGCTTTCAACCGATTTAACAGCTGTCAGTTTTTCCTTCAGCAGCTCTGCAGGAGCTTTGTCCCGGAGGTATTCACGAATCGAGGCCAGGTCGATGCGGCTGTCGGCAATCTGCTGGTACAATTCCAATGTATCTTTCAGGTTCAGCCAATTGACAACCCGTTGTATCGTAGAAACATCGAATTTAATCCGCCACTGACCCAGCTTCCGTTTCAGCATCTCCTTGCCGATGTCGGTATCCTTATAGTCGGCCTCTTTAAGGAACCTTTTGATCCGTGCTTTGGCCTTGCTTGAGGCTACCCAGTTGAGCCAGTCCGTTTTCGGTTTCTGCTGCTGTGACGTGAGCACTTCCACGAGGTCGCCATTCGTGAGTTTATGCCGGATCGGGACCATTTGATTGTTAACGCGGCCGCCGGTGCAATGGTAGCCCACATCGCTGTGAACAGCAAAGGCAAAATCCAGGACGGTAGCGCCGGAAGAAAGCTTCAGAAGATCGCCCCTGGGGGTAAAAATGTAAATCTGATCGGAGTATAATTCATGTTTAGCCCGATTTGTCGCTTCATTAGGTTGAGTCTGAGGCATTTCCAGGGCACCGCGAATCTGGGCCAGCCATTCGCTACTCTCGGAGTCACCACGGTTTTCCTTATATCTCCAGTGCGCGGCATGCCCTTTCTCAGCCACCTCGTCCATTCTCCGGGTTCGGATCTGAACTTCAACCCAGCGACCCTCGGGACCAATCACCGTTGTGTGAAGAGACTCGTACCCGTTCAGTTTTGGCGTGGATATCCAGTCGCGCAATCGGTTCGGATTGGGCTGATAGGTATCTGTAACAATGGAGTAGATCTGCCAGCAATCCGCTTTTTCCTGATCCGAGACATTATTCAGGATGATCCGGATTGCAAAAAGATCATAAACCTCTTCAAAATCAACTCCCTGCTGAATCATTTTTTTCCATATGGAAGGAATGGCCTTGGTCCTGCCCTTGATATCGCAGTGGTATCCCTTGGCTTCAAGTTCCTTTTTCAGTGGTCCGATAAACCTGGAGATAAACTCATCCCGGTTGGTGCGGGTCTGCTCAAGTTTTTGAGAGATTGCGGCATAGGTATCCGGGTGAAGAAATTTCATCCCTGTTTCCTCAAGCTCGCTCTTAACCCTGTATAATCCAAGCCGGTGGGCTATTGGAGCAAACAGATCGGAAGTCTCATGGGCAAGCTGGAGCCTGGCTGCATCCCCGATGGTTTCCGCTGCCCTGATGTCGGCCAGTTTTTCACCGGTCTTTATCAGGATAACCCGGACGTCATTTGAAATACTTAGTAGCAGGTGAATAAATTTATCAGCATGGATGCGGGTCCGGCTGGTATTCAGGCCCTCAATCTTTTTCAGGCCATCCAGAATATCAACTAAAGGACCGCAAAATTCAGACTTGATTTTTTCCGATGGTATCAGTCCCCGGTTATAGGGGAGTGCCAGGAAAACGGCCGACAGGGAAAGGCTGCCGAGCCCAAGTTCATTTATGACAACCGATGACCAGGATGCGAGCTTGGCACGCACATTGTCGGCCTCAGCGGGTTCCAAAGAATCCAGAAGATCCGACAGGATGCCGAGCGCCTTGCCGGGAAGAGACCAGTTGAGGGCTCCGCCCGACTGCCCCGGGTCTTTCCGGAGGCCTTCGGTAAACTGCAACCATTCGGCAGGATTCATTTTTTCTCGGATTGACGTAGTTTGAGATAAATCCCGAGGGTTACCCAGGCATCTGTTGCAGCATAACTTTGCTGCGCTTCGGTGAGCTCTTCAGCATCCCAATTTGACAATTGCTGCGATTTTGAGATGCGAATGCCAAGAACGATCCCGGCCAGTTTTTTTACGCCGAGATTCTCTATCCCGTAGTTTTTGACAATCTCCTGGAGGTCAATAATTCCGTTCAATTCGCAGGTTAACACATTTTTAACCGAGCGGATGTCCTCATGAATGGCAGCCCCTACCTTTATCACATTCCTGCTGGACAGAATCCTGCAGAGTCCGGCGTGGTTTCCCAGCTTGTTCAGTCGGAACAGGAAAGCCTCCTTTTGTGTCGAAAGCTGGAGGAGTGACACCGGATTCAGGTTGCCCTTTTTAAATGTAGGCCGGGTTTCCGTATCAAATCCGATAAACCTGTGCCTTTTCAGGATTTTGACTGCTGAATCTGCTTCTTCCCGGGTATTGATCACATGGATGGCGCCGCTGAAACTGGTTAGCGGAAGTGCGTTGATTTCATCGGGTTCAATATGGCTCGCAAAGGTCATGGATAAACTGAAATTTGAGTTTCAAATATATCCGTTTTATTCGTTTTCCATTATCCATTGCAGCAATCCTTCGTGCATCCGGACGCGTCCGGATTCCAGCAATTCATCAAGAACCGCTGTTATATGAGCCAGGTCGTGACCAATCAGGCTGTTAAGCCGGGGCATGTCAACCGGTCCCTTTTCCAGTATTGCTTTTATCTCCTGCTGAATCTGCACCTTGTCGGCCGAACCAGGCCGCGCTTCAACTGGCCCGAGGCAAACATCGCATTGCTTGCAGGGGAACGGATCCATTTCACCAAAATACATCAGGAGCATCTGCGAACGACAGCGGTAAGCCGTGGTTGCATAGTGAATCATGGTCTCCATCCGCATACGGACCATGGATTCCTGTTCTTCGTACTCCCTTTTTCCGAACAGCAGGGATTTGTCGTCGAGCCGTTCGGCGGTGTATATGATATGGGGCGTTTTTTTGGGTTTCAGGTAATAGAGAACGCCCATGTTATTCAGGGATGACAGGGCGTTCATCACCAGTTCCGGAGTCACTTTGGCCTTGGCAGCCAGGTTATGTTCATCGATTTTTACAAAATCGGAAAACATGCCCGAATAGGCGCGAAGCATGAGTTTAATTACCGCATCGTATCGGTCGTTTGCCACCTGAAATTTATACAATTCATCGCGGTCGATCCGGAAATGAACCCTGGCCGGGAGGTCGATGTCTTCTGTCAGTTCGATGTAGCCCGATCTTTCAAGGTGTTTGAGGGCATGGTACGCAATGAGAGAATGAAAACTGAATTTCTGGCAGAAATCCATCAGGTCAAAATCAAAAACCTGACCCTTGCCCGATCCCGGAATAACCTGGAAATAGTTGCCCAGGGCCTGATAGATTCTCCGGATGGTTTCCACATCCGGAAACCTTACGTTATGGCTTTTCTCCAGCGACAGCTTATCAGCAGGCTGATAGAGGAGAACCGCATAGGCTTTCTTGCCATCGCGGCCAGCCCGGCCTGCTTCCTGGAAATAAGCCTCGGGAGAATCAGGCAAATCGGCGTGGATGACGGTTCGTACATCCGGCTTGTCAATGCCCATGCCGAAAGCATTGGTTGCCACAATTACCCGGACCTTGTTCCGGGTCCATTCATCCTGTTTCTGTTTGCGCTCGCGGGTATCCAGCCCGGCGTGATAGAATAGTGCCGGGATTCCGTTTGCCCGCAGAAACTCTGCTATTTCCCTGGTTTTCTTTCGATTTCTAACATAAATGATTCCGCTGCCCGACTGCTTGGTCAAAATTTTCAGCATGTAGGCGTTCTTGTCTTCCGTTTTTCGAACAAGATAAACAAGGTTCTTTCTTTCGAATGACTGGCGGATGGCGTTTTTCTCTTTGAAAAGAAGCTTTTCCTGAATATCCTCAGCCACGGTAGGCGTTGCCGTAGCAGTCACGGCCAGAACCGGAACATCCGGCAGCAGTTTCCTGATATTTGCAATCTGCAGGTAGGACGGCCTGAAATCATAGCCCCACTGGGATATGCAATGTGCCTCATCAACGGCTATCAGGTTGATATTCATGCTCTCCATCCGTTTCAGGAACAGGTCAGTACCCAGCCGCTCCGGGGAGAGATAGAGGAATTTGAAATCGCCGTAAATGCAATTATCCAGGGCTATGTCCAGTTCAAACGAGGTAAGGCCGGAGTGGATGGCTACCGCCTTGATTTTCCGGGCTTTGAGATTCTCCACCTGATCCTGCATCAGGGAGATCAACGGGGTTATTACCAGGCAAAGACCGTCACGCGCCAGTGCGGGGACCTGAAAAGTGAGTGATTTTCCACCGCCGGTAGGCATCAGGGCGAGCGTATCATGGTTCATCATCACAGACCTGATGATCTCCTCCTGTAAGGGCCGAAACTCCGTGAAACCCCAGTAATCGCTCAGTATTTTGTGGTACGTCTCCAATTCGCTGAGAAATTTGTAATTTAGCGCAAATTTATCAGAACATAAAATCACCCATAAAATCACCCGTAAAATCTACCCCATAAAATCTACCCAAAAAAATCTAATATTATGTCATTCTTTGCAGATAAAGTTGATTTCGAGGGTCTCACTTTCGATGATGTACTGTTAATTCCTTCTTACTCAGAAGTTATACCCAGGAATGTGGATGTCACCACGCGGTTCACGCAAAAGATCCTTTTAAATACTCCCATTGTATCGGCAGCCATGGACACGGTTACGGAGGCTGCAATGGCTCTGGCCATCGCTCGCGAGGGAGGTATCGGGGTCATCCATAAGAATATGTCGATTGAAGACCAGGCCAGGCAGGTGATATCAGTTAAGAGGGCAGAAAACGGGATGATCATGGATCCGGTTACCATTCGTCCAAACCAGACGGTTGGAGATGCACACCACCTGATGAACGAATACAAGATCAGCGGGATTCCGGTTATTAACGAAAATCGCAAGCTTGTCGGAATTGTCACTAACCGGGACCTGCGTTTTGAGCGTGATGAGAGCCGCCTGATCAGTGAGGTGATGACGTGTGACAACCTGATAACGACTACTGAAACCGCAAACCTCGACAAGGCGGCGGATATTCTGCAAAAGAATAAGATTGAAAAATTGCCGGTGGTTGACAAGGACTTCAGGCTTATAGGCCTTCTTACATATAAAGATCTCACCATCACCAAAGACCGGCCAAATGCGTGCAAGGATGAGCGTGGCCGGCTGAGGGTGGCTGCAGGAGTCGGAACCACCCCTGACACGCTTGACCGGGTCTCCGCCCTGGTTGCTGCAAGTGTTGATGCAATAGTTATCGATACGGCTCACGGGCACTCCATCGGCGTTATTGAAACCCTGAAGAAATCAAAAGCCAGATTTCCGGAGATTGAATTTATTGCCGGGAATATTGGAACGGGCGAGGCTGCAAAAGCCCTTCTACGGGCAGGTGCCTCAGGGGTTAAGGTCGGGATAGGGCCAGGATCCATCTGCACCACGCGGGTGATTGCCGGTGTCGGTGTTCCGCAGCTTTCAGCGATTTATGAGGTAGCAAAAGCATTACGTAACGAAGACATTCCTGTGATTGCCGATGGCGGAATCCGGTATTCGGGTGACATCGTCAAAGCTCTTGCCGCAGGTGCCGATTCGATCATGGCTGGCTCCCTGATTGCCGGAACTGAAGAATCACCAGGCGAAACCATAATTTACCAGGGAAGAAAGTTCAAATCCTACCGGGGCATGGGATCTATAGAGGCCATGCAAAAAGGTTCAAAGGACCGGTATTTCCAGGACATGGAAGATGAGATCCAGAAACTTGTTCCCGAAGGCATCGCAGCACGCGTTCCCTACAAAGGATCGCTCAATGAGGTTATTTACCAGATGGTTGGGGGGCTCCGGGCAGGTATGGGCTATTGCGGAGCCACAAACATCAGGGAGCTGCAGCAGGCACGGTTTGTCAGGATAACCACCAGCGGCATGATTGAAAGCCATCCGCACGATGTCACCATCACCCGCGAGTCACCGAATTATTCAAGGGAGGGGTAGTTTTCAATACCAAATCGGATTCTCATTCGTTTTATCCAGGTTCAATAATTAACCATATACTTACTATGAAGCAAGGTGTTTTATTTTCGATAGCAATAACTGCCTTAGGCGTATTCACAGGGGTTCAGGCCCAAAACCAGGAAGCTGTGCTCATGACCATCGGCGACAAACCGGTTTATGCCTCCGAATTTGTAAGGATTCTGAACAAAAACAAATCCAATCTGGCAAGCCAGAAAACGGACCTTAAGGAATCCTTTGAGCTTTTCACCAACTTTAAACTGAAGGTGCGGGAAGCAGAATCACAGGGACTGGACACCTCTGCACAGTTTAAAAAAGAACTGGCAACACAAAGGTCCCAATTGGCAAAACCCTATCTGCTGGATAAGCAGATTACCGAAGATCTTGTAAGGGAAGCCTATGAAAGAGGAAAATTTGAGGTCCGGGCCAGCCACATCCTGGTTGGTATCAAAATGGATGCCCCGGCGGCCGACACGTTGCTGGCCTATAGAAAAACAATGGCAATCCGCGACCGGCTGGTTAAGGGAGAATCTTTTGAGGCAGTTGCCAGGGAAGTGAGTGATGATGTCTCTGCAGCAACCAACGGCGGAGATATTGGGTATTTCCCGGTGCTTCAGGTGGTTTATCCGTTTGAAACCGCTGTTTTTACCCAAAAGCCAGGTGAAATCTCAATGCCTGTGAGGACCCAGTTCGGCTACCACCTGATCAAAGTAACTGACAAACAGCCTTCAAAAGGCAAACTTCAGATCGCAACCATCTGGAAGTCTGTTAATTATACTACAACCGACGAAGAAAAAGCCAAGATCAAGGAGGAAATCCAAAATATCTATATCCAGCTCCGCACCGGAGCCGACTTTGGGGAGCTTGCCCGTAAATATTCTGATGATCGGACCATGGCTGTCAAGGGTGATGCAGGTTTCTGGATCGGACCCAGGGAAAGGGAGCCCGCTTTTGATGAAGCAGCATATGCTCTGAAAAATCCAGGTGATCTGACCGAACCGGTGGAAACTTCACTGGGCTGGTTCATTATCCGGTTGCTCGACAAAAAACCACCCGAGACCTTTGAAGAGGCCCGCAACGGACTCTATCAGAAAATAAACCGCAGCCCGGACCGGGCAATGAAGAGCGAGCAGGCTGTTGTGGCCAAACTAAAAAAAGAGTATACCTACAACCTGAATCAGGCTAACCTGGAGGAGTTTTACCGGCTGGTGGATCCGTCCGTTTTCGAAGGCCGTTGGGATCCAAACCCTTCACTGCAAAAAACGGGAGTACTTTTCACACTCAGCAACCTCACCGTCCGGCAGAATGACTTTGCAAAATTCCTGGCCTTGAATCAGCGTGAAAGCACCGTCAGGACTATCGCGGAATTCGTTGACGAAAAGTTTGGTGAATTCTCGAAATTAAAGATTCTTGAGTATGAGGAACTGCAGCTTGACCGAAAGTACCCTGAGTTCCGCGACCTTTATCAGGAATTTCACGACGGCAATTTGCTCTTCGAAATTACCGACCGGATGGTTTGGTCGAAGGCAACCCTGGATACCACCGGCTTGAAAGACTATTTTGCCGCACACCAGAACCAATACATGTGGCCGGAACGACTTGACGCGGTAATGATTTATGCCAAAGGCTCCAATAATCTCCAAAAAATGGTTGAAGAGTATCGTTCCGTCATGTTGAAGAAGTGTAAAGGCGGATGCGATGGAACCACCATCCAGAACATTCTCGGAGAAATTACGGGAAAATTTAACGGTAACAGCTTTGAGATCGAAGACAAGCTTTATACAAAAGGCGACAGCTGGATCATTGACCAGATCAAATGGAAACCCGGTGCTTCAGAAATAGTCAGTGAGCAGGATACCAAGGTTTTTGTCTGGATCAATAAAGTGGTAGAGCCCAGGTCCAAGAAGCTCGAAGATAACCGGGGGCAGGTCACTGCAGATTTTCAGGATTACCTGGAAAAGGAATGGGTTAAGTCACTGCGGCAGAAGTTTCCGGTTAAAGTAAATCAGGATGTTCTTTCAAAGATCAAAATCTGATCCGATGCACAACGGCTCTTTAATCATACTCCTGATCCTGTTGGTTGTTTCCTGTAATAACGGACATCGGAGGAATGATGAGAAGCCGATTGCAAGGGCGTATAATAATTACCTGTATCCCAGTGATGTTACCGGACTCCTGACAGAGGGGATGAGTCCCGAAGACAGCGCCACACTGGTTAAGTCACACATCGAACTATGGCTTAAAAGAAAAGCGGTGGTCAATAAGGCTGAATTCAACCTTACCATGGCCCAGCGCGACCTGGTGCAGAAGATCGAAGAGTATCGGACCTCCCTGCTAATTTACGAGTATGAAAAGCTGATGGTAGCCCAGAAGCTTGACACGGTGGTTTCAGAGTCTGAGATCTCGGGGTACTACAATCAATACCGGCAGAATTTCCTTTTGCAGGTGCCGATCGTCAAAGGGGTTTATTTCCGGATTCCGAGATCATCAAGCCGCCTGCGGGAGTTCAAGGATCTGGCACATTCAACCGGAGAACTGGCATACAAGCGCCTTGTTGACCTCGGGGCCCAGCAGGCGGAATACACGGAATCATTTGAGGAGAGCTGGCTGTCCTTTAATTCACTGATGCAGAAGATCCCGGGCAATGTTGACGACCCGAAGCAATTCCTCCAGCAGTACAAATATCTTGAGGCTGAGGATGACCGTTATTTCCATTTTGTCAGAATTATTGATTTCAAGCTTCCCGGTGAGGTCGGCCCTCCCGAGTATGTGAGGCACGAGATCATCGATATTCTTCTGAACAAAAGAAAGATTAAATTCCTTCAGGAACTGGAGGAATCCATTTACAATGAATCTGTTATACACAACGAAGTTGAGGTTTATGAAAACTGAGCAAGCGTTTACCAGGGCAGCCGGACGGCTGCTTTTTCCATTTGTACTGATGATGCTTGTTCTGCCGGCATCGTTGTCCTTAAATGCCCAGGTGGTTGGGCAAAAAGATCCGGTGATCATTGACCGGGTGATCGCAGTAGTCGGAAAATATCCGATCCTTCAATCTGACATTGAAAACCAGATGATTCAATTCCGGACAGAAATTATGGGACTCGCCGGCGATCCCAGGTGCTACTTCCTGGAATCCCTGCTGGTTAACAAACTCCTTTTGAGCCAGGCGGAGATCGACAGTATCATGGTTACCGACGATGAGGCTCAGCGAGAGGTCGAAAATAAACTTCAAAACTATATTTATGAGCTAGGTTCAGAAGAGAATTTGGCAAACTATTTCAAAAAAACGATCCTTGAGATCAAACAGGACCTCTTCAAACCGCAGAAAGAAAACATGATTTCGAGGCGGATGAGTGACGAGATAACCAAAGGGATTGAAGTTACGCCGTCGGAAGTGCAGAAGTTCTACAAGAATATGCCTTCCAACCAGGTTCCTTTGAGACCCGAGACTCTTGAAATCCGCGAAATCGTGTTAAAGCCTTCCGTTTCTGAATCCGAGATAACCCGCATACAAAACCGGCTCAATGAATTCCGGGAGCGTATTCTCAAGGGTGAGAGTTTCACAACGCTGGCAGTCCTTTATTCAGAGGATGAGGCTTCAGCCGGTTCCGGCGGTGTCATAGATTTTCAGCCCCGGAGCACACTGGCGCCCGAGTTTGCAGCAGTAGCCTTTAACCTGAAGGGGAATGATGTATCACGTGTCGTTAAAACCGATTTTGGCTATCACATCATTCAGCTGATTGAGCGACGCGGAGACCTCATCAATGTACGCCATATCCTGATGACACCCAAGCCCTCCATCGAAGAAAAAGCCGCAATCCGCGGCCGTCTTGACAGCATATCCACGGCCATCCGCGAAGGGAAAATTACGTTTGAGGCAGCAGCACAGCGTTATTCCGAAGAGAAAGATACGCGGAGCAATGGCGGACTTCTGTTAAACAATGGCGATCCGCAGAATCCTGCTTCACAGAACCGTAATACCACCTGGTTTGAGCCGCAGGAATTGTCCCGCGAAGTTATGGATGCCATCCGGAACCTTAAGGTTGGTGAGATCTCTCAGATTTTTGAGACCCGGGATGCCAATAACAAACCCGTATTCAAAATTATTTCGATAAAATCCAGACGTCCGGCTCATAAGGCTGACCTGAAGCTGGATTACCCTTATTTACAGTCGCTTGCGCTGAATCAACGAAGGCAGGACGTTCTGAATGACTGGATCGAAAAGAAGCAGAAGAGCATGTATATACTGATCAATCCGGATTTCAGGAATTGTGATTTTGAGCGAAAAGGATGGGTGAAGTAGGGGCGCACGGCGTGCGCCCGGTTTGCGCACGGTGTGCGCACGGTGTGCGCGCGGCGTGCGCCCGGTTAACATTAAACGATTATCATGGACGATAAACAGGCTGTCGATAGTTTAAAGGTTTCGTACGAACGATTTTTCAATGAAATCCAGAAGGTGATTATTGGCCAGGATCAGGTTCTCAGGGAGGTTCTGATCAGTATTTTCAGCAAGGGTCATTGCCTGCTGGTTGGGGTTCCCGGGTTGGCGAAAACCCTATTGGTTACCACGATTGCACAGATTTTGGGATTGGATTTTAAGAGGATCCAGTTTACACCCGACCTTATGCCGTCGGATATCATCGGGACTGAGATTCTCGATTCCAACCGGCAGTTTAAATTTGTTAAGGGCCCTTTGTTTGCCCACATGATCCTGGCTGATGAGATTAACCGCACCCCGCCCAAAACACAGTCGGCCCTGCTGGAAGCCATGCAGGAGCATTCGGTAACCTCAGGCGGCACCCGGTATGCATTGCAGGATCCTTTCTTCGTACTGGCCACCCAGAATCCGATCGAACAAGAGGGAACCTATCCCCTGCCAGAGGCTCAGCTCGACCGGTTCATGTTTAATATTCTCCTTGATTATCCCGCTTTTGAAGACGAGATCACGATTGTCCGGCGAACCACTTCGGAAAATGAGGTTAGGCTTAACCAGGTGATCAGCCGGGAAGAGATCCTGAAATACCAGGATCTGATCCGACGAGTCCCTGCCAATCATAATGTGATTGAATTTGCGGTAAAGCTAGCCTCGAAAACGCGTGCCACCAGCGAATTTGCACACCCGATGGCCAAGGAGTTCCTGGTTTGGGGTGCAGGTCCGCGTGCATCGCAATACCTGATTGTCGGTGCAAAAACACATGCGGTACTGCACGGCAAATATTCTCCTGACATTGAAGATGTAAGAGCCATTGCGCCTGCCATCCTGAGGCATCGGATTATAAGGAATTACAAAGCTGAAGCCCGCGGAATCTCGGTGGAAGATATCATCCATGAGATGCTCGCCTAAGATCATCCTGGCTGCGGCCCTGCTGCTCTGCCCGTTATGGACCGGGCTGTCGCAGGAGGCGCGGATAGTCGATTTCAGCGCCGATATCATCGAGTACGACGAATCGATGGGAAAAGGAATCCAGAGGCTGCTCGGCAATGTCTGGATGAAACATAAAAACCTGCTGCTAACCTGTGACAGTGCCTATCTTGATCAGGCCAACAGTCATTTCAAGGGATTTTCAAGGGTTCATATTATCAAAGCCGACACCCTGCATATTTATTCCGGGAAGATCGATTACAACGGCAAGACCGAGCAAGCGCGACT